>CAZWVC010000018.1:0-25749 GCA_964637245.1 uncultured Desulfocapsaceae bacterium
AGCAGTGGGAGCTTTTGTTAAAATCCTCTCTGGTATTAATTCATCTTTGTGGTTGACGTACCTTGCTAAACTATAAACCAGTTGTTTAGGAACATCAGAAATCACCGCTAAGCCCCCACTCATATCACCATAGAGTGTGCAATAGCCCACGGCCATTTCACTCTTATTACCTGTGGTCAAGAGTAATGAACCAAATTTGTTAGACAAAGCCATCAGGAGATTTCCGCGGATTCTTGCCTGGATATTTTGCTCTGTGAGATCCTCTTCCAAATTCTGAAAAAGAGGTTTTAAAGAAGTTGAAAAGTTTTTGAAAAGTTCGCTTATCCCAATTACTTCAAATCGACATCCCAATTTTTCAGCGAGTTTTCTAGCATCTTCCTCTGATTCTGGTGAGCTATAAGGCGAAGGCAAGGCAACACCAAGAACATTATCTTTTCCTAACGCTTCAACAGCAATGGCACAGGTCAGAGCTGAATCAATTCCACCGGATAAACCGAGTACCACTTGAGTGAAACCACATTTCGTAACATAATCTCGGACTCCCATCACCAACCCTTGATATACTGACTCAACCTCATTATCGACCTCTTGTCCATGAATCTCACCGCTCCAGTTAAGCGTATCGACAACAACCATTTCTTCGATAAATCCAGGAGCCTTCGCGGTAATATCACCGTGTCTATTCATTGCTAGACTTCTGCCATCGAATAACAGAGAATCTTGGCCTCCAACCTGATTAACATAGAGTAAAGGCAATCCATGTCGAGCACAAAGCTTGCTAAACATGTTATGTTTCTGCTGTTCTTTATTCCGCTGGAAAGGTGAAGCCGAAATATTGACAATCCCATCAAGATTGATGCCCTTTTCCCGGCAATATTTTGTCAATTGATTCACCGGCTCTATCTGATAATCATCAATTTCTTCGTGCCAGATATCTTCGCAAACGGTAACACCTAGAGTGAGGTTGCCTAGATTATAAGGTATAGTTTTGCCTCCCGGTTCAAAATACCGGGTTTCATCAAAGACGTCATAGGAGGGAAGCAATTGTTTCCGTGCCCGGTAAACTATTTTACCGCCTCTGGCGACAACTGCAGAGTTAAAGAGTTTCTTGCCTTTATCAGCTTCTCTATGCTCAAAGCAACCGAAAAGTACATCAATGTCAGGCAATTCCGTGATAAGTGATTCAATGGCGTGGCACTGCTGAACAATAAATGCTTCTCGTTCAAGTAAATCCTGAGGTGGATAACCGGAAACAGCCATTTCAGGAAAAATAGCTAGTTGGCAGCCGGCCTTGTTGGCTCTGTTTGCCCAGAAAATTATCTTTTTACAGTTATACCGAAAATCTCCAATTACTGGATTTGTCTGAATCAGTGCTATTTTCACTGTGGCTACATCCTATAATAAATAGTTTCTTTTTAGTCTTTAGTTTATCATCAAGATGAATTCAATTAATTTTCGGAATGATCTCGCCTCTACAAAATATAGGGTTTTCCGGCAGATTCTCTACTCTTATTTTCTTTGATACTTACGCACCGCGCGATTATGCTCTTTTAGGGTGGTAGAAAAATGATGAGTCCCATCATTTTTTGAGACAAAATAGAGGAAATTTTCATCAGTCGGATTAAGGACTGCAGCAATGGCCTCTTTCCCTGGGTTACTTATGGGGCCAACTGGTAGCCCCTTGATAGCATAGGTATTATATGGTGTTTTCGTTTTGAGATCTTTTTTGGTGATGTTACCGTTAAATTGAGGAATACCGTAAATCACAGTCGGGTCAGACTGTAATTTCATTCCCCTTTCTAACCTGTTTTTAAATACTGCTGCAATCCTGGCTCTCTCTGATGGATTAGCCGTCTCTTTCTCTACGATTGAAGCAAGTATGACAACCTCATTTTGGTATTCGCTATCAGCATCTAGCTCTCGCCAAATTTGGTTAAAGCGTTCTACCATTTTGCGAATTATTTCAGCAGCACCTATAGATGGTACCCTAGTTAAATAATAAGTATCTGGGTAAAGATACCCTTCAAGACTATTGATTTTATTAAAACCAAGGCTATCAAGAAATTCCCTATCATGTATAAGCTTGAGGAATTCCTCTACTGTGCACCAGTTGTTCATGGCATATAATGCTGCTATTTCCTTTGCATTTAAACCTTCAGCTACAGTTATCTTATGTTGTAATGTTTCTGCAGTGGTGAGTACTTTAAGAATATCAAGAGGTTTCTGGCCAGTTGACAACTTGAATTCTCCTGCTCTTAATTTGCTGGAGTAGCCATTTAAACGAGCGAGAATGTGAAAGCGTATATCTTTATGGATCAACCCTTTCTCTGCTAATATTTTACTTATAGAATTAAATGAAGAACCTTTTGGAATGATAAATCTAACGCTTGGAGGTCCGGCAGGTCCGGGGGCCACGGAATATAGGTACAACCAGAAAAAGATGGTGCAGAATGTAATTACCAGCAGGAGGATAGTTCCATTTACTATCCTCCTGCCAAGCTTTTTGCTTGATGGAGGTACTGTTGGATTATAGTCACCCACCTCAACTAACTTTTATGACTTCTTTTTTTTCTGGTTTTTCACATTTTTCTTTGAAGCTTTAAGAAAAGCAAGTTTTACTACTTCATCCATATCCTTAACCGGGAAAAATTGCATTTTCTTGCGAATCTCTTGAGGAATTTCCACAAGATCCTTTTTATTCTGTTCTGGGATTATCACCATATTGATATCTGCCCGCAAAGCAGCAAGAGCTTTTTCCTTGAGACCGCCAATGGGTAATACTCTGCCGCGTAGCGTAATCTCACCGGTCATTGCCAATTTATTGGCAACTTTCTTTTTAATAATGGCTGAATAGAGTGCAGTTGCCATTGTAATTCCTGCTGATGGTCCATCCTTGGGAATAGCTCCGGCAGGTACATGGACATGGATATCAGTTTCATCAAAGTAGCTGGCATCAACCTTGAGTTCTTTATTTCTGCTGCGACAATACGTTAATGCTGCTTGCGCGGACTCCTTCATCACATCACCCAACTGCCCTGTCAGGGTAAGTCTCCCTTTACCAGGCATGAGATTCACTTCGATCTGGAGTATTTCCCCACCTATTTCCGTCCAAGCTAGACCGGTGGCAAGTCCAGGCTGTTCAAGTGACTCAATCTCTGACTCGGGTATGGATTTTGGAGGTCCGAGGTATTTGTCAATTGTACGAATAGAAACTCTGTATGGCCCTCTCCCACCTTCGGCAATTTTACGAGCTATTTTTCTACATATCTTGCCTATTTCCCGCTCAAGATTTCGTAAACCTGCTTCATAGGTATAGTGGGTTACCACATATTTCAAGGTTTCATCATCTATTTTGATATGACGAGTTTTAATACCATTCTCACTCAACTGGCGCGGCAGCAGATAACGGTTGGCGATTACGATTTTCTCTTCCAGGGTATAGCCAGATAACCGGATAACCTCCATACGATCCAGAAGCGGTCCAGGAATGGTATCACTTAGATTTGCTGTGGTAATAAACATTACTTTTGACAAGTCAAAAGGAAGATTAAGATAATGATCGGAAAACTCAAAGTTCTGTTCAGGATCAAGCACCTCAAGAAGCGCAGAAGATGGATCTCCACGATAATCGGAGCCAATCTTATCAATTTCGTCCATCATGAATATAGGATTATTGGAATTAACCGTCTTCAATCCTTGAATAATTCTGCCAGGCATCGCGCCTATATATGTTCTTCTATGTCCCCGGATCTCAGCCTCATCTCGCATACCACCAAGAGAGATTCTATGAAATTTTCTCCCCATTGCCCGGGCGATGGATTGACCTAGTGATGTCTTTCCAACACCTGGAGGGCCCACAAAACAGAGAATCGGGCCTTTAGTGGCCTTGTTTAATTTACGTACCGCTAGATATTCCAAGATACGTTCTTTTACCTTTTCAAGGCCGTAGTGATCCTCATCCAGAACCTTTTTGGCAGCTACCAGATCTAAAATATCCTTGGTGGACTTCTTCCAGGGAACATCAAGTATCCAATCTATATATGTTCTGATTATGGTAGCCTCAGAAGAATCCGGATGCATCATCTCCATTCTAGAGATCTGTTTTTTTGCCTCCTTCCTCACCGGTTTAGGCATCTTGGTTTTTTTCAGTTTTCGTTCAAGTTCCTCAATTTCCTGGAGTCTATCATCGGTATCCCCAAGCTCTTTTTGCAAGGCGTGAAGCTGCTCACGGAGAAAATATTCTCGCTGCGATTTTGACATTTCCTCCTTAGCATCATTCTGAATTTTTGCTTGAACTGTAGATACTTCCAGTTCTTTACCAAGAAGAGTACTTACAAGCTTTAGCCGCTTGACGGGATCTGTTTCCTCTAAGATTGACTGGGATTCAACTACTTTCAGGCGCAGGTTTGATCCGACCAAATCTGCTAGTCTACCGGGATCCTCTATATTGTTGATGATCATCATCAGATCGGCAGACAGAATACCGCGAAGAGACATTATCTTTTCTGTCTGTTCACGCACGGTGCGCATGAGTGCCTCGACTTCCACGGTGATCGGCCCTGGTTCCGACTCTTCTATTTCTTCAATTTTCACCTGATAGGACGGCTCTGTGCGAATGAACTCCCTTACACATGCTTTCGACATGGCCTGCACCAGAACCTTGAGTCGACCATCGGGTAGTTTTAAAGTACGCATCACCATACAAACCATACCAACATCATAGAGATCCTCTATCTCAGGATCATCTTTGGTAGCATCTTTTTGGGTGACCAGCATTATTAATTTGTTCGATCCTATTGCTTCATTGACAGCTTCAACAGATCCTGGCCGACCAACAAAAAGCGGAATAATCATGTAATTGAAGACAACTACATCACGAACTGCCATCATGGGTAATATTTCAGGGATTTGAACATCCTCATTGCTTGAGAAATCGTCCATTCCTATGCTCAACGAATCATTGAATTCCACAGAAACCTCCTGAAAGGGGTATAATAAGCATTAGTTGCATTGTTATCGTGGTAAGGTTGAATAAAATATAGAATAGTAAAATATCGCCTGATTTGTTTCATTAAATGTATGTTACTCATTTATGATCTAATAATCAAAAAAGTTGGCATATGCTATACACTGATTGCAAGATAGTCAAGCTGACATAAGTTATCAGATAAATGAAAACGTTAATATTTCTTGAATTAAACCTGCTTTTCTTCCATGGTTGTTAATCGGACATATTTTCATGAACAGAAAAACAATAATTACTACTTATAAGTTATGGAGGATAGTATATGTTACGCAGCGAATCTTTGTTTGAACTCTCTGATTATGCTCACCCCGAACTCATTCCCCAAGGAAAATACTGCTGGGAAGGTTTGAATAGTCTCCAAGATTATCTGCGCAATTATCCTTATCAACCTTTGTACACTAGCCTCCTCCAGGAAAATAAACCGTTGGAAAAAACCCTTATACTCCATAATGGGGATCTGATAGATAGCGCTGAATGTACTCTTATCTTTGGCAAAATTACTACTGGAGATTTACAGGTACTGCTACATGATGAACCTTTGCCTGGTGCTTCAGTACTCATGGCAGGTTGCAGCTTTTCTGGTGATAAAATAGAGATAGGTAAAGGTTCGGTAATTGAACCGGGAGCAATGATTAAATCTCCAGCAATTATTGGTGACTGGAATGAAGTACGTCAGTGCGCCTATCTTCGTGGTGACGTCATCTCTGGCAAAGGATGCGTTTTAGGCCACACCACTGAAATTAAACACTCCATTTTTTTAGATGATGCCAAAGCTGGTCATTTTAACTATGTTGGCGATTCAATTCTAGGGAATAACTGCAACCTTGGTGCGGGGACTAAAATTGCTAACCTGCGATTCATAAAAGGTAATCTATTAATCCGTTTTGAAGATCAGCAAATTGATACTGGTAGAAGGAAATTCGGTGCAATTCTTGGTGATGACACCCAGACAGGATGCAACTCAGTTACTAATCCAGGTACTATAGTTGGAAAAGGGTCATTTATTATGCCTAATGCCACTGTTTCATCTGGATATCACTCACCAAATTCCAGCATACGTGCTAAATAAACAAGGCTTTCAGCACCATAATGTGGTTAGAAAAGGCGTTGTTGCAACGATTTTAGGTAGGATAGTATTCTTCTCATACAGTATGAGCCTTTTGCAAAAGTAGGATTTTTGTTCAAAATCAAGGAATGAGGAGAAATATTACCACAGGTATATAGTTAATATTCCGAGGATTATATTTTTCATCATAACGCAGAGTTTGGGCTAAAATTCAGTTTTGCAAATGGCTCAGTATGTTAATTATTTGCTATTTATACTCTATTTCGCTTTTGTTCTTCGCATGATGCCTAAAACTTCAATGCCCTTCAATGGCGGTTTTGTAGTAATATGAACTATATTTCCAGGATTGGCAGCATCTAGAAGATTCCCAGTATCACTGCGCATAGATTTTAGGGTAACAGCCTGGGTGTACATCCCTTTGCCCATATATTCAAGTTCTTCCCCACAATCTACCCTGTTGCGAATTTCCACCAATGGTTCAGTAGCAGCCTGCCTCACTACGGCCACCGGCTCTGTCAGCTGTTCTGCACGGGATGTGTGATACAACATATCATCCTGCGTTGGGTGATCTCTGAAAAAATTCTCAGTAATTCCGCGAGTACCAGTTTTTTGGATTTCATCAAAAAGAATCTGAGGAATGATTATTGAAGATGGATCCTGCCATTTCTCTTCAGAAAGCTCAGCCAAATAATCCAATGCTGCCCTATAGATTCGAACCACGCCACCAACATAAAAGATTGATTTCATCCTCCCTTCTACTTTGAGAGAATTCACACCAGCTGCTATGAGTTCCGGCAAAAGCATAAGCAAGCAAAGGTCTTTAGAGTTGAAAATATAGGTGCCCCGTTCATCCTCTTCCACTGGAAAATACTGACCAGGTCTCTTTTCTTCGATAACCGCATAGCCAAACCTACAGGGGTGAGAACATTCACCTTTATTAGCATTGCGTTCGGTTAAATAATTAGAAAGCATACATCTACCTGAATAAGAGATACATAAGGCACCGTGAACAAAAATTTCCAATTCACCATCAACTCTTTCTCGTATTTCGCGGATCTCTGCGATTGATAGTTCACGTGCCAGGTTTAAGCGTGCAGCTCCCTGTTGCAGCCAGAAATTTGCTGATGCGTGATTGGTCACATTCGCTTGAGTCGAGAGGTGTAGGGGAATTTCAGGAACACATTGTTGAGCAATTCGCAGTATTCCTGGATCAGCGATTATCAAGCCATCTACTCCATAACTTGCTATGGAGGTCATATATTCTTCAATTCCCTTAAGATCGTTATTATGAGCAAGCACATTAATAGTGACGTATACTTTTTTTTCTCTTTCATGGGCATAGCTAATTGCCTGCTTCATCTCTGCAAGTGAAAAATTGCCTGCTTTAGCTCGTAGACTTAAATCTTTACCACCTAAATAAACTGCATCTGCACCGTAGTGGAATGCTGTCTTTAATTTTTCCAGGTTACCAGCCGGAGCGAGAAGCTCAGGAATCGCTGGCTTGAGACCATTGCGCCTTTTATTTTTCGTCATATTTTATTAGAGTATTTTTTGCTTTGTCAGATCATTCTTCAAACGTTGTCACAGATCAATTGTAAGGAGTTAAGTGAAAAGAATAAAGGTTGGTGTTGCTATGAGTGGCGGCGTGGACTCCACTTCTACAGCAATCATGTTGAAAGATAAGTATAGTGTCACTGGCTTTTTTATGCAATTGGCACAACCGGATCTGCCGCAACAAATTGAACAAGTTTCAGGTATTGCAGATAAATTAGGTATTCCTCTGCAGATCATAGATTTAACAGAAGAATTTAACAATCAAGTACTCAATTATTTCTGTTCAACTTATTTTAAAGGCCTTACCCCGAATCCATGCATTATCTGCAATCGTGAAATAAAATTTGGTCTCTTTCTCGACAAAATTTTGCAAACAGGTATGACCAAGGTCGCCACAGGTCATTATGCCCGAGTAGATCAAGGAAAAACAGCTTTTAATCTATTGAAAGGCATAGACAAAAACAAAGATCAGTCCTATTTTCTTTCACGCTTGAGTCAACAGCAACTTTCAAAGGTACTCTTTCCCCTGGGTACTCTTACGAAAAGCAAGATATACGATTTTGCAGAAAGACATGGCTTTACTCACTTTCGCGGCAAAGAAAGTCAAGATGTTTGCTTTCTTAAAGGTAGTAGTGTCGGTGAATTTATTAACGGCAGATCTTCAAATGAAATTAAAACAGGCCACATTGTTAATAAAGAAGGTAAAGTTTTAGGTGAGCACAGCGGTGTTGTCAACTACACCATAGGACAGCGGAGAGGATTGGGTATCCCGGATAGCAGTCCATATTACGTCCTGGGGATTGATCCCATTAATAGCAGGGTTATTGTCGGTAAATACGAAGATCTATTCAAAGATGAAATCACTATCCACAATTGTAATTGGCTATCTGGTAAATTACCCTTGCTTGAGCAAGAATATCAGGTCAAAATCAGATATACTCACAAAGGAAGCACTGCCAAGCTCACACAATTGAGCAATTCAAGCTTTCTTATCAAATTTACTGAACCGCAAAGAGCTGTTACTCCTGGCCAATATAGTGTTATCTACAATGGTGATGAAGTTATCGGTTCAGGAGAAATACAATAATCGACGATATACCTCACATCTACATGAAAAAAATCCACATCAGCACCCTAGGATGCAAAGTCAACCAATATGAATCAGCTTCATTTCATTCAAGCTTTGAACAACTAGGCCACCATATTGTTTCCGCTGACACAGAATCTGATATTGTAGTTATTAATACCTGTTCCGTAACGGGCAAAGCCGGTGCACAATCTCGTCAGGAATTGAGAAAAGCATTGCGAAATAACCCTCATGCTAAAATAATTGTAACCGGCTGTTATTCTCAATTAGCCAGTGAGGATATAGTGGCAATGGAAGAGTTGAAAAACAGGTCAGTTTCTTTAGTGGGAAATGGCGACAAGCATCTCCTTGTAGACCTCGCCCTGCAGGAGGATACAACTATCTCAGTTCTCAAGGATGAGATTGCCAAACAAAAAGAAATTTCGCATCTTCCGATTAACCGATTTGGCAGCAGGACGCGAGCTTATTTGCGAATTCAAGATGGGTGTAATGCCTTCTGTACCTATTGCATAGTTCCCTACACCAGGGGAAGAAGCAGAAGTCTCGGGGAAAATGAGGTGTTGAAGCAGGCCGAGATTTTCGCCAAGAATGGCTATAAAGAGATAGTAATTACCGGTATTCATGTTGGTTACTACGGAGCAGATCTTCCGGAAAATATAGATATTAGCATTATCATGGAGAAGCTTTGTCGTTCCACCCCGGATATCCGATATCGCCTGAGCTCCATCGAACCATTGGAAATCTCAGAGAAACTCCTTGAAGTTATGCGGGAAAATAACAATTTCATGCCCCATTTACATATTCCTTTACAGAGTGGAAATGATGAGATACTGTTGCGCATGAACAGGCGGTATTCTACCAGCCAGTTTAAGGAGAAAATAGAATTTTGTAGAGATAAAATCAAGGATATTGCAATAGGCATTGATATACTTGCAGGTTTTCCAGGAGAACGAAACGACCAGTTTATTCAATCCCTCAACTTTATTCATTCTCTGGATTTCACATACCTGCATGTATTCCCCTATTCCAAACGGCCGGGAACACCTGCTGCAACATACGAAGACCAGATTGAGAAGAATGTTAAAAACAGCCGAGTTCAAAAGCTGCGCCAACTCGGTGAGGCCAAGAAAAACTCCTTTTATAAAAACTTTATAGGATCCTCTCGATCCGTTTTGGTCGAAAATAAACGGGATAAAAATGGTTTTCTCAAGGGCTTTACAGATAATTATATTCCAGTATCTTTTCCAGGAGATGATGCACTAATGAAAACCATAGTGCAGGTCAAACTTGATAAGAGTACTTCGACAGGTTTAACAGGAAAGGTTGTGTAAGAGCCATATATGAAGGGAGAAATTATTGCCATAGGAGATGAATTAACCTCCGGTAGGATCTATAATACCACAAGTGGTTTTGCTGCACGTCATCTCTTCGATGCTGGTTATGAAATATATGCTATGCATACTATAGGTGATACACCTGCTCTAATCGGAGAAGCATTAAAACGTGCAATCGGTAGAGTTGATTTTGTGCTGGTAACTGGCGGTCTCGGATCTACCGATGACGACCTTACCACTGAGGCTGTATCGGTGGCGTTGAATAGACCAACGATGCCAAATCTAGAGATACTCTCCCAGATCAGAGCACACCTTAATGAAAGCTCCGGTGATCCCCTTAGTCCCCTCGAGAAACTTGCATGGTTACCAAAAGGGGCAGAAGCTCTTAAGCCCAGAGCAAGAATGGCTGGTTATCAACTCGTTCATGATAGCAAACCAATTTTTTTTCTGCCAGGCATCCCTAATCAGATGGAACAGTTGCTCATAGAAGAGGTCATCCCTCGATTAACTGATTGGTACTCCAACCCTGCTCGAGGTATGCGTCAAAAAATGTTGCGCGTTTTTAATATGAATGAGGATGAGGTAAACAGTAAAATCGCATTGCTTACATTCGATAGTACAGTCAATATCGGTTATTATCCCGTCTTTCCCGAGCTTCATATTACTCTTACCATTCCAAAGCATCATTCTGATCAATGCAACAATATACTTAGTGGCGCAACCAAATCCATTTATAGTCTTTTGGGTGACGTTATTTACGGTCAGAACCAGGACACCCTGGAAAGTGTTGTCGGCAGACTACTCAATAAACGAGGATTAACACTTTCTCTTGCTGAGTCCTGCACCGGTGGTTTGCTTTCCCATAGAATCACCCGAATACCAGGCAGCTCAAATTACTTCCTGGCAGGTGTGACTTCCTATGCAAATAGTATGAAATCAGAATTTCTTGACATAGATCCCTTATTAATTGAGCAATACGGCGCGGTCAGCCGAGAAGTTGCCGAGGCTATGGCCCAGGGGATACGCATGAGGACAGGTTCTGACCTATCTCTTTCTATAACAGGGATTGCAGGCCCGGAAGGAGGTACTAAGGAAAAACCGGTTGGCACTGTTTATATCGGCTTAGCCACCAGCAATAAAATCTACCTTTATAATTTTCATTTTGACGGCAGCAGAGAACAAATCCAAGAAATCACAGCCTCTACAAGTCTTGACTTGATTCGTCGCTACCTGTTGAATCTGTTATAGTGATACTTACTACTTTATTATTCATATCCAGGAGAATGTAATGGCAACATCCAGTGGGAATAAAACCGGCAGTGTTGAAAATGCTATAAATCAAATACATCGGCAATTCGGCAAAGGATCCATCATGCGCTTAGGAACGCATGAATTAGAAAAAGTTCCGGTGATTCCAACGGGCACATTGAGCGTGGATATTGCCCTGGGAGTTGGTGGATTCCCCAAGGGTAGAGTCACTGAGATATATGGTCCTGAAGCCTCGGGTAAAACAACCTTAGCTCTTCATGCAGTTGCTGAAGCACAAAAAAGGGGTGGAACTGCCGCTTTTATTGACGCCGAACACGCTCTTGATACCAATTATGCAGAACGATTGGGCGTTGATGTTGATAATCTTCTGGTATCACAACCTGATTTTGGTGAACAGGCGCTGGAAATAGCCGAAATTCTTATACGCTCTGGTGGAGTTGATATTATTGTCATAGACTCTGTTGCAGCTTTGGTGCCGCGTGCAGAAATTGACGGTAATGTAGGAGACTCCCACGTTGGCTTGCAAGCACGATTAATGTCCCAAGCCATGCGCAAGTTCACCGGTGTGCTTAATAGAAGCAATACCGTCCTGATGTTTATCAATCAAATTCGTATGAAAATAGGGGTAATGTTTGGTAACCCTGAAACCACTACCGGTGGTAATGCCCTGAAATTCTATTCTTCAGTACGAATTGATATTCGCAGAATTGGACAGATAAAAGATGGTCAGGAAGTTATCGGCAACCGAACTAAAGTAAAAGTTGTAAAGAATAAAGTTGCACCACCATTCAAACTGGCTGAGTTTGATATCATATACGGCGAGGGCATTTCCAAGATAGGTGATATGCTAGATCTGGCTGTAGATTTAGATATTGTCGATAAAAGTGGAGCATGGTACTCCTACGATGGTGAACGGATTGGCCAAGGCCGCGAAAACGCAAAGAAATTCCTCATTGACCATGGAGAGATGACAGCAGATATTGATCACAAGGTCCGTGCTGCATTTGGTTTGTTACCTGAGACCGAGGAAAAAATCGAAGAATAAAGAGCCTTTTGCAAAGTTAGAGCTTTCTTTCATAATCAAGGCATGCGATAAATTTTACCACAGGTATATAATTAATATCTAAGTCTCACCTCGTTCGCTTATTTCAGAGGATAAACTTTGAGCATAACGCAGAGTCAGGGTGAAAAGACAGTTTTGCAAGAGGCTCTAAATATACCTAGTTCATCTCTGGGTGAATCCCTTACTTTGAGGCGACACCCTAATAATGTAGTTCAGAGCAAGATTTTATGTGTCCCAGAAGAAAAAAGAATCAATATGATGTTATCATTGTTGGAGGAGGGCCTGCTGGTCTATTTGCTGCTTACTATTTAGGTGAATTTTCAAACCTCAGAGTACTGCTGCTGGAAAAGGGTAAATCCCCTCTAAAAAGAAAATGTCCTATTGGTGACAAAGGGTGTATCAAATGTCAACCATGCAATATCTTGTGTGGTATTGGCGGTGCTGGACTCTTTTCTGATGGTAAACTCAATTTCATCCATAAGCTGGGAAAAACCGATTTGCTCCAGTTTATGGAATTATCTGATGCAAAAGAATTAATAGATGAAACAGAAACTATTTACAACCGCTTCAATATGGACGGCCCTGTCTTTCCAACGGATATGGCAAAGGCCAAGGAAATACGCAAAGAAGCGCGTAAGAACGGCATTGAATTATTGCTAATCAAGCAAAAACATCTTGGCAGTGATAATCTTCCCCATCATATCTCCAAAATGGCAGAGTATGTCCAGGATAGTGGTGTGACTTTCAATAGTTCTGAGGAGGTCATAGATATACTTGAAGAGGACCTTCAAGCCAGGGGTGTAGTAACCAAGAAAGACACCTATTATGCAGACAATATAATTTTAGCACCTGGAAGAGTTGGAGCTGAGTGGGTGGGGAATGTCGCGCGAAAATTTGGTATCAACCTTTCACAGCGAGGTATCGAGGTTGGAGTACGGGTTGAAGTTCACAATGACATTATGCAGGATCTCTGCTCAGTCATTTATGATCCCACATTTTTTATTCGCACAAATAGATATGATGACCAAACTCGAACATTTTGCACCAATCTTGGTGGTTTTGTAGCGCTGGAAAATTACCAGGATTTTGTCTGCGTAAACGGGCATGCTTATATGGATAAAAAATCTGCCAATGCTAATTTTGCCTTTCTCTCGAAGGTTGTGTTAACTGATCCGGTTGAGGACAACCAGGCCTATGGAGAATCTATTGGCAAACTTGCATCGATCATCGGTGGTGGTAAGCCTATACTCCAACGCTATGGAGATCTCAAACGCGGACGCCGATCTACCTGGAGACGAGTTAAAAACAGCTATATTGAACCTACACTTAGAAATGTGACCTGTGGTGATATTGCCATGGCATTGCCAGAAAGAATTCTCACTAACATAGTTGATGGTCTTGACCAGTTAAATGAAATAATTCCCGGTGTAGCAAATGATGAAACCTTGCTTTATGCCCCTGAAATTAAATTTTTTGCAACCCAAATTGAAACCAACAATCAACTCGAAACTTCCATAAAGGGACTCTATGTGGCTGGAGATGGTCCCGGTGTCGCCGGAAATATTGTCGCTGCTACTGCTACTGCACTGATACCTGCAAAGCAAATAATTAACTCTCAATAGATCAGAAACACTATTACACTCGTCTGCAAAATTCCCTTCATTGACAACCTCTCATGCAGTATTATAGTGGCCATCATGTAATAATAATTCTCATTACTTATCTATGAGTTGAGTAATGCGATACTCCTTTTAATCCATATATCAAGGAATCAAAGATGATCACAAAAGAAGCTCCAGACTTTACTGCAACTGCAGTACTTGCCGATAATAGTTTTAAGGAAGATTTTAAATTATCTGATCTACGGGGAAAGTATGTTCTGCTTTTCTTTTATCCACTTAATTTTACTTTTGTATGTCCTTCTGAGATTCTTGCGTTTAACAGAGCTGTTGCAGAACTTGAGAAAGCCAACTGTCAGCTTGTCGGTATTTCCGTGGATTCTCATTTCTCCCATTTAGCCTGGAAAAATACCCCGGTAAATGAAGGAGGAATTGGCAATGTTCAATATCCATTAGTTTCAGACCTTGATAAATCGATATCTAACGACTATGGCGTATTGTTGGATGAAGGCATCGCTCTTCGCGGTCTTTTTCTCATCGACAGAGAGGGAATAGTTCGTCATATGGTAGTTAATGACCTTCCCTTAGGTAGGAGCGTTAATGAGGCACTGCGAGTCTTGCATGCACTTCAGTTCACCGAAGAACATGGCGATGTATGTCCCGCAAACTGGCAGAAAGGCGAGGAAGCAATGAGACCCACAGCAGAAGGTGTTGCTGAATATTTAACTAAACACGGTTAAACTTAAGGATTTCCCCAAAAAGAGATGGTGACAAGAAATTTGGCACCATCTCTTCATCTATGAGCCAAGCCTTTCCTGATACAACTCTTCATTAAACCCGACAAAAAATGTATTTCCAACTTTTGTCGTCGGAGCTCTTAGGTTTCCGGTTCGACCACTAACTTTATCAAGCATTTCCGCTTTGTCGTCTGCAGGATTATATTCTACTATTTTTTTACCGCTGGTGACCACCACCTTATCGGCATCTCGAAGAAGTTGCCATATCGCATCGCCACTTATCGTATCTTTGGATGCATTTACTTCTGTAGCAATTGCAATCTTCTTATTCTCAAGGACCCCTTGAGCTTTCTTACAGGAAACTCAACCTTTGCGTAGGTATGCCCAATCAATCTTCATATTTCTCCTCCAGCGATTTGCTTATATTACACTATTACTCTTCCGCTGACTCTATACGCTTACCCATTTCAATATCAAGGGCAAAGAGTCCCGCTGAATCTTTGCCAATAAGATTTAGCTTATCCACTATTCCTCCGGCGGTGGCTTCTTCTTCAACCTGTTCTGCCACAAACCATTGCAGGAAATTGTTAGTGGCATGGTCTTTTTCCGCGATAGCAACGTTAACCAGGTCGTTAATCAACCCCGAGATCATTTCCTCATGGTTCAATGCCGCTTTGAAAATTTCCAGTGGGTTCTGCCATTTTGATTCTGGTTTATCGATGGCTGCAAGAATTACCCGACCTCCTCGCTCGTGGACATAATCAAATATTTTTTCGGCATGAAAATCCTCTTCCTTGGCCTGCAGTCGCATCCAGTGGGCGAAACCACTAAGTCCGTTAGACTCGAACCAGCCGCTCATGGAAAGATAAAGGTAAGATGAAAAAAATTCAGCATTTATCTGCTTATTCAGTTCTTTAACCATTTTTTTGCTTAACATTTAATTCACTCCTTTTCTATTTTTATTCATTACCTGTAATATGAGAATAATAACTCTCATGGTCACTACGATAAACAGATACAACACAGCTTCATTCTGATATTCCTGAAACACCTATACAAACAACCAGCATCAAAAGAAATATGGAAAAATTGAGATACCGGAATAATCCTTTGTAATTGGGCGAGGCAGCAAAGAGCAATTGGCCATAAAATAAACCGATTAGAATTACAGCATTCACAACTATGACAGTCCTTTCACCACCCCCAAGTTTTGAAGGTATTACGGAGAAGGTAAGCATTGTTGCTGCTAATGCAGTTATCCAGGGTAGAAAAATTCTTTGTAATACTGGTTCTGTAAGCTTCTTCAACATGTTTGGAGAATAGCTATCGATATAATCATTTTTATGATTGAGCAATACCAGAAAAAAATGAGGAATCTGCCAAAAAATAAGAAGAAGAACAGGTAGACTTGCATTAACAGAAACAAACTCTCCGTTTGCTGCCAACCAACCAATATATGGCGGAACAGCACCACAAATTGCCCCAGGAATAATGGCATGTATTGAATACGGCTTTAATCGGGTATAAACGAGATTATAGATTAAAATACCGATTAAGCCTGCTATAAAAGCCCTAATATTAGTGTAGATGAACAACCCTGCAAGACCAATGATAACAAGAGTAATGCTTTGGATTATTGCTTGCTTCGCAGTAAGAGAACCTTGAACAAGAGGTCTGTTGTTGGTTCTCTTCATCAGGCCATCTCTTTTTCTCTCCTGATAAGAATTGAAGGATGCACCACCACAGGCAAGTAAAAAAACGGATATGAAAACTGCAAAGGCGAAAATACCTATAGCTTGATTAGCAAAAACGTAGCCGAACAATGCAGTAAAGCCAACAAGCAAGCATAAAGGAATCTTTGCTATTTCAAGACAGTAGCGTATATTTTCAGAAAATTTGGCTCGTCCAGGCTCATTCATCAATTGAAAATACGTTACTCTTCTTCAAGCCAGGCCTGATACTCTTCTTCCGGGATAATTTTTAATTTTGCAACCATTGCAGAATGATCAACACCGCAATATTCAGTACAAAGGATATCATACTCCCCCAGGCTATCGGCATTAAACCAGGCAAATGTTTCCATCCCCGGGACACAGTCAACCTTGACTCGATACGCAGGCAGAAAAAAACTGTGATTGACATCTTCAGAAGTGAGGGTCAGTTTTATAGGTTTCCCATACGGAACAACTAGCTCATCCTCGGTTTCTTTGTCATTTTCGTAGACAAAAATCCAATTATATTGTTGAGCATATGCATATACTTCAACTCCATCTTCTGGAAAATCTCTCAAACCTAAGTAAGAGGACCATCCAATAACAAACATTGACATGAAAATTATTGTGGGAACAACTGTCCATACAGTTTCAAGCATCCAATTATCGCGAATATCGGTAGGTACGGGGTTTTTACTACGACGATACTTAACAGCAAATACGATCATTACCACTGTTATGCCAACAAGCACAATGGCCGACAATCCCAATATGTACCAAAATGCAATATCAACTCCCTTAGCCGGATTCATAAAATCTCCACAATTTTTCTATCTAAAAGCCACATCCCAAAAGGTAAAACCGATCATCGTACAGAGGACGATAACAGTGCTTGTAAATGAAATGGCAATAACTTTCCCTTCATATTTCAAGTGCATAAAGAATAACAAAACTATTGTAGATTTTGTGGAAGCAACCAGAAGCGCTATCGGGACATTAAAAAAACCCATGTCTATGTATGACACCCCAACCGTTACTCCTGTCAGCACTAACAATGAGCCTAAAACAAGGCCTAGTAGCTTGTAGCTGGAAATATGTACTTTGTCATGTTCTTCCAAAACTGCCCTCCCCGTTTTTACAGCACAAGATAAAAAAGTGGAAATACAAAAATCCAAATAAGATCAACAAGATGCCAATAAAGGCCAGCATTTTCTAAAAGCCCATAACGACTCTTGGTAATCTTACCTCGTATGACGAAATAGAGTGCCACCGCTAATAGGGTCATGCCAATAATAACATGAAGCCCATGCAAGCCGGTAATGGCGTAATACATGCCAAAGAAGATATTAATACCGGGCTCACCATCAACCAATGTTGCGGAATTTGGATAAATATCATGGTGAAATTTTGCCCCCCACTCAAAATACTTATTTACCAGGAATATAAAACCACAAAAAATAGAGAATAGCAAAAATCCTACAGCCTGTCCTTTTTTTGATCGCTGTATAGCGGTTATCGAGGATGCCACTGTAAAACTGCTCACTAGCAAGACAATAGTATTGAGAGCTCCAATTACTCTGTCTAGTTGTTGACCACCTTCGACGAAAAATTCAGCATAGCGATGAAAATACACAGCATATAAAACAAATAACCCACCGAAGAGAATTATCTCCGAATAGAGAAAAAGCCACATACCTATGCGCACACCTTCCTTATCTAGTTTATTCTCCATTTCTCCTTTCCTATTTCTCTTCTTGTTGTGCCTTTGCCACTACCTCACTGAAATCATATGGATAATCCAATACTTTAGGTTCCTTTAAAAAGTTCTGTACGGGAGGTGGTGAAGGAACAGACCACTCCAGAGTTGTTCCTCCCCAGGGATCAGCATCTGCAACTTTTCTTTCCCGGAAACTTATGAAAAGGTTATAAAACATCAGGATTAAACCTGCCATCATAACGTATCCGCCCATCGCAGCAAGAAAATTGCCCTTTTCAAATTGTGGAAGGAAATCATAATATCGCCTAGGCATTCCCTGCATACCGAGAATAAACATCGGTACGTAATGGAACATGAAGCCAACTGTAAGTAAACATGCTGCAACATAGGCCTTTTTGAAGTCATACATAATGCCAAACATTTTTGGCCACCAAAAATGCAGCCCGGCAAAAAAGGCATAGCCAGTCCCCCCAAACATCACAAAATGAAAGTGGGCTACCACAAAATAGGTGTCATGTACATGGATATCAGGGCCGACGGCACCAAGTACTAAACCAGTCAATCCGCCCACACTAAATAAATATATAAATAGCAGTGAATAGAAAAGTGGCGGTGACATCAGCACTGAGCCTTTATACATCGTTGCAATCCAGGAAAAAACCTTTATAGAAGTTGGAATCGCAACAAGAAACGTCAACAGCGAGAAAATAAAGACGGCAACATCGCTCATGCCACTGGTATACATGTGGTGTGCCCAGACCAAAGAACCGGTAACTGCTATACCCATTGAAGATGCGACAATGGCTTTATAACCGAAAATTGCCTTTCTCGAAAAAACCGGAATGATCTCGGAAATAACTCCCATACCAGGCAATATCATAATGTATACAGCAGGATGGGAATACATCCAGAACAGATGCTGATATAGAACAGGGTCACCACCCTTAGCTGGATCAAAAAGGCCTATGGCAAAAACTCTCTCAAGCACAACCATTAGCAGAGTAATCGAAATAATGGGTGTGGCTAGTAACTGAACCCAACCAGTGGCATAGAGCGACCAAGTAAACAGAGGTATTTGCATCCATCCCATTTTCTTATCACGCATTCTGTGTACGGTTGTAATAAAATTCAAGCCAGTGAGCATTGACGACATGCCTAAGATAAATGCCGCTGTAACCGTCAAAGAGACATTACTGGTAGCAGAGACACTGAACGGAACATAAAATGTCCAGCCTGTATCAGGAAATCCATCACCACTAAAAAGTGCCACAACAGCAAACACCCCTCCCAGCATAAAAAGATACCAGGACAGTAAATTGAGCCGAGGGAAAAAAACATCATCTGCACCAATTTGAATCGGTAGAAAAAAATTTCCAAATATCGCAGGTATACCCGGTATTACAAAAAGGAAGATCATTATAACTCCATGCAATGTGAACATGGAATTATACATCTCCGGCCCCATGATTGTTCTTCCAGCAGTCATGAGCTCAGTACGCATCAATATTCCGATAAACAACGCGAGGATAAACCAGAATAAGATAGCCCAGAGATACATCAAGGCGAGTCGTTTGTGATCGTGTGTCAACAACCATGCCCAGATGCCCTTGAGGTTTGCTGGTGCTGGTGTGTCGTAAAATGTTGGGATAGCAGTAGTCGTTGTACTCATTATCTCACCTTAATTGCTCATCAGGAGGAGAAGATTTTTTATTGTCAGACCTCTTCACGTAGAAGATGAACAACAATCCAAACAATGCAAAACCTGCGAGAACAATAATTTTTATATTTTGAAAAAATGAATCGCTTTTGTTCGGGCTATAATTAAAACAGTAATTAAGAAATCTTTTAACTGACAGAGCAGGCGTTCCGCTTTGGGCTTCGGTTAATGCCATATCCACATCCCCTGTCACAAAAGTACCATATACATATTTAATGATCTTTCCGTCTTTAGCAGCCACAACCAGTGCCGATGGATGAATAAAGGTTCCATCAATCTGCGACTTATACGTATAGCCAATAGTCTGTGTAACTTTTTCTATACTAGATTTTGTGCCTGTTAAAAATTTCCAGTTTTCTTTAGGAAAATTATCAGGGAGGAGTCGCAAATAATTGCGTTTAGCAATCCTGGCGTTCTCTTGGTTTTCTTTTTCATTGAAGCTGAAGGCAATTATTTTAAAATCCTTGCCAGCATTTAGTTGGGAACGTTTTATTGCATTGGCCAGGTTGACAAGATTAAAGCCGCAACTACCAGGACAGTAAAAGTAGACCGGAAGTATCACGGTTGGGCGATCTATAATTTCACCAAATGAAGTTGTAACTCCTTTCTCATCGACAAAGGGTGCATCAAGCGGGAGAAATTTACCATTTTGCTCATCAATCCATAGAACGTCTAACTGAGGATCACCTACTTTTAATGTATCTTCAAAGACTTGATCTTTTTCTCCTGCAGCAAATAGATGCTGCAGTGGAGAAAAGAGAGTAACAAAAATGATTAGTAGTAATAGGCGACAATACAGCATTGGATTACGCTTACTCATATTTGCCCGATGAAAGATTTACTTTGATTGTTTTACGTTCCTTGTGCTTCGATCTGAAACTGTCTCTGCCAGCACCATAGGCAAGTAAAACAACTGTATCACCAGTAGGATCGATGACGCTATCGTACTTATCACCTGAATTGAGAGGAATACTGAATTCTACCGTAGTCATACCACCCTTCTCTTCTCCGCCAACCAGGGTAACGTTACTGGTACCGCCAAGCTTTTCATCTGATTTATGATTTCTTTCACTATCACCATAATCGTCTCTGAGACTGACTTTATTCTTTTTGACATAGCCCAATATATAATCAGCACCCTGCATCTGATTAGTTGGATTAAAACCGATTCCAACCCAGCCTGTGGTTTTGGCAGAGAGTTTTACATTGAGATTATCGTCAGCAACTTTCCAAGCAAAAACAATACCATCAACATTGGCCTCATGATCATACTCAGTTGCTTGGCAGATGTTAATAAAGGTAAACATTACGACAAGAAAAAGGGTCATGCTAAATACTTTTACTCTCATATTATCCTCCGGTTTGTCTTAATAAAAAACAATGCTAATCGATAACCATTCTCAAAAATAGCTACTCAATAATCAAAGTCAATAATTTAACCTAAATAAGTTGGCTGTTTAAATCATAAGGAATGCTATACACTTTTACGAAAAAGGTGAAAAGCAACTCCAATCTACTCCCTTATTATAATCACCCCTAACAAATTTCATGAAATTAGTGTAATTAATATTACATATTTTAAAGATGTATCAATAATTATCCCGTAACTATTAATAAAAAACCTTACACTTTCCAAGTACTTTGAAAAATTTCTGTTATTAAATCAGAATTAGTTGATATTAATTCTCAATTGCATTAGAATACCAAAAGCTCAAGATTAGTATATCTTATATAGCTGTCTTAACTATTAAATTATCTATAAAAATTTTAGATTTACAGTTAGACTGCTTAGTGAATCAAACAGATATACTGTGTTACTCCATTTACTCAGTTTTTATGTATAAATTTCATATTCAATGTTAAGGTACACTTTAAAAGCACCCTGCTAAGATACATGCATTGTAATCTTTATAGAACTTATACATGTTAATTCGAATTAGTGTTGTATAGCTCTGCTGAGATTGAAATTAGCAGAGTAGCCCGGATACTGATGCAGAAACAAACATTGAAGTTCTGTTAATCAAGACTTTTTAATGATGTCTCTTTGTCAGTAATAATTGAGTTTACAACTATATTCATTCCAAGGAGGAAATTTATGGCACAAAGAAACGAAGTTTATAAGTGTGATTTATGTGGCAACATTGTCGAAGTATTAGCAGGTGCAGCTGGGGCGCTAGCATGTTGTGGTGAGGACATGAAACTACTTAAGGAGAACACTGTTGATGCCGCCGTAGAGAAACATGTTCCCGTCTCTAGTGATTCTTCTGAAGGATTGCTTGTTAATGTTGGATCAGTTGACCACCCGATGACAGATGACCATTACATTGAGTGGGTTGAACTCATTTCTGGAGATACGACCTATTCAGTGTTTTTAAATCCCGGTGATAAACCCCAAGTCTGTTTTCCTGCACTAGAAGGTGACCTCACTGTAAGAGCATATTGCAACTTGCATGGTCTCTGGAAAAACAACTAAAAGAAATGCTGGCCTAGATTCTGAGAGCGTTTTGATAAGAAAAGCGCTCTCATCTCCTCATTTTTCCTTCCTAATCTTTTTAGCAAGCTTATAGAAAATCTCACTCGGATAAAGAGGTTTACTGAGGCAAACATCCGAACCTGCTTCTATATGACTTTTTCCTATCGTCCCAAGTAGCCCGTGCAGTTATTGCAAGTAAATGTAATTGAAGATTTTCAATGTGTTTACCAAAACGTTTGAAAACGCCATTTTGCCCACCTTCTGCAAAAACAGCAAAATCTCCTTTTTCGTATCCTCTTATCAAACTTGCAGATTTGATACTGGGCAATACTGGCATTTGGCCCTCAAGCTGCACACAGCATCATAAACCTATTCACAGAGTTTTTGAAATTCATGCTATCCATCAGTAATTTCATCAACCAAGTAATGATTTTGCCTTAAAATCATACGAACCAGGTATTCGTTACCAAAATCATCATAAAACTAAAACAGAGAAAAACGTTCTACATAGTGTTTTATTTTTTCATATATTTACTCACAGATACGGCAATTTATACACCATATATATTGGTTCGCAATAAAAACAAATTGACACATCAGTAATATTGAACTAAAAATCACTAGAAATTGAATAAATAAATATTAACGCTACTTTGAACATTTCAGGGAACGTAGATCCAACGATACACCTATATGAACCCTATTTATCCAATATCGTTCTTTAATCTCGATTACAATTTTTTTGCAATTATCATCAGTTTGTTGATGTTTACGGGAATTTACGTCAACAATAGGCTGGAATTGCGATATCTGTAAGCCCACCTAGGTGGGTTTAGCCGTTTTTGGAATGGGTGAGCCAAACACCTGGACCAAAATCGAAAAAAGGTAAAAAAAATGGAGGAGAACAATGGAAGTTAGTGACAAGTATGACATCAATTTTTTTACGCCACACACGCCCTTCTTAAAAGATGCCACAAAACTGATCTGGATTGGAATCACGATCTGGTTTTTGGCCACCTATGGATTTCAAACGCTGTTGAAGGTCATAGAAGAGCCCACCCCGGAAGCTGGATATCTTACCTATGAGAAGGTATATCCAAAATTGACCCAAGGTACTGCAACGCCTGAGGAACTTGTTGGTATCGGAAATGTTTATTTAAGTCTAGTTGGTAAATCTATAGCACTGCAGAAGAATGATGCACTTAAAAATGCATTTACAGCCACAATTCAAGAGATTCTTCCTGCTGATCAAAAAGACAAACTCGTAGCCACTGCCGCCGAAGCAGCAACAAATAAAAAAGTAGATACAGCTTTTATCGCCACCGCACTTGGTGTAAGTGGAAATGAGGCACTGAAAGCTGCAATTCCCTACGCCCTTGCGCCAATAGATGCTACGGCTACCGCTATGGTCAATCCTGGGATACCTGCAATTATGGACAAATATCTCATCCATAATCAGTCAGTATTGACAGATACCATAGTATTAGGCTTCCCATTCCATTATCTCTACACTGCTCTTTTTCTCCTGGTTCTCTTCGTTCTGATCTGTCTTGTTTACTGTAAGGCAATCGACAAGGTTATGAAGAAATACAATCTTGAACAGTCATTTGAATAAGGGGGAAGAGAAATGAAAAATCTAAAGTTAAAGTCGATCTCGATAATTACGTTTTTATTCAGCCTGTTAATTGTTACCATGCCTGCCTACGCTGCTAGTGGGGCATCATTAGAAGGCGGTTTTAAAACTGCTCCAGCCATCATCCTTATCGCAACCATCCTGTTATTTCTGATTGTTGGTTTCATGAATAAAGCTGAGAGTGCTGCAGATTACTATGCTGCAGGTAGGTCCATCTCCCGAGTGGGATCGGGTATGGCTATTGCTTCTAACTGGATGTCAGCTGCCTCCTTTTTGGGAATGGCTGCCATCATGTATGGAAGCGGTTATCACGGCCTCTCGTATGTTGTAGGTTGGACAGGCGGCTATTGTCTACTCCTGCTCCTCATGGCGTCCCAAATCAGAAGATTCGGAAAGTACACTGCCGTCGACTTTATTGGCGACAGGTATTACTCGTCAGGTATGAGAACTGCCACTGCCTGTATTGCCATTTTTATCTCTTTCTGTTACACCGTAGGTCAGTTTGGTGGTATTGGCTTGATGTTTAAATGGATTTTGGGAATGGACTATTCCATTTCAGTAATAGTCGGCGGTACCGTTGTTCTGGCCTACACCTTGGTTTCAGGCATGCTGGGTGTTACTAAAAATCAACAGGTACAATATGTTATCCTGATAACCGCATTTCTTATCCCAGCGTTTATCATGGTATTTAAGTTCGATTATTTCTGGCTGCTTCCTCAGGTTGGATATGGCAGGGTTGTCTCTGATATTGTCGCAGGAAATGCAACTCCATTTGTGTCATCACTTGGCCATGCCATGCAGACAATACCTAGCCCAGAATTTGCCATGCCATGGGATCCTGCTACAGGCAAAACCTGGTTTCAATGGATGGCAACTTGCTTCGCTATGATGATTGGTACCGCAGGACTTCCACATGTTATCCAAAAGTTCTATGTTGTTCCTAAACCTAGTGATGCTCGCTGGTCAGTAACCTGGGGACTGTTCTTTATCTGTGTACTTTACTGGACAGCTCCTCTATATTCTGCTTTCGGTAAAATTTTGTCATCTAACCCGGAGGTTGGTGCTCTTGCCAAAGATGCTATTGTTGTTTACACTGCTCAACTTGGCTCAGTTAATCCTCTGATCGTTGGATTTCTCGCTGCCGGCGCTGTCTCTGCAGCCTTCTCGACCGTATCCGGTCTGTTGGTTGCCGGTTCTTCCGCATTCTCCAATGATATCTATTTTAAGCTTATCAATCCGGAAGCGACTGGTGCACAGCAAGTTAGAATGGCAAAAATAGCCACTATAGCCATGGCAGTTGGTGTTATGCTGGTAGCATTACTCAAGCTCGCACTCGTTGCCCAGCTTGTTGCACTGGCCTTCTCCATTGCCGGAAGTACCATTTTCCCATTATTTGTATTAGGTATCTGGTGGAGTCGCTCCAATAGAGCAGGTGGAATTGCCAGTCTCACCGTTGGTATTAGTTTTACCGCACTGGTAATGACCTATTTTATTTGTGGTAAATTCGGTGTTTCACTACCAGGTGCAGCGTTTATTGGCTACTGGTTGAACCCTTGGTATTTTGCCTGGATTGCAGCTCCATTAGCAGTTCTTGCTAACATAGTTTTCTCTCTCATGGGTGAAGAGACTCCTATGGAGATCAAGAAACATCTGGCCGAGGAAGTTCACGGCGTAAGATAATTTGTAGTCTGAAGTTCACTTAAACCTAGTCCGGTCTTTACTTTTATTGTACAGTAGAGACC
>CAZWVC010000019.1:0-25671 GCA_964637245.1 uncultured Desulfocapsaceae bacterium
TGAAAATCCCAACCAGCCCTTCCGTGGAACACTCCAGGGGATTGGCTGTTTTGACGGTATGTTTGAGGATTGGATAGTCGAGAAAAACATAGTCAAGGTCGACCACTGGCACGGCATCTCGCTCTATGGTGCAATCAATACTATTATTCGCGACAACAGGGTAACCGACCCAAATGGAAAAAGTAATATAGGTCCACCATGGATCATGCTCCGAGAACACAAAAATGGTACTCCATCCCGAAACAGTGAGGTGAGCTGTAATGTTGCACCTAAATACATAGTCTCAAGTGAGCCATCTATTCTCAATCAACACAATGTGGTCTCTGAGACAGGTGGTCCAAGGGATTCGAGATGTCCAGCATTGCATAATATCACTCCTGCAATACTTCCTATTCTCATGGATAAAAAACCCAAGAAGTGATATTTACAGCGATTTCATGTGATTAGAATCTACATAATGATATCTGATTACCGCTCAAGCTCAGCAATGTGCCTGAGATAGATATTGGCCTTTTCTTCGGGACGCCATAAACCCTTCCCTGGGGGCTTGACTGTAGCCATCCAGGCTACAGACACCCGAGAAAAGACCAACAACTATCTCACTAGATTGCGTATGCTGAAGAATAGGGGTAATCAGATGATGAAATAATGGCAATTATTATATTTCAGGGTATGAAGGAGAATGGATTTTGAACTTATCACCATGGTTTATGCGTTTTATCCTAAATATTTATCCCCCTTATCTGGGTGCTGGAGTTAAGGTTCATTCAATAGCAGAAGATTGGAAGAGTACCGAAGTATCATTGTCATTACGTTGGTATAATAGGAATGCGGTTCGAACCCATTTTGGCGGCAGTCTTTATTCCATGGTTGATCCTCATCTTATGTTGATGCTCATGGGGATATTAGGCAATGATTATATCGTGTGGGATAAAGCCGCGAACATAGAGTTTATTCGACCTGGCAAGGGCAGGGTTTCAGCGAGGTTGGAAATATCTGATATCGTTCTAGATGAAATACGTAGAACTTTGGAAACAAAAAGAAAGGTTACGCCGTCATTTGATATCGAAGTGATTGATTCGAAAAATAAATTAGTGGCAAAAATTCAAAAGACCCTTTATGTCCGAAGAAAAAATTAAGAGACTCCTGTTTCTCGGTTGAGTTGACCCAGCAACGCAATATTATTGCAGTAGACGATTCGACTTTTATTCCGAGTATAGATCTGTTGGGATGCATCAGCTTGATGGTAACCAACAAAGGCGAGTGCGTGTTTACCACTTGAATCGTAAAGAATTATATCATTTATATTTTGGAGATTGATCAGGTCATCCATAATTTCGGGAAGATTATCTTCCCTGCTGTTTAAGTTATCAAATCTTATAAAGCCAGGGGAAAGCCTCTTTATGAGAAGATCCTGAATTGATTCGCCAAGCTCTTTTTCCACCTCTTTGTTGGCTACTATTGCGACTGAGGAGGAGAGTTGTGGTAGAGGAGAAATCGTATCCCCGACCTGTATTTGCCCACCCTTGCTGACAACGCCAAAAATCCCTTCGCGTGGCATTACACAGTCACCAGCCTGATGATAGATAGCGCATTTATGATGGCAGACTTTACCCAGTTGAGAAATAATGATTTCTGTTTCACCAAGATGGATATGGGTTCCTACCTGCAGAGCAGTAAGGTCTAAACCTTCAGTGGTAATATTCTCGGCGAAGTTACCTGCTACTACTTCAAGGCCCTGTGCACGCATAGTATCAATGCTTTCTTGAGCGAGCAGGCTTACCTGTCGATGCCATTTTCCACCATGGGCATCATCTTCTAAACCGAAGTTTTCGATGAGTCTTACCGACTCAATATTTTTTTTTCGTATACCTTTACGGTCACTGATCGATATAGCCTTGATTTTCATAGATTATTGTTACAGTTTATAATTAATGGATAGAATAACCTAGACTTTACACATAATAACCAATCATGCAAGTAGAGTTGCTTGAATTGAAAATCCTAACCATCTGGAAGTGTCTATATTTGCTTGCATTTCAACATTTGCTGTGAGACAATTTATGTAGAGGGAATTGAGCAATATCAAGCATAAGGGGGTAAAAAATGAAAAAAATGCATACCATCCAAACGGTAGTTACACCCATCGATTTTTCTGATAACGCAGGATTAATTGTAGAATCGGCAGCATACATGGCAGGCACATTTGCAGCTTCCTTGCATGTAATCTTTATAGTGCAGAATTTTGAGGATTATTCGGGTTTTTTTGTTCCCCAGATGAATGTGCCAAACATAGAACATGAACTCTATATTGGTGCTCAGGAACAGATGGAAAGTTTTTGCAAAGAGCATAGCAGTTGTTTTGAAAAAGCCGGAGTTGAAGTAACCAATGAGGTTTTGGTTGGTGATGTCGCCGAGAAAATTGTCGAATATGCGCAGGACCACAATGCAGATATGATTATAATGGGAACCCATGGTTACAAAGGACTGGAAAGAATCATGTTTGGTAGTGTGGCTGACAAGGTTGTTAAATCCGCAGCGTGTCCGGTTACAACAATAAATCCGTATACTTGCTGCGATTAATAATTATAGCACCGTCATTATACATCGGTGCTGAATGTTATTTATATGCAGCAGACCATCATTTAACATTCTTCAAGCAGAACAGACACACAGCAGTGTTGGGCCAGCCTGTTTTTTTTCCGATGAGAGTCCTGAGAAGTTGGGAAGAGGAGATTTAAACTGATAAAAATGAGAAAATTTGCGCCCATATTTCTCAACCGGGTAATGCATATCGAGTAGCTGATGCCAATTGCTGTGCAGCTCCTGAAACTCTTTATCCTCTTCAAGAAATGTCGAGGCTGATACCAATTTATTCAGGAGAGCAGGCTGAATATCCTTACATGCGTTATGGAATTTTTGCAAATCTTCTAGAATACAGGTGATGTCTTGGCCTAGATGTACGGGAAGATTAACAGCACCTATTTGGTGGGGTTCATTTTTGTGGATCTTCTCGTGATTCTCAAACAGGATATCGGCCACTTCCTGTCTGGTTGTAGACCAAAAGCTGCAAGAGGGCAATGTCGTATCTGAAGTAAACCTGAACCACGCTTGCGTTCGTCTGGTGATTGATTGTATCTGCGGTTTTCTCAATTTAGCCGTGATTTTCGTCATATTTGTATAGAGATTTTCACTCTCCTTGTCATTTTCCCCTTTAAGCTGGCTAAAAATAGTATCTTCACTCTCTTCTAAATGAAGAAGAGCCTGTGCTACTTCTTCCTCTTCGCGATCGAGTATTTCTGCAATTTTCAGTACAAGTCGAGCTTGCCATAATTTGTCTTTTTCAGCATCATCGGATTGAGCTGAATTCTGTGGAGTTCTCCCAAGAAGTGTTGATAGTATTTGATGCCTCGCCTCACCACCCTTGGATTTGGTCTCCGACATTGAAGCGAGGGTTACATGGCTGAGTTGGGCAGCATAATCATCCTTTCTATTTTTTATATCATTTATTAAATAGAGAAAACGTTCCCTGTCTTCACCTAAAGGGTGAAGAGGTAGTGCTTGACAGAAAGGACTGCTCATGAAGGTATCCATGGAGTCCGGATTTTCTGGCATAATTGCCTCAACAGGTTGAACCACATAGATCTTGGGAAAAAGCAGCGCCAACGTTGCCTGTCTTGTGGATACAATGGCGGTATCAGGAAAATAGAGTGTTTCTAGTGAGTTCATATGAATAATATTAAGGAAAAAGTATCTTTTTACCTAAGCGGATTGTTGTATTTATTGTTTAATTTGCGGCTTTCCTCAAGCCCTGTTGAAAGCATCAAAGCCACCCTGTGGCAGATTGCCCAGACCGCACCATTCATCATAGGGATTACCTGGGTAATTGTCGCGTTTTTTCAATATATGGCAAATGGCAAGAAAATGCCATGGGATAGAAGGTTTCGGCTATTTTTTGCTATCGGAATCATGGCGGGTTTGTTTTATGCAATTTATGAATACGCCGGTGTGGGTGCAACAGGTGGTTAGATAACAGGCTTCTCCTGTCCGTTTTTAAAAGGATCGGATAAGTAAAAAGTGGATAGTGTAAAAACTCAGAAAGGCTTGGCTGGATTCTAAAATTTGTCCATCCTGTTAGGAATGGTCTGCTTATAAGGGAATGGTATGTTTTTTCTCCATGCTTCTAATAAAACAGAAAATCTTCTCCAACATTTGGCTGCCGTCATTGAGGCTGAACCTCTCACATCTCTATTTGCCAAAGAATATATTGTTATTCAAAGCCAGGGTATTGAGCGATTGATATCCCAGACTATGGCTGATCATTTTACGAGTTGGTGTAATTACACCTTCCTCCTGCCTGTTGGCTTTTTGCAGGATATTGCAACCAAGCTTGGGATGCAGATTACTCCCGATTCATATGATAGAAGCCATCTATGCTGGCGAATTGAAGAGGAGTTGCATGATGTAAATGATAAAATCTTCGCACCGTTGAAAAAATATCTGGAGGGTTATAATTCCGGGTTGCGAAGATACCAGCTTGCTCGTCATCTTGCCAATATTTTTGATCAGTATCAACTCTTGCGACCTGATATGTTGAAATCCTGGCAGCGGATGAGGTGTTGTACCGGAGAAAATGCCGAAAAATGGCAAATACATTTATGGAATAGGCTGGTTGCGGCTCAAGATAACACCAGACACCGCGGTGAATTACTGGATGAGGTGATAGAGAAACTCAATTCACCATCTCAAGCACAAGATTTCGTTGCACTTTTACCCCAGCGCGTTTCTATCTTTGGTTTGCATATTCTCCCCCCAATCTTTCTCGATTATCTGAACGGTCTGTCCCTGCACTGTGATGTTCACCTCTATCTGCTGAGCCCATGTAAAAGTTATTGGGGAGACATGGTGCATAGCAAGACAGAAAAAAAATTGGAGTCAGGACCGCAAACCAATCATCCTCTCCTGGAATCATGTGGAAAACAGGGACGGGATTTCCAGGATCTTCTCTTGGAAAAGGTTGACTTTAATAAAGAAATAGTGAGTTATGATGATCCTTTAAATCAAGAGAAACCGTCATTGCTTAATACGATTCAGGCAGATCTGCTGGAAGGGCACATCCGCAAGGATCAAAATAGAGATCTTCACGATAAATCCGTGAGGATCATTTCCTGTCACTCTAAACTGCGAGAACTTGAAGTTTTAAAAGATCATATCCTGGCTATTTTGCATGATCATAACACTATCAAGCTGCGTGATATAGTTGTGATGGCACCAGATATCCAGGACTACGCTCCCTTTATTCCTACAATTTTTAAGGAAATACAGCACTCAATTGCCGATAGAAGTCTATTCCGCAGAAATTCGTATATTGCCATCTTCAAGGAATTTCTCGATCTGTTTAAGGGTCGCTTTGGCTGGTCTGAAGTGCTTGATATTTTCGAAAAGGAACCAGTTTATTCTCATTTTGGCATAGCACAGAGTGAAGTTGAACGCGTAAAAGATTGGGTTATTTCTTCTGGTATTCGCTGGGGTCTTTCAAGAAAAACAAGAAAGAATGCAGGTTTTGAATTTGCTACTAATAGCTGGCAGGCAGGTTTAGAAAGATTGTTGATGGGATACACTATTAACACAGACCAATGCATTGCAGGAATCCATCCCTTTCGTGAAATTGAAGGCGGAGATGCCATAATCCTGGGGGGGGTATGTGAATTTGTCGATATTATTCGCTGTAGTTTTGAAGATTTCGATCATGCCCATAATTTACAGGAATGGTCAATACTTCTGATAAGCTACATTGATCGTCTTTTTGGAAAGAAAGAGAACCGGGAGCTTCTCGAACTCATCGAGGTAATTAGTGGACTCAGTAATTATGAAGTTTATTATCAGCATAAGGTGGATATCGAGGTTGTCTGTAGTTGGTTGGAGGATATGACAACTGAATCAAGATCTACCAGTGGTTTTCTTAAAGGACAGCTCACCTTCTGTTCAATGCTGCCTATGCGTTCGATCCCTTTTGCGGTGATTTGTTTGTTGGGGATGAATTATGGGGAGTTTCCTAAAAATGATCGTTTTCAAGGCTTCGATTTGATGAAGCGCCACCCAATGAAGGGAGATCGCTCGCATCGATCGGATGATCGCTATCAATTTCTCGAAGCGATACTCTCCGCAAGGCAATCTCTCTACATAAGTTATGTTGGCCAGTCATTGGAAAATAACGATGAAATACCACCCGCTGTAGTAGTAAATGAATTACTCGATGTAATTCACAAGGAATATCAGATAAGAGAAATAGTTGAAGTACACCCGCTGCATGGTTTCAGCAACAAATATTTTACCCAGGGATCTCCCTTTTCCAGCTACAGCAAAGCGAATTTAGAGATCGCAAAAAGCATGATTAAGCCAAGGGTACTGCAAGGGGACTGGTGGTCTGGCAAAGTAGCTGTTGAGGTAGCTGATATTTCCTTTGCTGAGGTTCTCAAATTTTATGCTCATCCACAGCGATATTTTGTCAATGAAACACTTGGTCTACGTTTAAGCGATGATCTTGAAATACCTGATGAAAGTGAAACATTTGCCACCACCATCCTACAATCCTACCATTCGGACAGTGTGTTAATAGATGCTCTTCTCAAGGAAGAAGATATTGGAAATATTGAAAATAGACTCAAAGCAGACGGACTTTGGTCTTTGGGAAATCCTGGGGAACTTTTGTTTCAGCAGAAGCAGGAAGAATTAACAGAATTTTTATCTCAGATTGGTACTCTCGAACTGGGGGAAGCCAAGGAGGATATAGAGTTTAATATAGCAGTTGGTGCTTTCAAGCTGCAGGGTAAACTCTCAAACCTCTATGAGCGGGGAATCCTGCTAATGCGTTATGCAAAACTAAAAGGTAAAGATTTGCTGACGTGGTGGCTACACCATCTCATTGCCAAAGAAATTGGACTTGAGATTGATAGGGTCTACCTCCAAATGAAAGATGCAGATGGATGTATAATGCAGCAGAATCAGCAAGGGCCAAATCTGGAGGAGTTACTTCAGCTCTTTGTCGCAGGCCGAACTGAACCTAGTTCGTTGTTTATCCAACCGGCTGTGGAATACTGCCAGCAAACTCTAAGTACACGAGCATCTATATCTCCTCTGCAAAAAGCCAGGCAGTCCTATAAATATTCTGTAGACAATGGCTATGAACCCTATTGGTCCCTACTATTCGGTAATACAGGGGAAGAACAAATACTTGGTGAGCAATTTGTAGCAATCACCGAAAAAACACTTATGCCCATATGGAGTTTATATAATGGCTGAACGGCGAAAAATATTTAATCCGGCCACAACGCCATTAAATAAAGGCCTAAATCTGGTGGAGGCCAGTGCCGGGACTGGAAAAACCTATGCTATTGCTATGCTTGTGCTACGCCTCATCATTGAACATTCACTGAAAATCGATGAGATACTTATCGTTACCTTTACTCGAGCGGCAACTCAGGAGCTGGCTGACAGAATACGCCAAAGGTTGAATGATGCTAAAGAATATTTAACCGGTGCTGCCGTAAATGTTGATCCGGTACTTCGCAATTATGTAGAGGGTATTCAGGATACGTCAGTGGCGATTGAGGCTGTCAGTGAAGCGCTTCATGATGTTGATCGGGCAGCCATTTTTACTATACATGGTTTTTGTCAGCGAATGCTGCAGGAGCAGGCCCTGGAGAGTGGTCAACTTTTTGATGTAGAACTGCAACCTGAAATTGAATCAATCCGCCTCAATTTGACGAAAGATTTCTGGCGAAAAAGAATTTATCCACTATCCAGACGTCATTGCAGCGTAATACTCCAATATTTTGATACACCTGAGAAACTTTATAAGTCCATACAACCTATCGGCAATTCATATAACAGAATTGAACCAGATGTCGGCGAGTTAGGGGTGGCTAAAAAACATGTAGAAAATGCATTCAAAAATTTGGTGTTGTGGTGGAATGACAACAGAGACAGATTACATGATTCTCTGGTGATTCTTTGTGGGGAAGGGAAATTGAAAAAAAACTTCGTCCAAAGCTTTCCCCAGTGGTTCGGTGATGTTGATAATTTCCTCCAGAAGAGGCGAGATAAATTCCCTTCGCTTGAATACATCAATTGGCTTCAAGACCAAGGATTTATAAAGATAGTCAATGGAGCAAGAGTGCGTGGAGCTAAAAAAGATGAGATGGTTGCCAGCCTAGAATTGCCAAACAGAGAGACTGAGCAACTTCTGAAATGCACTGATGAATTAATATTGAGCCTGCGGAGAAGCCTTGCCCTGTATCTGATCGAGGAGACAGAAAGTGCTCTATATAGAAACAATTGTATGTCCTATGATGATTTGATTGTACGAATGCATCACAGTGTAACAGGGGGAGTGGGGCATTTTAACACTATTGTACGAAATCGCTTCCATGCGGCACTTATCGATGAATTTCAGGATACCGATATACTGCAATGGGAGATATTCAATTCTTTATTTGGTCGTGGAAATCATTATCTCTATCTCATAGGTGATCCTAAACAGGCAATTTATCGTTTCCGCGGGGCTGATATCTACTCCTACTTTCAGGCAAGAAAATCAGCCAATGATTTACTAACGCTAAAGGATAACTATCGCTCCCATCCTCATCTGGTGAATGCAGTAAATGATCTTTTCACGTCTCAGGAAAAACCCTTTGTTTATACCGAAGACATCCTTTCATATGAACCCGTTGACCCTGCTCTGACAGGGGACTCCTGCAATTTACTGTATCGCGGACAATCACGAGCCGGAATGGTTTATTGTCAGTTGGCAAGTAACCCAGACAGTGCTAATGGAACATGGAATTCAGGGAGTGCTTCTCAGGTGATTCGTCATTATGTGGTTGCCGAAACTGCTAAACTTCTTCGTCAAGCTACTATCCAACAAGATGAAACGACAAGCAGGAAGCTGTTGCCTGGGGATATTGCAATTTTAGTTAAAAAACATACCCAGGCAGAAGAATATCGACAACATTTAACCCAGTCCGGCATCCCTGCTGTTCTCATCAGCAGACAATCTGTTTACCTGACCAATGAATGCAAGCAACTTCATATATTGCTAAGATCGATTGCTGAACCGGGTAACACTACACTTCTCAAACAGGCAATGACAATTCCCTGGTTTGGCCTGCAGGGTAATGAGCTTTATGCAATCTGGCAGGATGAAGAGGAATTTTCTCGACTCCAGTTGAAATTTAATGAATACAGTGAGCTATGGCGAAAAAAAGGTGTTTTTGCCATGATGAACCATCTGCTTGAAGAAGAGCAGGTGTTTCCAACGGTCGGCTCAATGGAACTTGCTGAAAGAAAAATTGCCAATATATCTCATCTTCTTGAGCTTATTCAGCAGGTAGAAACAGATGCCATGTACGGACCTCTGCAATTATTGCAGTGGTTGAAAAAACAAATGGTTGGGACTTCAAGTGAAGATGAACTTCGTCTTGAAAGTGATGACGAGGCGGTGAAGATAATTACTATGCACAGTGCGAAAGGACTTGAATTCTCAGTCGTATTTTGTCCCTATCTATGGTATCGCCAAAGAAAAGTAGTGACCGGATTCAACAGCATAGTAACTCATACCGGTAATGAACAGATACTTGACCTTGGATCTGCGAATTATATTAATCGCCTGCAAAAGGCAGAAGGTGAAAACCTGGCAGAGGAGACACGGCTTCTTTATGTGGCAGCAACTCGCGCAAAATTACGAAGCTATATGTTATGGGCAGATATTCAGGGAAGAAAAAATGGCCCCTATGATGCCTTTGAATCTTCACTGGGAAATCTGTTATTTTCCGAAGGAAGGTGCTCTTTTGCCGACCAACAAACATTGCTTAAAAATGCAGGCAGAAAAAATTTTTGCGAATATGAACTGGTTGAACCGGGTAATGAACCCAGTCAAGCCATAGAAAATCAAAGCGATATCAGTGCAGAACTCAAGGCGAGAGTTCCAAGACAAACTGTCTTTCTGGCCGATTGGCAGATGACCAGTTATTCTGCATTGGCAACCACATCTGAGCATAGCTTATTTCAGCCAAACACCGACGAATCCGATCGTACTGATGAGTCCCCTTTACAATTTGCGGAATTGCCATCTGGTGCCCATTTCGGCAATGTTGTCCACGAAATTCTTGAGAGTTTTACCTTTAAGGGGTTGCAAAATCCGGGTAGCCATCGTCAAGAAATTAGGAGAATTGTAAATAAATATAGGGTGGATTTGGATGTTGAGCTGCTTGAAAAAATGTTATCTGCGATAGTCCAAACTAAGATTTCATCACATATCCCGCGTTGCACCTCGGATTTTAGCCTTGCAGATCTCAAAGAGGAAAACTGTTTAAAGGAAATGGGATTTTATTATCATCTGCAAAGAGGTCAGGCTTCTGAGATTAATCATTTTCTTGCCAGAGAAAAAACCTATAGAGAAATAAATGAGAGAGCCCTTACTGGATATCTCACCGGATTTATCGATCTGATCTTTCAATACGATAACCAGTTCTTTATTGTGGATTTTAAAACTAACAATTTAGGCGATCAGACCGCAAATTATAGCGTTCAGCATCTCGAAGATGCCATGGCAGTACACAATTATGGGTTGCAATTCTGGATTTACTCCCTGGTACTGCATCGTCATCTGCAAAACTTTCATGCAGGTTACGATTACCAAAAACATTTTGGCGGTGTTCTCTATTTATTTGTCCGGGGAATGGCACTAGAGGGCAAAGGTGTATATTTCCACAAGCCTGACCAGTTGACCATTGAATATCTAGAGAAATATTTCGGTGAGAGATGATGATCGGACTAAGCGAAAATTTACTTGGAGTACATCTTTCTAAACTGTTAGCAGATCTATCAGATTTGCATGGGGAGGAAAAAAACCGGTTTCGTATCCTGATAAAAAAAATGGTTGAAGCACTTAATGAAGGACATAGCTGCTATCCTCTTGAAATGAGTGACTATGAAATAGTAGAAAAGTCACCTCTGGTATCAAGGGGGGAGATGACACCCCTCGTATTTAATCAGGGAAATCTCTATTTGCATCGATATTTTCACTATGAGTCGCGGCTCGCTGCTCAAATCATAAGAAGGGCAGGGATAAGAAATGAAATCCCAAATTCTGGAGAGCTATTGCAAACAGTCTTTTCGGCACATCCGAAAGTTCAGGATTTGCAACAAACTGCTGCAGAATTAGCTCTTGAAAGAATGTTGGCTATCATCTCAGGAGGCCCGGGGACGGGGAAAACCAGCACAGTAGTTCGCATCCTTGGATTACTATTGCAGACATCGGGAGATGATCTTAAAATTGCCCTGATAGCACCAACGGGAAAAGCGGCAATGCGTTTGCAACAGTCAGTTTCTGAAAATATTGATACTCTGCACTTGTCAGCCGAAATTAAAAATAATATTCCAACTCAGGCTCAAACCATCCACAGACTGCTTGGTGTACGAAAATATTCGCCTCTCTTTCATCATTCCAGTGAGAATCCATTGCCCTACGACATACTCGTTGTGGATGAGGCTTCGATGGTTGACCTTGCACTGATGAGCAAACTTGTAGATTCTCTCAAATCGCAGGCAAAACTAATCTTACTGGGAGACAAAAACCAACTTGCTTCCGTGGAATCAGGTTCCGTATTGGCAGATCTAATTCAAACCTTGCCTAATAATTCAGTAATACTCCAGAAGACTTATCGATTTGATGCTGGAATAAAAAGACTCGCAGATTCGATAAAAGACAATTTGCCTGGTCAGGCCTGGGAATTACTCCAAGATAAAGAACTTAACAATATCGGAGTGGTGAAAGGCGATTTGACAAACCGGGTTTTATGGCAGGGATATGTAGAATATTTAAAACGTGCTGAACACGCTCAATCACAAGATCTCAAAGAACTCTTTGCACTGTTCAATTCTTTTCAGATCCTCTGTGCCACAAGAGTCGGAAGTAGAGGTGCTGATACTCTTAATTTGCTGATTGAGAATCGTTTAACGGAAGGCAAAACCAAAATCAATGGTTGGTATTCCGGAAGACCAGTGGTAATTACCCGCAATGACTATAACCTTGGTCTCTACAACGGTGATATTGGCATTTGTCTACAAGACGATGAAGATGGGAGAATGAAAGTGTGGTTTGAAGCGGATGATGGTCAACTCAAGCCATTCTCACCCTATCGTATTCCTGAATGCCAAACGGCTTATGCGATGACCATCCATAAAAGTCAAGGATCAGAATTTAAATCTATTGTTGTAGTATTGCCCCAAGATGATAATTTAGTGCTCTCGCGAGAACTTATCTATACAGCAATAACCAGAGCGAAAGAACAACTTCTGCTGGTGGCTGATAAGGATATATTAACTTTGGCAATGGCACGTAAGACCCTTCGACATAGCGGTTTAGCACAGATGATAAGAAATCTGCAGTCAACGTGACACTCCAATAGTTCACTTCACGATATCTGTCTAAGAATGAACATCTGCGAGCTATCTAAAGCAGTTATCGCCTTGCATTATAGATCAAAAATAGTGAATGATTTGTAGTCACTAATTGCATTGATTTGAAAAAAAAAATTCTTGATAATCTTCTCCTTATACAAAATATTTAGAATTTAGACCTGTTATTCCGGAAGTTTATCTGATACAAGTAAGGCTGAGATCATGGTTTTTTGAGAAGAAATGCTTTAGTGATATAGCGAAATCTGTGTGGTGTCACTGTAATAGCAACCATATTTAAAAGATCCCGTATATTTCTTTCGAGTGGCACTATACCAGAAAACGAGAGTCGAATACGGCATAATGTAACCTTAACTTTTTTAGTGTGATTCAATGAGCAGTGGCGGCAAGGAAGTAGTTATTCTCTTAACTGATATGGTGCAATATTCCAAGCTTACTCAAGGAATGCGACCAGATGAGATCAGAGATTTTATAATTGCCTATTATCAACAACTTCATACGGTGTTGCATGATGAAGCATTTGAACCATTAAGTATAGACCCCCTGGCCGGAGATGGGGCGATCATCATCTTTGAAAAAAGGGAGAACAATTCCACAGAAGAATTATGTACCCGGGCCCTACAGGCTGCCATTCGCTGTAATCTTGCCATTGACGAAAAACTTATACCATCAACACGAATGGGACTCTTCCTCGGTGAAATTATCGAAGCCAAACTTGGTGATAGGATACATAAATTCGGTTCTAGTTTTGCTGTTGCCAGTCGCTTAGAAGAACTTTGCGGGTACTATGATACTCAAATTTTAATGGACCGTGAGGTAGCCAGAAAGCAGCAAAAAGATCGGGATTATATTGTGTCCATTGGTAAGGTAACACCCAAGAACTTTACCAGTCCTTTCAATCTTTTCTCCGTGATGAAGCCAGGATTGGGGAAATGTCCGAATAGTGTGGATCATACAAAATTACTTGAGTTTATTGCCATGAAGAATGAAGCGATGGAACTCTTCTGTGGTAACCTCCTTACAGGATTGGAGCCAGATTTCCCCAAGGTGAGAGAGCTGCTCACCAGGGCGCAGAAGCACTATAGAGAAGTCATGGGTGTGCGCGATATGGCAACAGACAGGATCCTCGAATATATCAGGGAATTTCCATTTCCGGAAGATGATTTCAAATACACTGGAATTAAACTAGGTGAAAAAAAAGGTAATGCCCTGGGGTTTCGTCTCTATCATCTCTCCAAGCAACTGCTTCGTGCCATTGATGCTGATCTTTATAGTGCCTTAGTTGTCGATACCGACTGGGAGCACTATTTTCAATTAGAATGGTGCAAAAAAGGTGAGCTTATTGTAAACATTGGCGATCCAGCGGATGGTATCTATTATATTGATAGCGGAGCTGCCCATGCAGAGGATGACCAGGGCGAGGTAATTGCTTATTTTGCCGAAGGATCTATTTTTGGGGAGATGGCCTATTACAATAAGGAGAAGAAGAGAAGTGCCAGTGTTATTGCAGACACGGATATTGTTCTTCGAAAAGTCTCAAATGAAGATTTCGAAAAGCTGCCGGTTATTAATAAGCTATTTCATCGTCTGGCGGTGAAACGCAGAGAGCAGGAATTGCCTTTTTAATGAATGCCGCAATTATTTAATCTTTCTCGGTACCCTGGACGGGTGGAGACAACTTGGACAACACTGATCGATTTCTCCACAAATCCGCCTTCACAATAACAGAGATAAAATTCCCACAGCCTTCTGAATTTCTCATCATATCCAAGATGCTGAATAGAGGATATTGAGGTGTTAAAGCGTTTTTGCCACTCCTTAAGGGTTTTGGCATAGTCAGATCCAAAGTCTTCTAAATTGCGAACCACCATATCTGTATTATCACAAAAGAGCTCGAGCATCCGGCGGTTTGAGAGAAGACAGCCACCCGGGAAAATATGGCGCTGGATAAAATCAACGGTATGGGAATACTGTTTAAACTTCTGATCGGTGATAGTGATCGCCTGAAGCAGCATAATGCCGTTACGCTTGAGTAAGTCGCCGCACTTTTTGAAAAAATCAGGTAGATATCTGTTGCCCACCGCTTCGATCATTTCAATACTGACGAGCTTGTCAAATTTACCTGTAAGATCGCGATAATCTTCTTTGAGAAGAGTTATTTTATCTGATAGCCCCGCTTGCTTTATGCGTTTTTGGGCTTCTTTATACTGGGCATTTGAGATAGTAGTAGTGGTGACATGACAGCCATATTTTTGGGCGGCATGGATGGCAAATCCTCCCCAGCCTGATCCTATCTCAATTAATTTATCCGATGGTTTGAGCTGTAGTTTTTGACATATAACCTCAAGCTTATGAAAAGATGCTTCTTCAAGACTACTGTGCTCATCTGGAAAAATTGCAGATGAATACATCATCTTCTCGTCCAGAAACGCTCGGTACATCTCATTGCCAAGATCATAGTGTGAAATAATATTCTTACGTGCGCCATCTCTTGTGTTGCGATTAAACACATGGGCAGCTAGGCGAAATGGGTGAAGAAGCCAGGCAAAACCCTTTTCCATACGATCCAGTTGCTCCATATTGAGTACCATAATTCGCACAAGATTTGTCAGGTTGTCACAATGATAGAGTCCATCTATATAGGCTTCACCAGCACCAATTGAACCAGAAAAAAGAACTTTGGCGTAAAGCTTAGGAGATTTTACCGTTATGTGGACCTTGAGGGTATCATCTCCACCAAAAGCAAAAGTCTCAGAGCCATCGTATAGAAATATTTTGCCATGTCGTATTTTACTCAACATTTGGATGACAAGTTTCCTGGAATATTTATCAAGGGGTGTGGAAGTGTCCTGCTCTGAATTATATCCGGTTGTGGCTGTACTGCTCATATCATCTCCTTCTGGTAGGGTATGTAGGGTACTCCTTTGAGATAAAGTTTAAGCGCCTGCCAATATATTCGTGTGACAGTAGAGGCAGTCATCGCAGGTTTTAGCAGAAGCTTTTTTCTGAGTGTGGTGAGGGAAAAGGGTGACCGCTTGAGGTTTAGGGCAGCGTTAAAAATCTTTCCCCTATGATCATACACCTCTAACTGTACGCTGAGCCAGCTATCTGGTGCGGTAATTCGCCAAGTATACTTTTGCTCCACCGGATTGAAAGGTGAAACTTTAAATTTTTTGGTATTTTGGGGTGCAAAGTTACCATCACCAACATAATGGGCGTACTGATGCCTCTCATTCCAAGGTATATTTGATACTTCAGCAAGAAAGTGGGTGAAGCGTTCTTTTTGGTCAAATCCATAATAAAAATTTACTGGGCTGAAATAGAGCCCAAAGGTACGCATATTGAGGAGACCACATACAGTTCCCTTTACTTTTTCACCGGTGATTTCATACATTCTCCGCTTAATTGCCAAGGATAATGTTTCATCTGCATTGCCGTAGTAATCAGAGCGGTTAAACCTGCTTAAAGCCATCTTTGATGTTGAAAACCATCTGCCCATATCGGGTAGTTGATCAAGCATATCGAGATTGAGGTAATACATGAAAATTGGATAGGTAAAACCATGTGCTTTGGGGAGATGGCGTCTATGAGCAATCTTACCTGTGTAGAGTGCTGGCTTCATAATCATTCCTCAAGATCCTTGCAGACACGTAGAGCACTGCGAACCCCATCTTCATGAAATCCATTGTACCAATATGCACCGCAATAATGGATATTTTTCTTCCCGGAAATAATATGCCATTGTGATTGTGCTTCTATCATATCCCTTGTGTATATGGGATGGGCATAAGAATATTCACCCAAAACAAACTTTCTGGCAATCTCCTTATTCAGACTTACTAAGTAAGTGTTTTGGAGATTGAGCCTTTGCAAGATATTCATATTATAGGTGAGGGTAGTAAGTTCTTTGGCCGCGTCTATCATTCTATAGTTCCAACTTGCCCAGGCAGCTTTTCGTTGTGGTAACTGGTCTATATCGGTATGAAGAACTACATGATTATTGGTAAATTTGAAGTTCTTGAGAATACTCTTCTCATCCTTACTCGGATTGGAAAGCAATGCCAGTGCCTGGTCTCCATGGCATGCAAGGATAACCTCGTCAAAATGGCTTACACCCTTGGCGCTATGTAGCTCAACCCCGGTATCCAGCTTTACAATACGTTGTACCGGGGTGTTTAGGTGGATATTATTTTTGAATCTTCGGGTAATGGGTTCGATATACCTGCTTGAACCACCTTTTATGGAACACCATTGCGGTCTGTTAGTAATATCAAGCAGACCATGGTTGGCAAAGAATTTGGCAAAAAACTGTAGAGGAAATTCGTAACAACTCTTCAGACCAATTGACCAGATAGCAGATATCATAGGGAGCAGGTAGTTATCCCTGAAGAGTTTTGAATAATTGGAATTGTGTAGATAATCACCAATTGTTCTGCCATTGTCATTTCCCATTTCCTTATGAACATCTCGATTGAAGCGGGTAATTTCCAGGAGCATCTTGAGAAATCTAGGTCTAAACAAATTTGATCTCTGGGCAAAAAGACTGAGGAAGTTATGACCATTATATTCAAGATTAATATGATCATTACGCACTGAAAAACTCATTTCAGTAGGTTGAAATTTAACGTCCAGCTCACGTAAAAGCTTAATGAAATTGGGATATGTGCGATCATTGAAAACTATAAAGCCGGTATCAATTGCAGCATTTTCCCAATTATCTACCTCAACTGTGTGGGTATGACCGCCGATGTAGTCATTTCGCTCAAATACTGTGATATCATAAAATCGGGAGAGATAATAACCGCAGGTTAGCCCTGCTATTCCTGTTCCGATAATTGCAATATTTTTCACTTTTTTAGCATCCTTTTGGCGAGCATGAGCCAGAGACTGCGAGGTAAGAGTGAGAGAAGTTTCATTATCGTCGTAAAACGGCGGGGAAAATGGATTTCTTTTTGCCGACGAGCAATACCTTTGCGGATATAGTTACTGGCTTGTTCAACTGATATCAAAAAAGGCATGGGGAAATCGTTCATATCTGTCAATGGTGTTTTGACGAAGCCAGGACACACTAAGCTAACATCTATCTTAAAGGGTGATAGGGTAATCCTCAGAGTATCAATCATGTATGCTATTGCAGCCTTAGAAGCGCCATAGGCCTCTGCTCTAGGCAAATGAAGGTATGCAGCAGAAGAACCCACACCAACCAGATGAGGTAGTGTACCTTTTTGCAACAGGGGCAGGACTCCTTCAATGCATGTTGCCATTGATTCAACATTAGCCCGCATGACTCTGGCGACTAATTCACTGTCAAATTTCGGCATGTCAAGATATTCGCAGGTCCCGGCATTGAGAATTGCAACATCAATGGTATCGAGACTGGAGAACCAGGAGAGGGTCTCTTGCCGGTCAGAGAGATCCACTTTACCTGTGTTCAAGCCCTGGGAATCGAGCTCATTTAGAACCTCTTCATTGCGCCCAACGGCCCAAACTTCATGCCCATCTGCGTGATAGTCAAGAGCAAGCTGTTTGCCTATTCCGGAGGTAGCACCGGTAATAAGGATTCTCATGAGCCCAACCTCCTTTTGACCCCACTGATAATTTTGCCGAGTACGGGCAGATGTTCATAGAGCATACAACCGAGGTCAAAGTGATCACGGTGGTACGACACTTTGCCCGAGGAATGAAACCGGAGAAAAGTAGCACCAGGAACTTCAATTACCTTACCTCTTTGCAACTTTGGATGAGAGAACGCCATATTCCATTGCACATAGGCGATATCTCCATGTTTGAGTGGATCTGTAAAATTAAATTCAATGGCATTTAAATTCGCATAAAGTGCTTGAAAATATGCGGTGAGTTTAGCTAATCCTTGAAAAGCGTGGGCGGGATCAACAAAATATATATCTTCAGTGTAAATGGTGTCGAGAAGATGAAGGTTTGAATGGTTAAGAGCAGTATAGGTTTTGAGAAAGTGATCCATTCTAACCTTCAATTTTATTAGCAGGCAGCTTTTTTAATAAGTCATCTCTAAGGTCGTCATCTATAGGATCATTCGGCCCTAGCCAGATACCAAAATAGACATTAGCGAATTCGCTGGATTTGATTGCTACTACTTCTTCGGAATTATAATGCAGGGTAGTTATGGTATTAGCTGAGTCATAGCACAATGTATAACTATCACCACTTTGAATGTCCTGATAACTGTTATGTAAAGAATCTATATAGTTACGTATTTTGTCAAGTTTTTCTTTGTCATGCTGACGGGCTAGAACGGTTTCACCACCTTCTACCAGGTCTTCTGCTGAAAGCGAAACTGAATAGTCAATTACCAGGCACCTTGAAGTATCAGCCTTGAGAATATCATCTCGAACCACATCAGGATCAGTGAAAAGACTCGCGTCATACACTTTTATAAACCCAAGATACCTTACTTGTCCCTTTCCTACATCAATCAGACCAGGGATGGATCCATTGACTGCAGTTGGCAAGATCAAGACTAAAGAGAAAACTGCCAAATAAAAGAATTTCATTATTAAACTCCTGCTATTGTTTAAGGAATACTATGGTTACTTCACCAACCCGAAAGCCAAATTTACTCATAATGGCTCTGTTGATGAGGACGTTATCGGGTTGGAGAAACATCCAGTCATCAAAATTGATTTTCCAGGTACTACCATCAACTTCAAGATTGAGTTGATATTTCCAGTTGAGTACATTGCCATAAGATAATCCACTCGCCTCTCCATTAACATCCTCGGCCTTACCGCTATAGTTGTGATCAGCCATCTTGGCAATCGTCCAAACCCTTTTGGAAATTTCACCATCATTCCAGGTGAAATCCTCATCAAGTACGAGCTCTCCCTGAGAATTTACAGTACCTTGTATATCAACCACAAACTGACGGGTAAGATTGCCTTTTCTATCCTGGACTACCCCCCATCCTTTTGTGCTGCCTTGAAAGTATTCGTAAAGATTGAAATTTGGTTGTTTACCAGCATACTGGCTCACGTCAATAGCTGTGCAGCCATAAAGTGTGGTTATTAAAACAGTCATCAGTATGAGTAAGAATACTCTTTTAAGCATAGAATTTACTCCGAGTTTGAGTATCGGCTTTCACATCAGCACATCTATCAATCTAACGTATATAATAAGTAAAAAAATGTTAGAAACAATAGGTGGAATAAGGAAGCGAAATGGTAGAGAAAACTATCACTCTGTGTGTAGACTCATTAGCCCGGATATTTCACGAACCTGAAAGGTGAATAATGCTGGCAATAGTGGACAGCACACTTTGCATTGCCAGAAATTACCCTTGTAATACTCGTAATGTTTCGAAATAAAATGTTTTTATCTGTGATCATTAAATCGTTCATGAAATATCTGGGTTAGGTGCAAGTCCAGGTAACTGCCAGAGTAGCTCGCTTAAAACAATATGACTAAGTGAGAATTTAAACAAAATGGAAATGGAGTCAGATAAAGAGGAGTATATTAAAGACAGGTATTTGTCACGGACGTAGGGATAGGTATGAGTATCTTTCAACGGGGCAGTGAGCATGCCCCGTTTTTGGATTCAAGAATAAGTGTACAGTTGCTAATAAGCTCAGCTGTCATATCTGCATATTTTTTTCTTTACAGCATAACGTTCGCCATGTTTGTAATAGAACCTTTTGACATAGCGGCAGTTGGAGTAATACCCACGGTCGTAATTTTTAAAATAGTTATGCGGGCGATAATGTCTCTTATATGGTTTGTAATGCCTGTCGCTGTAACGATCATGCTTATAGTAGTGTCTTTGATTAAAATGATGGTTTCTATACTGTTTGTGTTTGTACCCGTAATGCTTTTTGTGATGATAATATCTGGGGTGAGATCGATGATAATAATGTTTGTTGCCACCACGATAATGTTTTTTGCCACCACGGTGATGGGAGTAATAGCTTACATTCGCACCAATTATCCCACCAATCGCAGAACCAACAATAACGGATTCAGCATCACCACCAATCGCATGTCCAAGAAGTGCACCACTTCCTGCACCAAATAAAGCCCCAGCCATTTCTTCACTACCAGCCTGACTTGTGGTGGACCAGATGGTAAAGAACAAAGAAAAAGTAAGTATTGTCAATATTTTCTTCATTGTGATTCCTCCTCATGTACATCCTTGGTTTGAATCATTGGAACTAAAAAAAACTCCTCTTGCACTGCTCTTTGGATGTATAGTATGAGCGGAAAGGAATATTTCCTAGGTGACATCGGTCGAGATCTACGATGTTATTGTGGATGTCTGGTAGATGTCTAGTGTGTAACCTCCTGTCTACTAAAAATATTTAAGAAGAATAGGAGTAAAATTCCTTATGATAGAAAGAGTAGGATGCTGAGATCTTTATTCCTGATTAAGACATGGTGAGGTATTCAACAGTAAAGGAATTGGGGTTGAATTATATTTATAATTTGAAACTGTCATAAATTGGTTTGTTTTTTGCAAAGATTATGACGTTGATATTATTTACCTCTAATTTTATTGTTTCATGGAGATGAGTTAAATGAGATTTAAGATCATCATAATTGCTTGCATTTTTTCACTGGTTTGGCCTGCACTGGCATATGGTGCCAAAGAGAAAAAAAATGTGCTCTATGTAAACTCCTATCACAATGGCTACCAGTGGTCCGATGAAATTCTTCTGGGAATCCGCACCATCCTCAATGCGAGTTTATATAAGGTGGATTTACAGATTGAATATATGGACACAAAAAAATATTCATACGAACCCATCAACAGTTCTCTCTTCAAGCTCTATCGAGATAAGTTCAGCGATGAAGATTTTGATGTAATAATTGTTTCAGATAACCATGCATTCAACTTTGTAATTGAACATCGAGATGCGCTTTTTCCAGGTATACCATTGATTTTCTGTGGAATTAACGACTATGAATCAGCGGATACATCATCCGGAAATATGACTGGAATTGTAGAAAACTTCGATCTGTTAAACACCCTTGAGATTGCCAGGAAACTCCATCCTGAAAAGACCAGGATGGTGGTTGTCGGAGATCAGTCTATAACCGGTAGAGGGATTGAACAGCAGGTCTATACTATGCTGGGGAGATATGATAGCGAGTTGGAGGTGGAATTTTGGTTTAAGCTATCTCTTCAAGAAACTAAAGAAAAGGTAGAAAGATTACCCGAAGATACATTTCTCTTTTTTTCACCATGGTATCAGACGGTTAAAGGAAAGTTTTATACTGCTGAAGAAGTGATGGAAGCCATCTATGCCCACTCATCGGTGCCAATCTATACGACCTGGGAATTTCTCTTAGGTCATGGTGCAGTTGGGGGAAGTTTACTATCAGGCTTGCACCACGGCAAGATGGCGGCGGAAATGGCACTACGCATTCTTAAAGGAGAAAATCCCGATGATATTGCAGTAGTTGTAGAACCATCAGGGGAGTACATGTTTGATTATGAGGTTATGCAAAAGTTGAAGATTAATCAAAAACTTCTGCCAGAAGGAGCTGTAATAATCAATAGCCCTAAAGCTTTCTATGAATTACCCAAAGAGCTGTTCTGGACAATTATGGTGAGCTTATTGCTCCTCGTCATCGTCTTAGTATTCCTTGTTCTGACAATGCTTGAAAGAAGAAAAGTTCAGAGAAAAGTTCAGGAACAGTTGTCTTTTCAGGAGACCCTTATGGATACTATCCCTCAGCTGGTTTCCTGGAAAGATACAACCGGTAAATATCTTGGGGCAAATCAAACATTCACTGAATTTTTTGGTATCGACACCCCAACTGGAATGATATCAAAAACTACCAAGGATGTTATTAGTGACCATGATTACGTTCAATGGTCTGTAGAAGCTGATACAGCGGTGGTGGGGAGGCAGGAAGAGTTTAGAAAACTTCGAAAAAAAATAATCGATCATCAAGGTCATGCAGGCTGGCTGGAAGTAAATAAAGTACCGCTTCGGGATCAGGCCGGACGTACAATAGGAATACTTACCACTGCCGAAAACGTGACCAAAGAGCAGAACCTTGAGAAGCAGTTACTGCAATCACAGAAAATGGAAGCAATTGGTACGTTAGCAGGAGGTATTGCCCACGACTTTAATAATATTCTCACCTCTATTCTTAACTCAACGGAGTTAGCTCTGGGGGATGTGCAAAGGGGATCACAGACCGCCAAAGATTTGGAAAGGGTTCTCAAAGCTGCTCGCCGGGGCAGCAGAGTGGTAAAGCAAATTCTCTCCTTCAGCAGACCATCGAAAGAAGGCTTTAGACCAACCGATCTTGCCGCAGTCTGCCACGAAGTCCTTAGCCTCATGGATGCCTCATTGCCTTCAAATATCAGTGTGCAGTCGCAAATAACATCAAGCGGAGTACTTGTGGATGCTGATCCGACCCAGGTGCACCAGGTTATCCTTAATCTCTGCACCAACGCTTTCCACGCCTTGAAAGAGACTGGGGGAAAGCTAATGGTAAGCGTCGTAGAGGCTAGCGTAGATTCAGAACTTGCAGCTTCCATGAACATCTTATCCGGTGAGTATATGAAAATAGCAGTTTCCGATGATGGCAGCGGCATTCAACCGGAAATAATTGATAATATTTTTGATCCATTTTTCTCCACTAAAGATATAACGGAAGGAACAGGGCTTGGTTTATCGGTTGTGCATGGCATTGTAAAAGCGCATCGTGGTGGGCTACGTGTGGAAAGCTCACCGGGATCAGGAACCAGATTTGAGATATTTCTTCCGCAAAGTCAGGTACAAAACATCGAAAAAAAAGAAGCTTTGGAAGCCGATAGTTCAGCTGGTATCTCCATTCTCTTTGTAGAAGATGATGAGGATCAATTAAATACTGTGCCACGTGTTCTCAAAGGTTTGGGACACCACGTTATTGCTGTGAATGATCCACATGATGGGATCGAATTGATAGAGAAAAACGGCCAGAAATTTGATCTGGTTATTTCGGATTATGATATGCCAGCCATGAGAGGTACAAAACTAGCGGGCATTTTGCATGAGTTGCCCTTTGTTATAGTCTCTGGAAGAGACGATTCGGTGACCGCATCAATGCAACACAAGAATATTGTAAATGTATTGAGGAAACCTTACGATAAAAAGGATTTAAACCGGGTCCTGAACTCTATTTTCGGCAGGAGTTAATATGGAAAGGATGCTCATCATTGATGATGATATAGAAGCATGTGAAACCATAGAAAGTCTTATCACCAGACAGGGGCACGAATGCGATATGGCTCATTCGATATCCGCTGGTAAACAGCAGCTCGAGAGAAATAATTATGACGTAGTTTTTCTTGATGTGGGCCTGCCTGATGGCAGCGGTCTTGATCTGCTGCCAGAGATAATGGAGATTACAGATGCTCCAGAGGTTATAATTCTCACTGGCAAAGGTGACGCTGACGGTGCAGAACTGGCAATAAAAGGAGGTGTTTGGGACTATTTGCTGAAGCCATCAAGTGTTCGAGAGATAACTTTGACTCTTAATAGGGCCCTTAAATACAGAGCGGAAAAAGGTACCAAGATAGATCAGGGCGAACTTGACTATAGTACGGTAATAGGGGCCAGCCAAGGAATTGAAGCTAGTTTGAGGCTCACCAAAAAGGCAGCTAGCTCAGATTCCAATGTTTTGATAACTGGAGAGACTGGCACGGGTAAAGAACTTTTTGCCCGGACTATTCATGAAAATAGCTCAAGAGTAAGTGGGAAATTTGTGGTAGTCGATTGCGCCTCATTACCAGTAACATTGGTTGAATCAACTCTTTTTGGCCACATGAAAGGATCATTCACTGGTGCCCAGAAGGACACTACTGGTTTGGTAAAAGCTGCTGATGGCGGCACACTTTTTCTTGATGAGGTCGGTGAAATGCCACTATCATTGCAAAAGGTATTTCTCAGAGTTCTTCAGGAACACAGGTTTCGACCAGTTGGAGCTGCCCAGGAAGTTAACAGTAACTTCAGACTTATAGCCGCTACCAATCAGGACCTGGATGCAATGGTGGATGAGGGTAGATTTCGTAGCGATCTTCTCTTTCGTATTAAAACTATGAGAATTCGCCTCCCGGCATTACGGCAGCGCTCTGAAGACATTGAACCACTACTCCAATTCAGGATGAATTACTTGGCTGATAAATACGGCCTGGAGAGCAAAACATTAGGCCAGGATTTTATCGATACACTGAAAAGCTACTCCTGGCCAGGGAATGTCCGTGAACTTTTCAATATTCTTGAGCGAGCAATGGTTGATGCTGGAGATGAAAAGACCCTCTATTCTGTTCATCTGCCCCGAGAATTACGAATTCAAGTAGCCAAAACTCAGATTGAAAAAATGACAGGCAAGGAAATCCTGGCAGGCGATCATGGTATGGATGTGAATGAAGGAGTCCGAAAAATAGGACAAAAAATATTTGAGGATATTTTCGACAGTGAACTGCCTTTGCTCAAAGAGTTTAAATCAACAGCAGAAAAGATTTATCTCAGTGAGTTAATTCGCCAGTGCGATGGCGAGATAGGATTGATTCTCCAGAATTCCGGACTTTCACGTTCTCATTTTTACACCCTCCTAAAAAAGTATGGATTAACATTGTAGAAAACGACATATTATCAGCAATTTAATAATTTCCGGAGCAGGTTGAAACGAGTACAAATATTTTTAGTCTGTTTTTTCGGACTACTATTAATTAAAAGAGTTTTCTCAGTAGCTCTGCCCCTCTATATTTTCTTCGAAGAAGTCCATTTTTGTAAATAATTGCATATAAAAACAATTGCATAATGATGGTATGTTGGGTGTGCCGATAATTGTTTTGAAAAAGTGAATACCTTTGGTATCTGATTCTGTTGTCTGCTTTTTGGGACTAAAGTGAAATGGAATTTCACTTCACACTGGCAATTTTAAGTCTCTGATTGCATATCCATCTAGAATTACAACATATTGAAAAAAAGGATTTATTTGGCACGGTAGGTGCTAGGCATTTTCATGTTGTATTGGCTGAACAAGAGGGAAGAAATGCTGTTCACCATTCACGAAGATTCACCTGATTTCCAGGTGTATTGTAAAACTATTTTTAGGAGGAGTTTATGAAGCGTTTTGTAACTGCTGCACTTACTGTTGCCTTAGCCGTTGGTGTTGGTGTTGGCACTGCATCTGCGAAGCGAGCAAAATTCGGTAGCGATC
>CAZWVC010000020.1:0-25030 GCA_964637245.1 uncultured Desulfocapsaceae bacterium
GGATGTCTCCGAGCCTGGGGTAGAAGGAGTTGAATTAACACTGATCAGCGCTGGTCCTGATGGTGAGTTCTTTACCGGAGATGATGTAGCCGAAGCAACAGTTGCAACAGATGCTTCTGGTAACTACATTTTCGACGACCTTGCCGCTGGTGTCTATGCCATCGAAGTGACAGATGATTCAGGGGCAAGCCAAGATATTCTCAATGGCACAAATTACGTACAAAGCGGTGATCCTGATCATTTTTCCCAGGACAGCAGCGGGGCGCCGGTGGGAACAGCAGGCGATAACAGATCCACACAGCCAATTTCACTTGGCCCTGGCGATAGTTACCTCAATATAGATTTTGGTTATCAACCGCAATCAGGTACCCCTGTATATTCAATTGGCAATACTGTCTGGCTTGATATTAATGGTGATGGGATAGAAGATGCCTCCGAACCTGGTATTGCCGGGGTTACCGTAGGTTTACAGAATGGTTCCGGTGAGTATATAGCGACTACGATTACAGCAAGCGACGGAACCTATTTTTTTCCAGGTCTTCCTGATGGAAACTATAACATTGTAATAACCGATACACATAATGTTCTTGGTGGATTAGTGCCGACCTATGACAGTGATTCTGTAACTTCTCCACCACCTGATGGTGTGAGCTCAACTACACTTTCAGGTGCTGATGATCTAGACCAGGATTTTGGTTATACACCGGTTAATCCTGGACTTGGCACAGGCGCCATAGGTGATACCATTTTCCTAGATCGGGATGATAGCGGGACCTATGAAGTTGGCGAGGGAATGGAGAATATCCGGGTTATTCTGAAAAACAGTAGTGGTGATGTTCTTGCAGCTACCTTTACCGATGAAAATGGTAACTACATTTTTACCGGCCTTGCTGGAGGAGATTATATTGTTGAGGTGGATACCACTACACTTCCAACAGGTTTGGATAATACTGTGGATCCACAGGGTGATGGGGATTCACTTTCCACCATCAACATAACAGCCGGCCAGGTAAATCTTGACCAGGATTTTGGCTATATTGCGGCGACTCCTAACACAATTGGTAACTTTGTGTGGTTAGATACTAATGCTGATGGGGTTTATCAAGCAGATGGGGTGGACGGAGCCAATGGTACCAACGATGATGAGGCACCCATATCCGGAGTAACCATTGAACTGTACAATGACCTCAATACTAACGATCTGCTTGATCCAAACGAACCTCTCATTGGTACAACGGTGACCGATGGCAATGGCAATTATCTCTTCGATGGTTTACCTGACGGTGATTATCTCGTCAATGTTAGCGATACTGCAAATATACTTGAAGGCTATTTTCATTCGCTTGGTAGTGCTGGAGATAACAACAATTCGCAGAGCGATTATTATGCTGTTAGTGTGTCTGGAGGAGCCTCAGATGAAACAGCAGATTTTGGCTACTATTTTGCTCCAGGAAATTTGGGTAACTTCATCTGGCAGGATATTGACGTTGATGGACTCTATGATGGAGCAACGGATACTCCTCTTGCCGGGGTGACTGTCTATCTCGATATTGAATATCCGGATGGTACAACGGTGACCTTGCGAACTGAAAGCGATGCAAATGGATTCTATAGTTTTACCAATCTCTTGCTCGATGAAAACTACAATGGCATCGGCAGCAGTTACGGTTCAGGAGGAGAAGAACCTTCCCATACAATCCGCATAGATGAAACAACGCTTCCTGTAGGCCTAGCTGCAGTCTATCCAACCCGTGAGCGAAACATCGATTCGGCAACAGTAGGTGGCAGTTCTTCCGATGATCAAGATGTTGATCTTGGCAGTGACGATCCCACAGGTGAACAGGGTTATCCACCTCAAGGTGGTGGTGATATCACCAACGATTTTGGCTATTTTGTGCCTGGTTCCATAGGTGATACCATCTGGAATGATCAGAATAATGATGGCAATATTGATGTGGGTGAGGGACTTGTTGGCATTACCGTTTCGCTCACCCCACCGGCAGATGTTGATCTTGGAGGTGGTTTAGGTTTGGCGGTGACTACTGTGACGGTTGGTGATGGTAAATATCTTTTTTCTGACCTTCCTCCCGGATCGTATACAGTCACAGTCGTCGAAACGAGCCTCCCGACATTTCTCCAAGGCAGGAATACTGTGGATCCCAATGGTGGCAACGATTCAACTTCTGTTGTCAGTTTAGCAATAGGTGAAGATAATCCCGATCAGGATTTTGCCTACTTTATACCCAGCTCCATTGGGAATTATGTGTTCGATGATACCGATGGTGATGGTCTTCAGGATGTTGGAGAGTCGGGACATCAGGGTGTGACCGTGCAACTGCTTGATGGTAGTGGCATTCCTGTGGAAAATCCGCTCTTACCTGGTGTTGATTATATTGTCCAGACCGACGCTAATGGTGAGTATCTTTTTGAAAATCTCATGCCAGATAACTATCAGGTTCTTTTCTTACCCCCAGCTAACAATAGCTTCACCCTGCAAGACAGTGGGAGTGACGATGGGCTGGATTCTGATCCCCCATCATCTGGACCATCAGTAGGCTTGGTAAGTGTTACTCTGGGACCAAATGATTTCAACCAAAGTATAGATGCAGGCCTGATAGGTCCGGCAATAAATATTGAAAAATCAACCAATGGCAGCGACGCCGACACACCTCCGGGTATCTCTCTGGCTGTGGGTAACAGTATAACCTGGAGCTATGAGGTTACCAACACCGGTAATGTGCCTCTGGTGAGCGTGACTGTGTCTGATAGCAAGATAGGTGCAATCAGCTGTCCACAATCAACCCTTGGAGTTGGTGCCTCAATGACCTGTACCGCTAGCGGTACAGCTGTTGCGGGACAATATGCCAACATAGGCAGTGCAATAGGCTCTCCTCCATCGGGACCTGCAGTGCTTGATAGTGATCCGAGTCATTATTTGGCAGGTAGTCCAGCCGCTGCTATCGATATTGAAAAATCAACAAACGGAGTTGATGCCGATACCGGAACGGGGCCAGTGATTTCCGTGGGTGAAAGTGTCACTTGGACCTATGTGGTGACAAACACCGGAAATGTTGCTTTATCTACAATATCAGTAACAGATGATATACTCGGTGCGATAAGCTGCCCACAAACCAGCTTGAATGTTGGGGTATCCATGACCTGCTCGGTAACTGGCGTTGCCACCGCAGGACAATATGCCAATGTAGGCACAGTAACAGCGTCACCACCGAGCGGACCTGATGTGAATGATAGTGATCCAAGTCATTATTTTGGTTCGACTGTTGGGGTTGGTTTTGCCGCTATCGATCTGGAAAAGGCTACCGATGGTATTGATGCTGACGTAAGTCCCGGACCTAATGCAGAGATTGGCTTTCCAGTTACATGGACATATACAGTTACAAATACCGGAGATGTAGATCTCACCAACGTGACTGTAACAGATGATCAGCTGGCAGATACCAGTATTACCTGTCCTAATGATGGAAATACCGATAATAGTATAGTGCTGCTGGCAGTTGGGGAAAGTGCTGACTGTACCGCAGTTGGTAATGCACTTGCCGGACAATACGCGAATACCGGAACGGTCGTGGGAACACCACCGACCGGGCCAAATGTGAGTGACACAGATCCCAGTCACTATTTTGGTTCAACAGGTTCAATTGATCTTGAAAAATTTACCAACGGACAGGATGCAGATAGTGCACCCGGGCCGACAATAAAAGTTGAAAGAGATGTCGTATGGACTTATGTCGTTACCAATACTGGTCTCTTCCCCCTCGATAATGTAGTGGTAACAGACGACCAGGGAGTCACCGTCACCTGTCCACAAAGTGTGTTGGCAGTGAGTGAATCCATGATCTGTTCTGCCAGTGGTTTAGCCATAGAAGGGCAGTACCAAAATATTGGTTCAGTTACAGCAACAACACCTAATAATTTCTCGGTGAGTGATTCGGATCCGAGCCATTATCTGGGGAAATCTTTTTTCTGGAATCTTTTTGTCGCTGCAACTGTCAATGGTTGTCCAGCCGTTCCGGACTACTGTTACATGGTGGCCGATGGTGATAATGAAAGATCCGATAATTCCGCATTGATTAAGTATGATTTTCCTACAGGTAAACTTGAACTGATTAATCGTCTGGGTGTCGCCAATGTAGAAACCATGACCTATTCCCTTGATGGCAAAATACTCTATGCGGCGAATAACGGAATGTTTGGATATATTGATGATACGCCTGGTCTAGCTCGTTCATTCGTTCCCATTGAACCTCGTGGTATAGGTTCGGGAAGAGGTGCGTTTGGGGTTATTGCCATAAAAGATATTGATGGCATGAGCTTTGACCCGACAACGAAAATACTGTATGCATCCGTGAGGTATGGTGATGGTAGAGCCGCCGATGGTGATCAGGATTTGCTCATTCAGATTAATCCTGAAACTGGAAAAATAATTAAGAATGGGTTTGGTGCAGGACGTGAATATCTGGTTATCAAAACCGCAGCCATAGGAGCGAGTGATATTGACGATATCGAAGTGGATTTTGATGGTACACTCTATGGTATTGCTGGTAACAGTGGCAGTGGTGGAGATCGATTGGTAATTATTAATAAGGCAAATGGTAGCACTCAAGACTTTGGACCTCTACAGCAAAATGGCAATCCAGTTCAGGACATGGAAGGTTTGACTCTGTACAGTAGAACAGATCTCTATGGCACGACAGGATTGGAATTTGATAGAAATGGTACCGACAACACCCTCTACAGGATAGAAAAGAAATCAGGAAATACTATACCAATTATCAAGCTGGATCAGAATTTCAATGGGTATAGACCTCGCGATTTCGAGGCGATAACCTGTTTTCCAGTGTGTAAATAAATTCCTCAGCCCACTGATATGACGTATCAGTGGGCTTTTCGCCTACATTGAAAAGCAGTATCGTTATAATAGCTTTTCTGATTCCCCCTATTCTTCAGCAAAGGTGAACTCGTAAGATAGGTGTTGGTCTTTACTCGGGTGTCTTTAGCCTGGATGGCTACGTTCAAGCCCCAATTGAAGGGTTTATGGCGACTCGAGGAAAAGGTCAATAACTATCTCAGACACATGGCTGAGCATAAAGGGTAACAGAGTAGTTTTTGATATACTAACCAGATTAGCTGATTATGACCTTTATTAGCTTTGATGTCAGGTATTGTCAGTTAAATATCAACCGCTAACAATCATGTTCAGCGCATATGACTCAGCCTTATACCTATCCGATATCATAGGATCCGATCTAGCAGGGCTATCTTCTCGCTAGGTATAAAATTAGGTAATCACCCTTACATTTAGTAAAGAAAATACTGTATCAACCAAGACAGCTTACCACGTTGATGTCTGATCTGGCGATGAGAAGGTAGTTTTTGAATTTAATAGATGTAAGATCAACCTTTGGTAAAGCTCGTTCTAAGGTGATAAACGTTTATTTGACGCTCCCTCTCACATCATTTCAACCATTACATAAATACTGTGGTAAAAATTCGCCAGAGAAGCTGAAGGGAGACAAAGGCGTATATCCCTGCTATGACGTCATCCATCATAATACCAATACCACCATGAATATTACGGTCAAACCAGGAAACCGGAAAAGGTTTGGTGATATCAAAAAAACGGAAGAAGATAAAACCCATCAACCACGCTCCAGGATGTGCAGGTGCCATGGTAAGGGTTATCAGCATGCCGACTATTTCATCTATGACAATAGGGCCGGCATCGGGTCTGTCCAGTATTTTTTCGGCTGAACCTGCGGTAAAAAAACCGATAACGAAGACACCTGCGATAATACCAAAATAGACAGGTAGCGGAAGGTCTTTGATCATAAACCATGGTAAGAATGCAGCCAATGACCCCCAGGTTCCTGGTGCCTTTGGAATTTTACCAACATATAGACCTGTGGCAATAGCCATGATGAGTTGGTTCATGTATTCTTTGATCCCTCTCTGACTGCATCATAGACTTTCTGCAGGGGTATTTTATACTCTTTAGCAATCTTTCGACACTCTTCATATTCCGGGTAAATCTGGATTCCACTTGGTGAAACTACCTTTTTTGCTGCTAGTTTGCCCCAGGCTGTGTTAACCTGAACAGTTTCTCGGGGTAGCGTGTAGCGATTTTCTCTACGGAAGCGTAGGCCGATACTTGTGGTCTCGGTGAACAGAGTGGTCTTAATTTCATAAGCGAGGTGCTGAGGGCAGATGACCTGAAGTTGAAAACCAGGCCTGCCTTTTTTTACCTGGGTGGGTGTCAGATTGACATCTAATGCACCTTGGTCGAAAAGTACTTCACAGAGATGGGGATACCCCTCAGGAACCCAATCATCAAGATTAGTTTCAATGACTTCAACCTGTTGATATTCAGTAACCTCTTGTGGTTGACCGACAAATAATCTAAAAAGATTCGGTTGCGCATCAGGCAGTATAGTGCTGCCAGCCCCATAGCCGGTTGAAGTGATAATCATTGGTGGCATTACTCCAAACTCAGCGGTAAGAACCTTGAGGAGAGCAGCACCAGTTGGAGTTATCAACTCGTGATCTACAGCTACACCATAACAGGGGACGCCTTGAAGAATCTCACTCACCGCCGGAGCGGGTAGAGGCAGCTTGCCATGCGCACACTTGACAAAGCCTCGTGGCATTGGCAGAGATGAAGTATGCAGCCGAGTTATTCCCAGATGATGTAATCCCACAACTGTACCTACGATATCAACAATGGTGTCTAAGGCCCCAACTTCATGAAAGTGAACCTTTTCAACTTCGATGTTGTGTACCTTTGCTTCAGCCTTGGCAAGCAGAGTAAATACATCAAGAGATGTAGAGATGGTGCGTTCATCAAGATCTGACTTTTCCAGGATGCAACGAATAGAAGAAAGATGCCGATTGTGTTTTTGCGGATCACCGTTTACTTCAACCCGACATGATCCGATACCGCAGATGGTAGGCGTTGAAACGGTTAGATCAAACCCGGCTAGGTGAAGTTTAGCCAGCTCTTCTTTCAAGGTTTCCAGAGGTAACCCGCAGTGCAGTAAAGCTCCAAGAAACATATCTCCACTGACACCGGAGAAGCAATCGGCATAGGCTATGGTCTGATTTATGGCCATTTCTAAGAATTTGAGGTGAATGTTGTCCCGTTGGTGAGTGCGTGTCCGCACAAAAAGGCTTCAACGCTCATACGTTTTCTTCCCTCTGGCTGAAGCTCTTTTATAAGCAGAGTGTTTTTTCCTGTAGCAACGAGTATACCTTCTTTATCTGCTAAAACTATTGTACCAGAAGCAGAGTTAACCTGTTTATGAACCACCTGAGGTGTAAAAAGACGATATCTGGTTCCGTCTAGATAGGAGTATGCACTGGGCCAGGGATCCAAGCCCCGGATAAGACAGTGCAGTTCTTCAGCCGGTTTTGACCAATCGATTAAACCCATCTCCTTTTTCAAGGGTGGAGCTTTGGTGGCTTTGTCGTGTTCTTGAGTTATGGCAGGAAGATCATCATTTTGCAACTTGGTAAGCGCAGTGAGCAGGGTTTGGGCACCAAGCTCTGCCAGTTGTATAAAAAGCGAACCGGCAGTTTCGTCTCCTGTCACCTGGATCTTGGCTGGTAGCAGAATATTGCCTGTATCCATGTCCTCATCCATCTGCATAATTGTCACTCCTACTTCCTGGTCTCCCTTGATTACTGCCCACTGAATTGGTGCGGCACCTCGGTGTCTGGGTAAGAGTGAACCATGCACATTTATGCAGCCATGTGGAGGCAGAGTTAAGATTGATGCAGGGAGAATCCTCCCATAGGCGGCGACAATGATGAGATCCGGATTGAAGCTTTTCAACTGGTTGAGAAAATCATCAGTTTTAATCTTGAGAGGTTGCAGAACAGGGATTTTAGCCTCTTCAGCAACCACTTTCACCGGTGGAGATGACAATTTTTTTCCTCTGCCTTTCTTTCTATCCGGTTGGGTGATAACAGCGACAACCTTATGGTTACTGGCTATGAGTGCATTCAAGGATGGTACAGCAAAATCGGGAGTTCCCATAAAGATGATCCGATATCCGGTGGCACTCATGCAGCCACCTTTTTAGTAGCGAGCAGTTTTTTCATCTTCTTTTTATACAGATTTCTCTTTAATGGACTGAGGTGATCAAGAAAGAGTATTCCCTCGAGATGATCAATTTCATGTTGGAGCACCACGGCAAATCTGTCTTCAGCATCAAGCTCAAGCTCATTGCCATCCATGTCTTGATAGGAAAGGGTTATTTTTTTGTATCTCTCGACATTGGCGGTTAAATCGGGAATGCTGAGACACCCCTCTTCATCAATCTGTTTACCTTCATGAAAAGTAATTTCTGGATTGATGACTGCGAGGTACCTGCGTTCTTCCTGCTCTTTGCCAATATTGACAAGGAGTAGTCTGAGTGATTCACCAACCTGTGGTGCCGCCAGGCCAATACCTGGGGCATCGTACATGGTTTCAGCCATGTCTTCGATCAATACTTTCAATTCGTCGTTAAATTCTTCTACTTTTTTAGCCTTCTTGCGAAGGACAGGGGCAGGGTATTGATATATTCTTCGTATGCTCATGTCTGCTTCTATATGTAGTTAGATCGTGTAATTGTAGTGGCGCGTAACTCTACCATAGAGTATACAATTGTGCTATCCTCATTAAAGTGCAAGTGAAACCTGAAGGTGTAGTTCATAAAGGTAATTAAATAGAGTAATAATCGGTTTTAATTTAATTGCAGCAGAACAGGATAAAGGCATGGAATTCGTTTTACCAGTTTTAAGTTATCTGATTGGTGCAATCCCCTTTGGTTTAGTAATCGGCAAAATTGCAGGCATTGATGTTCGCCAGCATGGTAGTAAAAATATCGGTGCAACAAATGTCAGTAGAACACTGGGGAAAAAGCTGGGTTTTGTGACCCTGGTTTTGGATGTTTTAAAAGGGCTGCTACCCATGGCAGCAGCAGCATATTTACTGACTGACCATCCTTCGGCAGATTTCTATGTTAGTGGATGCGGAATTGCTGCTGTGTGCGGACATATGTTTCCTCTCTACTTAGGCTTCAAAGGTGGCAAAGGTGTGGCAACAGGATTGGGAGTTTTTCTCTATTTCTCTCCGCTTGCGATATTCTTGAGTTTATTCATCTTTGTTGGCGCAGTAGCTTTTACCGGGTTTGTTTCAGCTGGCTCTCTGCTTGCCTCAGGCCTTTTTCCATTGTGGCTGTATTTTCTTGATGCGGATTGGATTATCATCCTTACTGCAGCTATTGTTGCGGCTCTTATCTGGCTAAAACACCATGAGAATATAGGTAGACTCCTCCGAGGCGAAGAAAAAAGTTGGAAAAAGAAATAGTATGAAAGTGCTCTCTCACGAGAGCAGAGTCATTCCAGACAAAGAGATGACTCTCATTTAATGCCCACTCGGGTTGTGCTGTCCAATGTCAAGCAGAGGGTATACCGAGAGAAAGCAGGAGAGTTTAATCAAGGATCACTCAAAAAAAGTGTAAAGCCGGTATAAACCTTCTGGCAAGTCAATGAAGCGTTCGTCCTCGTCTGAAGATTCCTCGAAAAGCTTGATTATTTATTAAATCAATGGCGTAATAAACTGTGAATGATTAGAAATTAATATCATTTAGTAGCAGGCAAAGCCTTATAGTAATGTGGAGGAAAATATGAAGGCCATTCAGGTACAACAATTTGGAGAACCTGATGTCTTGCAGTTGGTCGAGATGGATATCCCAGAGCCGGGAACTGATGATGTATTAGTAAAAATCGAAGCCATTGGGGTTAACCCTTTGGATACGTATATCAGGGCAGGCCAATACCCGGTATTACCTGTACCTCCTTTTATCCCAGGAAAAGATGTCAGCGGGGTAATAATGGCTGTGGGGGAAGGGGTGAAAAAATGGAAAAATGGTGACCGAGTCTACAGTGTTGGTACACTTTCCGGAGGATATGCGGAATATACTGTGTGTCACCAGTCACAAATTTTTTCCCTGCCTGGCAATATGGAGTTTTCTCATGGCGCAGCTATCGGAACCCCTGGTGCTGCAGCCTGGAGAGCGTTGTTTACCAAAGCACATGCAACGAAAAAAGACACCCTGCTGGTTCATGGTGCCAGCGGGAGTGTGGGCATGACAGCTATTCAGCTGGCAATCACTGCTGGTCTTGAGGTGCATGGTACAGCAGGAAGTGAAGAAGGTTTAGCTAAAATACGACAGGCAGGTGCCCTGAGAGCGTATAATCACAACAATCCCGAATACCTTGAAGAGATAACCGAGAACCTCCAAGGTACTGGTTATGACATTATCCTTGAAATGCTCGCCAACGTAAATTTGAGAAACGACTTAGCTTTGCTTGGCAAAGGCGGTAGAGTTGTTATCATCGGAAGCCGAGGTGAAATAACTGTTGATCCACGAGCCACCATGGCAAAAGAGACTGAAATACTGGGGATGTCATTGTTTAACAGCTCCGAGGAGGAGATGATAGAGGCACAGGTAGGTTTATATCAGCAGATGACAGCGGGGCGTCTTAGGCCCGAAATTTCTCTAGAGCTCGATCTTGGTGAAGCCGCCGAGGCCCATATCCGAATTCTGGAATCAGGGAATTGCGGTAAAATTATTCTCGTCCCTTAACCACTTTTCGGGCAATAAATTGTTAAAACTCTGCAAAGGGAGATTCTATGATTATCAAGTGGCGGGAATCCTATGAAACCGGTGTTGAAGTGATGGACAACGAGCACAGGGAGCTCATTGAAATTATAAATTTACTTTACCAGATGCAGCGTGATAAGAAATCCTACGATGAGCTTCAGGATATTTATCAACGACTTCTTGACTATACCCAAAATCATTTTCAGCACGAAGAAAAATTGATGGCAGAATCAGAGTATTCAGGATTAAAGAAACAGCAGCAGAATCATGAAGAGTTTGTTGCCAAACTCAAAGATATGAAAGAGGATCTCTTATCAGTAAAGGAAACTGCTGCGCCGGTGGTATATAAATTCTTGCGTGAGTGGTGGCTGGAACATATCGTCGGGATGGACAAGGAATATGGACCTCACCTGCTGGGAAAATAACACAGAGATGACAGAGGGAAACATTATGAAGGAATTACGGTTTTTACTCATTTTTGGGCTGCTCTCACTTCTTTTTGCGGGAGTACCAGGATGTTCATCTACCTATTATGGTGCAATGGAAAAAGTGGGTGTTCATAAACGAGATATAATGATTGACAGAGTTGAGAAAGCCCGTGACTCTCAAGAAGATGCTCAACAGCAATTTAAATCCGCGCTGGAACAATTTGATTCCGTGGTGAAACTCAAGGAAACCGATTTAAAAAAAGCCTATGACAGGCTTAACAAAGAGTATGAGGAAAGCAATGAGGCTGCGGAAAATGTTTCCACACGAATAGATAAAGTAGAGGATGTTGCTGAGGCTCTTTTTGATGAGTGGGAGGAAGAACTGGAACTCTACCAGAATAAAGAATTGCAACGCAGCAGCAAAAGGCAGTTAAGCCAAACCAAAAAACGCTATGCTGAGATGATAAAAAACATGCATCGGGCTGAAAAGAGCATGGAGCCAGTCTTGAAGATATTCAGAGATAATGTGCTCTTTCTCAAGCATAACCTAAATGCGCAGGCTATTGGCTCTCTGAAAGGTGAATTTGCTAATCTTCAGGGAGAGATTAATACTCTTGTTAAAAGAATGAACACGGCAATTGAATCCTCAAATACCTTTATTTCTGAAATAAAACGCTGACACCAGTGGTTCTTCAGGTGTTGTTTTAAGAATTGTCCGAATATTTCGCGTTGTGCTAGAGAGGGAGTACACTCTGTAAAACACCTTATTGAGGAGTAGTGTCAATGGTGTTATTTAATTCCAGCGTTAAATTTATTTGGGGAATTCTTCCCATATTATGCTGGTAATCGATTTCAGTCACTCTCATCACTGTAATGTTCGGAAAGGCAGTCGGGGCAAATGCTGTGACTGAATTTTGCCATTGTGTGGGTTTCGATGTATTTCTCTAATTTCTGCCATGCTTCATTATCACTGCGAATACAATGACAATGCATGCATATGGGGAGAATACCCTGGAGAGTATCAACGTGATCAAGTGCTTGAGTGAGTTCCTCAACAGTGTTGGTCAATGACTCTTGAATTCGAACCATTCTCTCAGCTACTCTCACTCGGGCTCTGAGTTCGTTCTCATCGAATGGTTTGGTTATGTAATCATCAGCCCCGGCATCGAGCCCATCAACAATATCATTTGTTGTGTTACGTCCAGTGAGCATGATGATATAGATGGGGTTTTCCCGATCAAGAGCCCGGGCTTTCTGGCACACCTCCAGACCGTCCATTTCAGGCATTTCCCAGTCAAGGATTGCTATTTGGGGCTGCTCATTCTCTTGCAAGAGATCCCAGGCTTCAGTACCGTTTTCCGCAGTGACCACCTTATACTTCCACTTCTCCAAAATTACCTGTAGCATCAAACGGGAGGTATAATCATCTTCGGCGATTAAAATTTTCATGGGATAGCTTCTCCGTAAATCTCTTCTGTCTTTTATTAAGAGAACCTTCTAGTCTGCCAGAATAGCAGTTGCACCACTCTTCGAGTGTACCCTTTTCTTGGAATAGGTGCGACAAAAAAATCTTGAACAGACTCAAGGAAATATCCATTATTACCACATTCAAGTGCACGAGAAAAGGGGAACGCTGTAAAAATGAAATATTCTGTTATAATTAATTCCAGATCAATGGTTGGCCTTGTGAAATTTGAAAAAAGTACAACAAGTAAGTGCTAGCTGATGGACTACTTAGAAAGTATGTACACCTTGCTCAAAAATAGTAAATAAAAAGAACAACAGAAGAATGTTGAGAAGAGGAGACTATGGAATTACACCGGTTTGCTGGTTCGCAAAAATATGTTCTTGATACGGAATTATCTAAAATTGTCAACATATCCATGGCGCTTGAGATGCCGCTTCTGCTCAAGGGTGAGCCGGGAACCGGAAAGACAATGCTTGCCCATGCGGTTGCCGGCAGTCTTGGCATGGATCTCATTGTTCTCAATGTCAAATCAAACATGAAACTGATTGAGGCACTTTACCAATATGATACTCTAACACGCCTAAATGATAGTCGTTTTAGTGATACCAGCAGAGATGTGAGTGACATCAATGCCTATATTCGCATGGGAAAAATCGGCCAGGCGTTTGTTGCCCAAACCCGCAGTGTTTTGCTTATCGATGAAATAGATAAAGCTGAAACCGAATTTCAGGATGATATGCTTGATGTTCTAGACCAAATGGAATTTGATATTCTGGAGACCGATGAAACTATTAAAGCACACCACAGACCTGTAATAATCATAACATCGAATGCCAAGAAAGACCTTTCTGATCCTTTTTTGGGGAGGTGTAACTTTCACCATATTGCTTTCCCCGATCCGAAAATGATGCGCAAAATTATTAATGCTCATTTCTCAGATATTTCCGAGAGGTTGGCACAAAATGCTATCGATGCCTTTTATCAACTGCGTAATATTGAGGGAATTGAAAAGAAGCCCGCAACTCGCGAACTAATCAATTGGATTCGAGCCTTACATGCTGATCCAGATTTTAAAAACGGCAATAAACTTACCGAGGAGATTCCATATCTTGGAGTGCTTTTCAAGAAAAGCGGGGACTATCAGCGAGGAGCGAATACCTTACTAAAAAGCAGATTTTTTAGGTAGAACATGTTTCTCGAATTTTTCTATAAACTTAAAGATGTGGGAATACCTGTAAGTCCAACATCTTTTCTCACTTTCCATAAAGCTATGGATAAAGGACTGGTGGGTTCTATTGAGGACTTTTATTACACAGCGCGAACCGTGCTGATTAAAAGTGAGAAATATTTTGACCTCTACGATCAGGTTTTTTCTCATATATTTGAGGGTGTTGAAATACCTTTGACCAGCGAAGAGGAGCTTGATCTACTCGCTATGAGTATGTTGGATGAATGGCTCAAGAATCCAAAAAAACTTGCTGATTCCTTAGGTTTGGACGAAAAGGAGTTGCAGCAGCTATCGGCCGAAGAACTCCTTGAATATTTTAAGGCACGCTTACGGGACCAGAAAGGGCGCCACGAAGGTGGATCGAAATGGATTGGCACTGGCGGCACTTCCCCTGTCGGTCATTCTGGTTATCATCCTGGGGGGATGAGAATAGGGGGAGTATCCGGTGGTAAATCAGCTATAAAGGTCGCTGGGGAACGGCGATATCGGAACTATTCGACCGATGCCCCACTTACACGGGCCACAATTGGAGAAGCCCTGAAAAAATTGCGTAACCTGGTGCCACGTGGTGCAAAAGACCAGATAGACGTTGAAAGTTCCATTTATCAAACCATGAAAAATGGCGGTGAGATTGAAATTGTCTTTTCAAGGAGAGTGGTGGATAGACTTAAAGTCATACTGGCTATAGATAACGGTGGTTGGTCAATGGAACCACATGTAGATATTGTACAGACGCTTTTTAGCTATTCGGTCTCCCAATTCAAGGATGTAAAAACCTATTTTTTTCATAACACAATTTATGATCTTCTTTGGGAAGATCCAGCAAGGTATCGTCAACCTATCACCGTTGAGTCCTTAGCAACAGGTGATGAGGATACCCGATTAATCATTGTGGGAGATGCGAGTATGGCGCCATATGAGCTTATGTCTACCGATGGTTCGATATATGCGTTTGAAAGGAGCGGGCAGCCCAGTGTCGAGCGGTTGCGTTTTTTGGCCAAAAATTTTCCCCATGCAGTTTGGCTAAACCCCGTGAACAAGAGAAGTTGGGAATACACACACACAATAGGCGTCATTCGTTCAATTTTTCCTATGTTTGAGCTCTCTCTAGATGGGCTCGATCAGGCAGTTTCCTACCTTATGCGAAAATAGAGAAGGGTGGTTATTTACCATGACAGCAAAATTACTCCAATTAGTAGAAGAAATTACTGAAGAAATGATCGGGTTGCGGAGAAAAATTCATTCCTGCCCGGAACCCGCTTATGAGGAAATGGAAACCGCAGCCACAATTGTAAAATGTTTGCAGAATATTGCAGGAATGGAAATAGAACAGGGAATTGGTAAAACTGGGGTGGTGGCCCATCTGGCCAGGCATAAAACCGGTCCATGCATTGCTCTGCGGGCAGATATGGACTGCCTGCGGATGCAAGAGGAGAACGCTTTTGAGTATGCCTCGCATAAAAAAGGACTGATGCACGGCTGTGGTCATGATGGCCATATTGCGTGTCTTGTTGGTGCAGCAGGCGTCTTGAGTAAGCTGGTAGAAGATCTCCAAGGTCCAGTAAAATTCATATTTCAGCCAGCCGAAGAAAATTATGCTGGGGCAAGTAAAATGATCCAGGATGGTGCGCTTGCCAATCCGGAACCCAAAGCGATCTTTGGTCTCCATGGCACTCCTTCTCTGGAACTTGGCAAAGTGGGGTTGCGTAAGGGACCGATGATGGCAGCATCGCGATACTTCACAATCACCGTAACAGGTTCCGGCACCCACGCTGCAATGCCGCATAAAGGCGTGGATTCTGTGTTAGTTGCCAGCCATATTGTTTGTGCAGTGCAAACCATTGTATCCCGCAATATAAATCCACTGGATGCAGCCCTGATCTCAATTCCGATTTTTAACGGTAGCGCTGCCCCTAATGTTCTGCCACGAAAAGTAACGCTGCAAGGTACCTTACGGGCACTTTCCAATGCGAATATTAACTACCTTGAAAGACGATTAAAGGCGGTAGTTGTGCAAACAGCTGAGGCTTTTGGAGCGCGTGCAGCAATTGAATTTGATGGAGGTTATCCATTGCTGGAAAATGAACAGAGCTGTTTTGAGTATATCGCCAGGATAGCAACTGAGAATGTCGGTGATAATAATGTTCGTTGTGATTATCCACCTTCTTTGGGATCTGAAGATTTTGCCTTCTACCTTGAGCATATTCCAGGTGCCTTTTGGTGGCTGGGTCTTGGAAATTCGGATGGCTCGAATTTTCCGTTACACAACCCAAAATTTGATTTTAATGATAAAGCAATTGGCACAGGGATAACCCTTCATTGTCAGAGCGTATTGAACGCTCATCTTCTCTGATATCTTCTTTACTGTTTACTCTCGTTTGAAAGTAATGGTGAAATTGATGGATGACATTATGTCTAAGAACCTTGAATCTTTTTCTTCAAACTACGCGATGCTGAAACAATTCTGTGAAAGGCTTTGGTTGCTGATTTTTCCGTGAGGCTACGAATTCCAGCAAGTGGGTTTTTTAGTCGCATTGTTGAACGATTACGAATGTATTTGCCCATTGTTGTTCGAGTGATAGAGGGTTCCTTTTCATTAATGATTTTATGGAGAATGGCAAAGAGATTCTGCTCTTCCAGTACCCGGCGACGGGCTTCAATTATTGCAGGAAGTCGGTCTTGGTACTCATTGTTTGCTAAGTGATACTTGATTATTTCATGGGCTCTTGCATAATTATCAATATCTATGGGAATATAGCTGTCCGCCGGAAAATAAGTCGATGTATTGGGGGCTCCGTGATAAAAGGGCAGGGTATAACCAAGAAAGGCATCAGGCAGTTTTTCAGTTATATGATGGTTGTAAATATGGTTTTCTATAACAATGTGGTACAGATAGGGATCAAGTGCCTCAGCTTTGTCATCCATCGGCAGTACTCCATGCCCAAAAACATCTAATGCGGGGATATCTCTTTTTAGTTTAGCGGTAAATTCCACCCTGGCCGAATGTAAAGTTGTATTCCCTTTTCTCTGTGAACAAACCGTAGAAATTGTTTTACTCTTGTGTGGAGGTGGGGTCTTGGCTATGTTATCCCAGGTAAGAAACTTTCCATCACTAAATGGCAGGCCGTAGTACCAGATTAACCCCGGATGATGAAAAATAACATCGGGATGGTTCATTGCCCATGGTTCCTGGAAGGTGAGTATCGTGCCGAACTGGCGGATATAATCGGTACCGAAAACGGTAATAGAAGAGGGTTCGCCAGTTATGAGAATGGTTCTTTCTTTTGGACAGCTGAGTTGCTCTTCAACAATAAGGTTATCCGACTCGGGCAGATCCTGATAGACTACCAGCCAGTCATATTCTCTGCAGTCGATATCAAATTTGAAAAGACAGTTCTTCCACTGGGGATATGATCCTGGAAATTGACGCAGCAATCCTGCTGGTGAATTACCCCGCTGCAGACCTCGATGTAAAAATTTAACCACAAATCTATGTTCTTTCCAACGAGGTGAAAATGCGAGGCGATCAGTTAATTGGCTGTCAATGTTATCAAAAGAGAAAAATTTTTCCGCCACGTATTCCTCACCTTACTCTTCGAGTGTTTGCAACCGTCTGGAGAGTTCTTCAGGATCGCTCAGAATTGAGGTGCTTTCCGGTTTAGGCGGAGTGCTCGTATTAAAAGTATCTTCAGGTAGTTCCTGCCTATTTGCTGTAAGAAAATCCTGAAGTAATTGTGGTCGAGACAAGGTCAATCCATCAACAGCAAGGGTGAAGATAAGATAATCAAACAATTTTTCATGAGAAGATAACTGAGTGTCCTCCACTTCAATAAAAACCTTCATTTGTAGTCCATGGCTATCAACTATCAACCTGCTCAAGGTCTGCTTATCGATTGTGGACATATCTCTTAGGGAGAGACCATCTGCATAGCCTGCGAGTACCCGCAGTCCGAGACGGGTAAAAACCCAGTCGTAATTATAACTATACCAGGTACCGCGTTTGTTACGCATGGTTTCTCGCCCACCGACTCGGTCAATGCCCTGTATCAGTTTGATTTCAACAGGGAGGCCTGGCAGTTTCTGCTTTTTTATCCTCTGAAGTTCTTCGGGATCATAACATTTCAAATAAAGTGGTGAATCTACGGTGCCCTTCTTGGCGATGAGCGTGTCTATAATGATTTTGCTTATATCCTTTGATTCATTGGTATGGAACCAGGGATATTTAATCACGGGTAGAATTTGTGGTGTCTTACTGAGGTGCTTGGAAATAGCTGATATCGCATTTAAAGTGTCACTGAAGCTGGCTGGATGTACAGTTGCACTCAAGGAAGCTGATTCGGCACGATAGCTGAGTTGTTCAATCTCGGCCAGACTAAAATCGACAACATAATAATTACCATCCTGACGACTTCTCTCTGGAAAAATGTCGACAACATTGGTCTGGGACTGTAAGAAGATGTCGTCAAAGACAACCAGTTGATTATTTCTTGAGAGAACTAGCGGAAGTTCAATGACGTCGGGCTGCTGAATTGTTTTGAGCATGAGCAGGGGGAGCGAGTAAGCCCCTGGCTGCACACCGCGATAGATGACCTTGTTTGGTTGACTTGCAACCAGTGGTGGGTAAGCGCAAGTGACCATGAGAATGAGTAATAGCCAGCGGATGATCATTGAATTTCCCTTATGATAAATTGTTTATAAAAAAGTTCTGGAGATTTTGTCATCAAGGTGTGAGTCGATAGCGTTCCTTGAATCATAATAAGTACGAGTTGTGAATTTATTAATGAGTATCACCTCTTAGGCATGATCATTTCAATTCACTAGTAGCTCACTGAAATCTCGTATTGAGGGGAACTCACAAGAGTAACTCACTGGCAATACAGAGCTAGGTTTAGCAACATGGATAAGATTTTGGATACCATAGCTTTTGGCTGATCGAAGAACCTTCTCGGTATCATCGGCGAATAGTGTGCTATTTTTATCATATTCCAGTTTACCTTCAAGCTTAAACCAAAATTCAAGCTGTTCCTTTGCTTCACCAACCTCTTCTGAGCAGATTATGGTATCAAAAAGTGGACCTATTCCGGTCTTATTTAGTTTTATCTCAAGGGTTTTAGAGTGAGCATTGGTCACTAGGCAGAGTTTTTTACCAGCAGCTCTTACATAGTGCAAAAAGCTATGTACATGGTCATGGACGTTAATGAGGTGGGATATTTCTATCTTCAAAAGGGGAATATCCAGGCCAAGTCGTTGAGACCAGTAGTTAAGGTCGGTCCATTGCAGAGTGTTTTCCACACTTCGATATTTTGCTAACAATTCCTGTTCTGCCGTTTCTGCAGAAAGCTTGTGCTTTTCTGCGTATATTTTTGGAACATATGTTTCCCAGAAATAATCATCAAAAAATTTGTCGAGCAGAGTTCCATCCATATCCAGTAATACTGTATCGATAGTCTCCCAACGTATGTCAACTGTTATGTGCGCTTTAGATTCATTCATGGGTTAATTGCTGTAAATCATTAAGGGTCATTTGGCATATTTGAAAAATTTGTTTATTTTTATAGGTCTCTGTAGAGAGTATAAGTCTGCCATCCGGGAGTAGCCGTGAAGGCGTGTTCTTTTCTTTGTGTGCACGTTTTTGAATATAGTCAAGTAGGGGATGGGGTTGCAGCGGGGTATCCTCTAAAAAGGAGAATACCAGGCTTTCCTTTCCTTTTTCCAACTTGCTTACCCGGAGTTGAGTAAGGGATTTCTTTAAGGCAACTATGGCAAAAAGATTGGAAGTTTCTTCAGGAATTCTGCCATACCTATCGGTAAGTTCATCTTTGAGGTCTTCAAAGCTATCATGGTTTTCCTGTGATAATGCAGAAATGCGACGATAGGCGATATATCGCTGGCCGATATCAGGGACGTAGGTCTCTGGGATGTATGCAGAGACCTGCAGGTTTATCTCTGGATCAAGCTCGTCTTGAACTATAGAGTTATTCTTTTGCGCAGCCTTTGCTTTGAGATCTGCAACGGTTTTTTGCAGCAGCTCAAGATAGAGATCATAGCCAATCGCAGCGATATGACCGCTCTGTGATACCCCTAAGAGGTTACCACCACCGCGAATCTGCAGATCACTCATGGCAAGTTTAAAACCACCTCCTAACTCGTTGTAGTCCATAAGGGCCCGCAGCCGTTCCTTTGAATCCCTTGACAGCGTATCCATTGAAGGAACCAAAAGATAAGCAAATGATTGAAGTGATGACCTGCCAACCCTGCCGCGTAGTTGGTATATTTCTGCTAAACCCAACATGTCGGCCCTGTTTATTATAATCGTGTTGGCAGAGGGAATATCCAAACCTGACTCTATAATGGTAGTGCTGACCAGGACATCTATCTCTTTATTAACAAACTGCACCATTATCTGTTCCAATTCCTTTCCTGCCATTTGACCATGGGCAACTGCTATTTTGGCCGTTGGCACAAGTTTCTGGATCTTTACTGCCATCTTCTGGATAGTTTTAACTCTGTTATGCACTATAAATGTCTGCCCACTACGTCGCATCTCTTTGGCAATTGCCTCCTTAATAACTAAATCGTCATAGCGGGCCACAAAAGTTTTTATGGGCTGGCGATGTTCTGGTGGACTGGAGATGACAGATAGATCACGAATACCCAATAGTGACATCTGCAGTGTTCTTGGAATCGGAGTAGCTGTTAAGGTGAGAATATCTACTTCGGATTTTATCTTCTTGATTTTCTCCTTATGGGCTACACCAAAGCGGTGCTCTTCATCGACGATGAGCAGTCCAAGGTTCTTATAGGCAATATCCTTGGAGAGCAGTCGATGGGTGCCGATGAGTATATCAATATTTCCAGCGGCGAGGTTTTTGACAATTTTGCGTTGCTCGGCCGGTGTGCGAAATCGATTTATGCACTCGATATTTACAGCAAAACCCTGCAAACGCTCTTTGAAAGTTTTGATATGCTGTTCTGACAGCACGGTTGTGGGAACCAGAAGGGCCACCTGGAAACCATCTTCGACCACCTTGAATGCTGCTCTTATAGCCACTTCTGTTTTACCATAGCCAACATCTCCGCAAATCAGGCGGTCCATTGGTTTTGGGGCGATGAGATCATCGATTACTTCAGTGATAGCCCTGTCTTGCCCGGGGGTTTCGTCATAGGGAAAGGATTCTTCCAGTTCATGATAAAGTTCGGCTGGAGAAGAGAAGCTCTTGCCTTGGCGTACTTCTCGGTGGGCATATATATCGAGCAACTCCTGAGCTACCTTCCAAACTTCTTCCTTAACCTTGGATGTGGTGGTTTTCCAGGCTTGAGTGCCAAGCTTGTCAATGCGTGGAGCCTTATCTGACAGGCCTTCGTATTTGCTCACCAAGTGCATCCTATCCACAGGCAGATAAAGCTTGTCACCATCACGATACTCGAGAAGCATAAAATCGTTTTTCGTTGACTGGAACTTCATTGTTACCAGTCCTTTATAGATTCCCAAGCCGTGATCACGATGCACGATGATATCTCCATGATTGAGTTCTGTAAACTGGATGATATCATCACGCTTTTGTCGTTTCTTTGCCTTGGTACCAAGGCGCATTTCCCCAAAAAGCTCGCTTTCGGAGAGTATGTGAATTTTCTCCTCAGGCAGACTAAATCCATGTTGTAATGGATGATCGCAGAGGAAGATGATGTCTTCGGTCTTTAATTCATATGGTTTGAGAGGTGAGGTTGTATTCGCAATGGCATGTCCTCTTTTCGAGAGGAGCTCTGCCAGGTTTTTCATATGACGCGATGACCTGCAGCAAATAACAACCTTATCATTATTATTGTGCCATTCGATAAGCTGATCCACCAGGGGAGCTAGCAGTCCACGTTTTCTGCGCTGAAGTTCAATATCTTGCTTTAAAAGATTATGATTATTGGTGGTAAGCTCTATGGCATTGGTTCTATTATCAGTAAAATCAGTAATGAGGGCTGCAGTAAACTTACGTATAGAGGAACTGATTTGGTCTTTGTTCAGAAAGAGTTTGTTCGGTGGCAGCGCGGGGATACTATTATTTTTTGCTTCTGTATAATTATTGTGAATCCTTTCACTGACGAGCTCCAGAGTAGCCATACATGCTGCAGGATCGAGCATTACTAAGGTCGAATCATAAGGCAGGTAGTCAAACACCGAATCTGTTGACGAATTCTCATCGTAATAATAGAGAGGAAGGAAAAATTCTGCGCCGGCGAATCGGCCAATATTTTTTAACCGCTCTAATAGGGCGTAGGATTGGTCTTCATCCCAGTTATTGTTTTTCCATTGATCTTCAAATTGTTTGATAATTCCTGATGAGCAGATGGTTTTCCTGTTGGCGTAGAGAATGTCATTAACAGGTAACAATATGGCTTCATTGAGCTCCGCAAGTGAGCGCTGGGTGAAGATGTCAAAACTGCGTAGAGATTCAATGGTATCTCCAAAAAAATCTAGTCGCAATGGACCCGCGTGAAAACTGTTGTTTTCTTGAAGAAATTGTGGAGGATAAATATCGATGATTCCTCCTCGAACAGAAAAATCACCAACGCTGCGAACCAGGGCCACTTGCTCATAACCAGAACTTACCAGTGAGGCCATAAGTTCCTGTTGTTCGATCTCCTCGCCAGCTTGAATTAACTCTGCATGGTTTGTTAAGACTCGGCGTGGTACAACCCGGCGCATCAACGCTTCTATTGAGGTGACTACAAGGCTTGCGGAACGATTTTCCTGTAAAGAGAAGAGGGTAGATAAACGAGTGGCTGTCGTCCTCTGGTCAGGCGAAAGAGGTGTGTAGGGTGGGATCTCATAGCCGGGATAGACTAGTACTTTGACTTCGGCGAAAAGCCGTAGATCCTCTTCTAGCAGAGGAACCAGATGCTCATCCGGTACAATGCAGATACAACATTTCTGGTTTCCTAGCTGGGAGCTGAACCAAGCGTGACTGCTTCCTCTGAGACCGGAAATGTGAAACTCTTGCTTCCCGCCAGAATGTAATATATTGGCTGCAGATTCTGCAAACATAGTATTGTAGCGGGCTCAACAAATTAAGCTGATGAGTGGTCCTGCTGTTAGACAGTTAATTTAGAAAACACCACCAATGGAGAAGTCCCAGACTGAATCATCTTCGTCGTCCTCCGGATCGAGGTTGTATCCCCATTCCAAGCGTAGCGGGCCAATCGGTGAAAACCAGCGAATACCAAGACCTACAGCTTTTTCAAAATCATCAAACCCCCAGTCTTCATTATCATCAAAAACTCTACCCATATCGTAGAAGACCACACCGTTAACACCTTGTTCTGCGAGAAGCGGGAAGATTAACTCAATATTGGTAAACCACATTTTATCGCCACCAATGCGTTCATCTGTTTCCGGATCAGTGGGACTTACTTTAGCAGAGTCGAATCCACGGATAGACTGTAGTCCACCTAGGTAAAAACGCTCATAAACTGGCAAGCCGTCATCTTCATTTTCAAAAGCCTGCCCTGCTGCTCCTTTAAAATGGAAAACTGTATCCCAGAATAGTGGGAAATACCAGGAGGTGGTACCCTCAACTTTGGTAAATTCAGAATCACCGCCTAGAGGCCCGCCAGCATAGCGGACGCTCAGGTTATGCTTTGATCCTTTGGTTGCCCCAAATCGCCTATCACGAGTGTCGCGCTGCAAAGAAAACTTGACAGCGCTGGTAATATTTATATCCACGGAATTTCTGATAACAAAAGAGGCGTCTTCAGAGACATCGGAAAGGGTTGTGTCAGTATAGCTGTAGCTACCAAAACCACGCCACTTTTCCCAAATTGGATAGCCAAAACTAATAGCTCCTCCAGCGGAGTCTTTGGTGTAGTCATCAAATTCTCTTTTAGTGTCAAACAAATCGATACCCCAGGAGAGCATTGAATCGTTAAGCCGAGGGTTTTTATAATTGAGATTGTATTTGTTGCTTTCCCCTCCAATATTAGCAGAGAAAGCCAGGGTGTCGCCGCGACCGAGAAAGTTATTTTCCGAAATTTCACCCATGAATATGATATCATCAACTGAACTATAACCCGCACCAATGGTGAAATTACCCGTTGGTTTATCCTTGACCTCAACAGCGAGATCTACGGTTGATTCATCAAAAGATTTCTCTGGTGTGATATTTACTTCCTCAAAGAAGTCAAGATATTGGAGCTTTTGTAAACTCTCTCGTAATGCTTTAGCATCAAAAATACCACCTTCCTGAACCTTAAGTTCACGGCGGATGACATTATCACGTGTCCGGGTGTTGCCACTAACAGTTATTCGGTTTATGTAAACAAGCTCACCTTTTTCGATTTTGATGGTTATGTTAATGGTGTCTTTTTCGCTTGCTTTGTTGATAGCAGGCCGGATACTGGCATTTGCGTATCCTTGTTCGGCATATATATCAGTTAAACTCAGAATATCCTCTCGCAAGATCTTTCTGCTGACAAATTTTTCTTCAATTATTTTTAATTTCTCCAGCAGTTTTTCCTTATCTTCCAGAAGATCACCTTCAAGGTCAATTTTACCAACTTTAAACCTGGTACCTTCTTCAATTGTAAAGGTGATGAAAAGCCATTCCTTTTCCTGGGTCACCACAGGATCACCAATTTTTGCCTCGAGAAACCCTTTGTTACCGTAAAAGTTTAAAATTCTGCCAGCGTCCTGATTTAGCTTATCATAATCAAGTAGCCCAGAGTCCGTGATCCATGAGAACCAACCTTTTGTGTTGGTCTCTATCTCATCTTCAAGGTCATCATCATCAAAGGTTATATTTCCTTCAAAAGTGATCTCTTTTATAAAAATCTTTTTACCTTCACTTATTACGAAGCGAATCTCTGCTGAATCCTCTGTGGGAAAACTGATTTTTGGATCAACACTCGTGTTATAATAGCCTTTAGATTTATAGAGCAGCTCTATTGCATCACTATCTCTTTTTAATATGGCAGGGTTGAGAATTGATTGTTCTTTTGTGGTGACGACCTCTTGGATTGCCTCCTCCTCAAGTTCCTCTATTCCAGCGTAGAGAATTGAGCGAATTACTGGTTTTTCAACCACCTTGAATGTGACTTCTTTACCATCGGCAACCTGAGTTACTTCAATTTGAATATCATCAAAATAGCCCATCTTAAAGATGGATTTTAAATCCTTACGGAGACTGGCGGGCTCGTATGGATCACCTGGTTTAGTCAGGATATTTTTCAAGATTGCACCAGAATCTAT
>CAZWVC010000021.1:0-24974 GCA_964637245.1 uncultured Desulfocapsaceae bacterium
TGAACTTGCTCAAAGTGAAGGAGCAAATGAGAAACCTTTTGTCACCACATGGGTGCATCATGGTTTTGTGACTATTAAAGACGAGAAGATGTCTAAATCATTAGGCAATTTTCTTACTATCCGCGATATCACCGCGAAGTACCACCCCGAGGAACTCAGGTTTTTTGTGTTCTCAACCCATTACCGCAATCCCCTCGATTTTTCAGAAAATGCTATGCAGGATGCAATCATTGGCCTGGACCGCCTATATGAGTGTATTGCTGCAGTGGCTGAACTCAAGGATGGCTCAGATAACGGGGAATCGATCATATCGAAGAAAGATAATGCCAAACTTAAGAATTTTGAGGAACGCTTTATCCAGGCTATGGACAATGATTTTAATACTGCTCAGGCACAGGGAATCCTGTTTGATACAGCCAAGGTACTAAATAAATTACGAAGGATGCTTCCTACAACCCCCACCGCTGCCGATATATCAGCTTTAAGGACCTCTGCGGAAACGCTCAAAAAGCTAGCGGGAATTATGGGATTACTACGTGAAGAACCTCGATCATATCTTTCAGCTAAACGTAACCAGATGCTGGAAGGAACAGATATTGATGAAGAAACAATTAATTCATTAATCGCAGAAAGATATACTGCCAGGACAGAAAAAAATTGGGCTCGCAGTGATGAAATCAGAGATCAACTGCTTGCCAAGAACATAGAACTCAAAGACAGTGCAGATGGCACGACCTGGACAGTTAAACGTTAACTGAACTATGAGTGGAGTGGCCTATGACACGATCACCAGCTGTTGCAGACCGATTTTACCCAGGAGGAAAAAATAGGCTCAAAAAAACCGTTACCGATCTTCTCGTAAAATACAACCCCGTTAAACGACATGGAGCACTAGCGGTAGTATCTCCCCATGCCGGATATATTTACTCGGGTGATGCCTGTGCGGAAACCCTCCAATCAATAGATATTCCGGAAGCTGTTGTAATCTTAGGACCCAACCACCATGGAAGAGGTGCTCCCATTGCTATGTCCATGGTTGACTGGGATATGCCACTGGGCAGGGTACCTATTAACACGCTGTTGGCTAACCACATTCTTGATATTAGCTCTGTTGCCACCATTGACGAATCTGCCCACCAATTTGAGCATTCACTCGAAGTCCAGGTGCCATTTCTTCAGATACTGCAAGAATATCTGTCGATTGTTCCGCTTGCACTCTCCCATCTCAGCTACACACAATGTGAAGAACTTGCTGCAAATCTTGCAGAGGCTGTCAAAGTGTATAATAAGCCAGTGTTAATATTGGCTTCAAGTGACATGAGCCACTATGAGTCACGGGAAAGTGCTGAAAAGAAAGATAAGATGGCTCTTGCCAATCTCATAGCTTTAGATCCTCGTGGGCTGTACCACACAGTAACTGAAAATAGAATATCGATGTGCGGCATCATCCCTGTTTCCGTTGCTCTTCAAGCTGCATTATTACTTGGGGCAAATTCAGCGGAAGTTATAAAATATACTGATTCTGGTGTTGTTAGTGGAGACACCGCTCAAGTTGTGGGCTACGCCGGTGCGGTAATCTGTAAAATATAAAATTGGCTATTTACCTTGACAGTAAAAAGGTGTTTTTCTTCATGGTTAAGGGATCTATTCATAATAGCCTACCGTCCTGTTAATTCGCTTTATTAAACATGTCCAATGCTGACAATCTCTTTTTCATCTGCCGGTGGTGAGAACCCTGCCAATATATTTCTCTACACCCACTGCATCTTTTGAATTTATCGTAATATTTACAAGTCAAAGGTTCGAGTAATTCATATATTTCTTCTTTATCAACGTTTTCAAGAAGGCTGTTACAGGAGACACATCTACTAAAAGGTTTAAGCAATTTTCTTAGATTAAACCTTTCGACGACTTCTTTGAGCTGCTCCAAGTGATTCTCTGAACGGAGTAAATGGCCAAAGAGTAAAGTTCGACATTTTAATAAATCCCTATCTCTCGTGATGACAATTCTCCGTTTCTCTGCCGCATATCTGCCAATTTCAACCGATGACAGATCAGGAACAATCTCCGTATCAATGCCGACCATACGTAAATTTCTGGCAGCTTTAAGTGCATTAACATCGACAATGAAATTGCAGGGATCAAAGCATTTTGGCCATAGTTCATTGGGTAATTCTGCAAGTGTTCTAGCCGTAAACGGGAAAATGTCTAACCGCATTCTCTCCGTTGGAATGTAGCGAAAGGAAATCCCTCTACCTCTATACGTTATTTTACCTATTTCAGTATGTGGTATGCCTATAGATTCGATTATATCCTTTAATGATGCCCTCCTCTGGAGTGGGTAATACACCACGTCTGCATCGCAGGGATATCGTACCAATTGGGTTAAATCTCCATGAAGATGTATATCAAGGAAACCATGTGTCATAATTGCACAGTAAAGTGAAACGTTTCAATTTTTAGGGTCAGGGAACACTCATACTATTCTCAATCAACGAAGAAGTGATTAAATCTAATATAAGTATAACGTTAAACAAATCCCAGTTTACTCAGTACACCATTTCTGCACCTCTTGTGTAAAAAGTTCTACTTTGATATCCAGTAGACCAAAATATACTTAAAAAAGCCAAAACCCCTTTTAAATGAGTTATTTTATTGGTAAACAAACTCTAGAAATTACAGGGATGGCCTGATCGGTTATTTCTGTATCATCCGCCTCTGCTGTCTATGTGATGAATTGGCCTTCTTCCAACAGCAGAGGCGTTTTCTCTAAGGAGACAAAAAACATGACTAATGGAAAAAAAGAGCAACAACAAAGTAAAATTAAAGACACGATAACCAATGAATCATTACTCAAAATCAGCAAAGAGGTTGCTATAAAATTTATTGAAATGGGTCGTGTAACCCCCGCTACCTTCGATGAAACTTTTAAAAATATCCATAAAACTGTCTCAGAAACGGTAAACAAGGTAGAATAGATGCTCAACCCTGCTCTTAACATTGTCCCGCACCGAATACGATCTATCCATATAATGGGAATATGCGGCACAGGAATGGCAGCTCTTGCCGGAATGCTGCTCCAATCAGGCTATACTATCACAGGTTCAGACAGTCATGTATATCCACCAATGTCTGATTACTTAAAGCAGTTAGGCATTTATCCCGCTGATGGGTATACTGAAGTGAATCTAGCTCATGAACCAGATCTGGTTATTGTTGGCAATGTTATTACCAAAAAAAATCCAGAAGCGATAGGCTTGGCAAAGTCGGATATCCCCTATCTTAGTTTTCCCCAGGCGCTTGCTGAGTTTTTTATCAGGGATAAAAAATCTTTGGTAGTAACAGGAACTCATGGAAAAACTACGACCTGTTCTCTGCTGGCATCATCACTCTACCATGCCGCTTTAGATCCAAGTTTTATGATAGGTGGAATTGTCTCAGAATTTCAGGCTAATAACCGGATCGGTGAAGGTCAATTTTTCATTGCGGAAGGAGATGAGTATGATACTGCATTTTTTGATAAAGAGTCCAAGTTCCTCCATTATCGACCGCATATAGCCATCATTACTTCTATTGAGTTTGATCATGCAGATATTTTTGATGATATTACCCAAATAAAACAATCTTTTAAAAAATTTGTCAGTCTTTTACCGCAAGATGGTGTAATTATAGCGAATCTCGATGATGAAAACGTCATTGAGGTTACAGCTGAGGCCCCTTGCACCGTAGAGGGATATGGCCTAGGTGAAGATAAAACATGGCACCTCTCCAACCTGGAAACATCTGCGAACAAGACTAAATATACTCTTGGATATAACGGCCTGGACCATGAAATAATCATTCCGATGTCAGGCAAACATAACTGTATGAATAGTGCCGCAGTAGCCGCAGTAATGTATCACATTAAACAACCTTTCTCTGAGATTAACCGGTGCCTGCAACTATTTAACGGGGTGAAAAGAAGACAGGAAATCCGTGGTATAGTAGACGATATTACAGTAATTGATGACTTTGCTCACCATCCTACTGCAGTGAGAGAAACACTTGAGGGTCTTAAAGAGGCTCACCGTGGGAGGCGTCTAGTTGCTGTTTTTGAACCAAGAACCAACTCTTCCCGAAGAGCAATTTTTCAGAAACAGTATGCATCCGCTTTTAAGGATGCTGATATGATTGTCCTGCGAGAACCCGTTCCTCTCGATAATGTACCGGCTGACCAACTCTTTTCCTCGGCAAAACTAGCAGCAGACATAGCAGGATATAACTCTCAGGTCAGGTCATTTGGTGATACAGATAAAATTTTGGGATACCTGGGAGATATCTGCAAATCTGGTGATATTGTAGCAATTCTTTCTAATGGGGGGTTTGATAATATTCACGAGCGATTGCTGGAATTGCTCAAGAAACGACACGGAATGTAGCTTATTCCTCAACAATTTCCTGAACTATTGAGCGTATTTTACCTACGAGAGCTGCATAATCGGTTTGCGTATCACTTTTAGAAGCATTATCTTCAATTTTCATGGCAACCTCAGCACAGTCCTGCAGGCCGAGATTGAGAAATGCACCTTTTATGGTATGAGCAGCTTTGCCAAGCTCTGTGAGGTTATCGAGTTTTTGAATTTCTTCAAGTCTTGCCAAGTGGTCTTTAAGAGTCTTTTTAAACTCAGGCAGCATTAATTCAACCTGATCTTCAGGCAGATTAAATTGTGCTTTAAGATATTCTTTTATTCGTGTGCTAATCATAAACAATCTATCAATCTTAAAGTTTATAGATTAAAGTGACACTTCCAATACTTATTGCAATAAACACAAGTCCATTTGCTAAACTACACACTCAAGAACAATATTTCCACCTTTACTCATCATTTTTTTCGAATTTGAGATAATTAATATCTAAGAATAACAATAATTTTTACGATATAACATTGGACAGCAAACTCTTTCAACACGTGCTCAGCAATCACAACCTTATAAGTCCAGGAGATACCATAATTGTAGGTCTTTCTGCTGGTCCCGATTCCGTAGCGTTATTATCTTTGCTGTGCGAACCTACCCTCTCTTTAAACCCAGTAGCTGTCTACGTAGATCATGGTCTGAGACCACAAGAAACCCCAAATGAAATAAATTGTGTGGAAAAGTTGTGCCAAAATTTTTCCATTCAATATGAAATAATAACAGTAAATGTGGAAGAACATCGAAAGTTGACTAAAACCTCGCTTGAGGAAAGTTCTCGATTTTTACGTTATCAAGCTTTGGAGAAGTGTCGAATCAAATATGAGGGATCTGCAATCGCCGTTGCCCACAACGCAGATGATCAGGCAGAAGAGATACTACTGCGTCTTTTTCGTGGATCCGGGGTAAAAGGGTTATCTGGAATGCAGATAAAAAACGGTTATATAATAAGACCTCTACTTACAACTTCAAAAAAAGAGCTTCTGAAATATCTCAAATCGGCAGCTCTACCTTATTGTATTGACAGCTCAAACAGTGATCTAACAATATTACGTAATCGCTTAAGAAATGAAATATTGCCTCAGCTTAAAAAACACTTTAATCCATCTTTACGTTCAATCCTTTGTCAAACTGCAGAATTATTGAGTCAGGAGGAAGAATTTGTTGATTCGATAGCTAAACGTTCTCTTGCAGAATGTGTTGATGAAAAAGAAAATGGCCCTCAATCTTCTTTGACCATCGATTTGGATATCAACCATTTTCTCAGCTATCATATTGCTATACAGCGCAGGATTATAGAAAATATCTGTTGGAAATTTGGTTCACAGCCTGCTTATCAACAGATCAATACTCTCTGTACTTTTACCCGAGAAGGTAAAACCGGAGGAGAATTGCACCTCCCCTTTGGTTTGAGAATCATAAAGATTGATGGGTTTATACATTTTTATCAACCCCTGGGAACTATGAAATTTCGTGGCAGTTACCAGCATACCTCTCTCACCCCACTTGAGATAAAGGCAGACACGGAGCATTACATTGAGAGTCTGCAGAAGAAATTTATGCTCAATTCTTTTTCTTCACCACCAAATACTATAAAGACTGGCCAACTACTAATAGATCTAGGGAAGGTCTCATTGCCCCTAATTATACGCTCACCCCATCCCGGAGAAAAATTCAGACCTGCCGGCATGCAGGGCAGAAAAAAAATCACCCGGTTTCTCTCTGACTTGAAAATACCCCGGCATAAACGGAATCAATTCCCGGTCCTTATTTCGGATAAACAAGTTATCGCTGTTGTTGGTCTGCGAGTTGATCAGGATTTTGCCATTAGTGATATTACTGAGACATTCGGCGTTATCAGTTGGGATTGATATCGAATAAGTAGAATAACTCCAAAAATTTAGCCCGAACATTTCCCGAGTCTAAGAAAATTTACGGCCAAGGCATAAAGCGTAAAGCTTAATAGTGCTAATCCAAACCCCGGTAACGAAGGTCATGGCCAATCATTCTCGCCTGAAGAGTGAATAATGCAATCAATAGATGTCAGATCTGGGTTAGATAAGTATTTGGCGTACTATTTATTAAGCTTTCTTTCTCAGAATTCTTTTGTCTTCGACTCGATAGGTAAGCTTTGTTCGGTCAAAGTATTCCAGGATTGGAATCGAGAACTTACGAGTGAGGCCAGTCATCTCTTTAAAACGAGGTGCATCAATCTCACCTTCTTTTTGCATAAAAGCAACAACCTCGGTGGTAAGAGAATCAATGATATCCTTATGGTAGAAAAGAGTCTCACTGATTTTTACCAATTTATCCTCTCGGAGAAGTAAGGATATTACCTCCTTGAGCAATTTCTCTGGGTATTCGCTAAATTCTTCGTTTGTTTCTTTGATCGTTGCTGTAGCCAACCCCTTTTGTCTATACCAGTTAAGTAAATCATTCTGCAATTCTTGCTCATCGGCCTGGAGAGCAACTTCATGGGTGGCAAGACGTACCAATGATTCCTCCTGTACAACTTCATTGCTTCGAATCAGCTCATTGAGACAATAGGCGAATACTTTCAGGTCGACCAATTTGCCAATCGCTCCACGAAGCTCTTCTTTGGAAAGACCGTCCTGCAATGGATTTTTTTGATGAAATCCTGTGAGAACTTCAACAATTGTATTCTTAATCTTAGTTGCAATGCGGCAATCAAGATATCGCTGACTGGTAGAGTCAACAACTACAATCTTCTTGTTGGAAATGGGTATATTGAGAATTTTTTTGAGATGCTTGCCAAAAATTCCAAGACATACACTCACCTCATCAAAGGTCAACCCCTTTGCCTGGCTTTCGGACAGATGTAAGAGAATTTTCTCTTCAAGCGTTCCACTTTCAAGAACTTTGAATGTGGCAATATTATTTTCGCGGTCTTTTGCTGATAGTCGCTTACGTTTTCTAAGAGATGCATTGCCAAGTATTTGCCCGCCACCAATGGTTATGACTGGAGAATAGCTGCGAACAACAAAGTGATCTTCTGGCCAAACGGCAACCGGTTCTTCTAAAAGTAACTGCACTCCTGCTTCATTTCCAGGTTGCAGTTCATCACGGTCGATTAAAGATACTCTACCCATGATCTCAGCAGTACCTAAATGTACCCTTACTCTGGACCTGTGTTTCAATGGTTTGCTGCTAGATGAAAGGTACTTCATCTGACAGTCAAGCATGTAACTGGGTTTCAATGCAGCAGGTGATGCTGCAACCATTCCCCGTTGGATTTCCAGGGTCTCAACTCCCTGTAAATTAATGGCGGTCCGGTGTCCTGCCTCTACAATTTCAACGGACTCTGAATGAACCTGAATTCCTCGTACCTTTGCTGTTCTGTTTGTCGGATAAAGTTGCAACTCCTCACCCAAAGAAATCCTCCCTGAGATTGAAGTGCCGGTTATCACAGCGCCAAATCCCTTCATCGCAAAGACTCTATCTACCGGTAAACGAAACGGTCCGAATACTTCACCAAAGGTGTGCTTTTTAACTATCGAATCCAGGAGAGATTTAAGCTCTTCAATTCCTTCTCCAGTGGTAGAAGAAACCTTTACCAATGGAGCGTCTTCAAGAAAACTGTCTTGGCAGAAATCGCGAATTTCCTCTTCAACCATCTCGAGCCATTCGTCTTCTACCATATCCTTTTTGGTGATGACGATTATGCCTTGAGAAACACCGAGCAGACTGCAAATCTCAAAGTGTTCCTTTGTCTGTGGCATTATACCTTCATCGGCAGCAATGACGAAGGCGAGGATATCCATACCGGTCACCCCGGCTACCATGTTTTTAACAAATCGTTCATGTCCTGGAACATCCACAATACCTAGACGATGACCACAAGGGAGATCGAGATAGGCAAAACCAAGCTCAATGGTTATTCCTCTTTTCTTTTCTTCCTCTAATCTATCAGTGTCTATATTGGTAAGTGCCTTAACCAGGCTGGTTTTACCGTGATCAACGTGTCCAGCTGTACCTAGAACTATTTCACGCATTAAATGGATTACCGAAGGTATGGATTACTCTTTTTTTCTTCTCCAATGGTCGATTGAGATCCACCATAGCCGTGACCTGGCCAGACGATAGTCTCATCTGGCAAGGCAAGTACCTTTGTTTTTAAAGAGTTAATCAATTCGCTGTAGGAACCACCAGGAAAATCTGTCCGACCAACACCGCCGACAAACAGAGTATCACCTGTTATGAGATCAGGGGCACAATAAAGGCACATTCCACCGGGAGTGTGACCTGGAGTGTGGATGATCTTGATTTTGACTTTTCCTATTTCTAGAATATCTCCATCTTTTACTCTTAGCTCCGTAGGCGGCGAAGATTCAAGACCAAGCATGCTAAAGTAATTTTGAGTTTCGGTCTGCTCAAAAAAATCTACATCAACCTCGTGCATAACAATTTTAGCTTGTGTCGCTTCTTTTATGGTTCTGTTACCGCAAACATGATCTGGATGTCCATGAGTGGCAATCACATAAATTATATCCAGCCCCAACTTCTCAACCTCGCTAAGAATGGTATTTTCATCACCACCTGGATCAACAACTGCACCTTTTTTGGTTTCCTCGCAACCAATGATATAGCTGCAGACTCCCATGCTACCGACAATAAGCTGTTTGATAATCATGATCTCTTTAGTTATGTAATTGGGTATATAATACAAGTAGTGAGGATCACCTTCAGCGTGATCCTCTATCTTCTGTTACCGTGTACAGCCACAGCCAGGATTCGCCATATTTAGGGTCACTGGCGGTGCTACCGGTGGATTTCTGGTTTCCACTGCATTTACTATCTCACTGAAAGCTTTGGTGGCAGGGCTTTCTTCTGAAGATGAAAGATATGGTTTGCCATCATCTCCTGCAATCACAACCCTTGGATCCATAGGAATTCGTCCTAAGAAAGGCAGCTCAAACTCCCTAGCAATCTCCTCACCGCCACCATTTTTGAATATGTCTACTTTTTCGTTGCAATTTGGACAAACAAAACCTGACATATTTTCAACTACTCCGACAACATCCATTTGCAAGGTTTTGCAAAAATTTATCGATTTCCTAACATCAGCAAGGGCAACTTTTTGTGGAGTAGTAACCACAACAGCTTTAACATTAGGAATGGTTTGGGCAACTGAGAGTGGCTCGTCGCCGGTCCCTGGCGGAGCATCGATTATAAGATAATCTAACTCACCCCAATCCATATCTGATACAAACTGTCTGATAGCCTGAATCTTGAGAGGTCCTCTCCAGATAATCGCTTCATCTCTATCCTGCATCATATATTCTAACGAAACGACCTTGAGCTTATCATTATATTGTAGAGGAGGTACCAGATCTTCTGGATTCTCAGGAGGAACAACCATACCTTTGAGGTTCAACATCCTGACAACATCAGGGCCATGAAGATCAACATCCATCAAACCAACCTTATGTCCCTTATTAGCAAGTCCCAGCGCTAAATTTACTGATACGGTAGATTTACCAACCCCACCCTTACCACTCATGACCAAGATCTTGCTTTTAATTTTCCCTAAAGAGCGAGTAATGGCATTTTCCTGTTGCGCCATTGCTGCTTGCTGCGCTTCATTTGAAGCACTTCCACCACATCCACTAGACATTTCTGAACCTCCAATAAACTGAAATCGCAAGATGATGCAGAAGACCCATCTCACATTAATCTTTATATTTTCCGTGTAGGAATTCCTTCCCTAAAGTAATTACACTGTCATGAATTGCAATATTTTTAAGAGCTCAGCACAATAAATATGGCATAAGAACATTTCTATAGATTAGCTGTTCAGAACCTCAATTTTATCTAACCTTAACAGGTGATGGTTTTTATAAACCCGTTACTGTTTTTGTTGCTTTCTTGGTAATCAATACGTATCATGATGTGTTCTCGTATTTATTACATTTCAGCTAGAATAACTTCCAACTACCGAAGCACTCAACAAACTGAAATGTTGCGTTTTTGATACCCTGAAGTCTAATAAATAAGAGGTAATCAGTTCCTCTCATCACAATTACTCAGAAGATTATTCATCTTAATTATTTAGCTGAACAATCTATTACCAATGAGGAAAAATATGCTTGGTTGGTTTAAGAAGAAAAAAAATGCGGAAGAGACCGAACCGGCTCCACAGGAAAGCATTACTCATGAGCTTCCCCAAGATGAGGTTGAGCCAGCGCCCCAGGGTACAGGGATTTTCGGTGAAACTAGCAAGCCAATAGATGAGCCAGCACCACCTAAAGATACTGGTGGAGAAAAAGGTAGAGAGAGTGAACCTAATAATGACAATATCGAAACTATCCAACCACCAGCAACTGCTGAGGAGGATACTTCTACCTCTTTCTTTACACGACTCACTAAAAAGCTATCAAGAACTCGTGAATCTCTTGTTCATCAGATGGATGAACTTTTTCTTGGTAAAAAAGTAATTGATGCAGAGCTTCTTGATGACCTCGAAGAACTGCTTATCACCTCCGATATAGGAGTCAGCACTGTTACTGAGTTACTTGATTATGCACGAAAAAAAGTTAAGCGAAATGAACTCTCTGACCCCATATCACTGAAGAAATTCATCAAAGAAAAATTACGCTCCTTTATGGTTGACTCTACTCAGCCAGCTGAACTAGTTATGCCTGAAACTGGACCATTTGTGATCATGGTAGTTGGAGTAAATGGGGTCGGTAAAACAACAACTATTGGAAAGATTGCGCATAAATTCATTCAATCAGGTCAGTCTGTTCTATTAGCTGCTGCCGATACTTTTAGAGCAGCTGCCGTTTCCCAACTCCAGATCTGGGGTAAAAGAAACGACATTGAAGTTGTAGCAAAAGCCGAAGGAGCTGATCCATCATCAGTGGCTTATGAAGCCATTGAAAAAGCTGTCCTGGATAGCTATGATGTCCTGCTGGTAGATACCGCAGGACGTCTGCATACCCAGGCAAATCTTATGGAAGAATTGAAAAAGATCAAACGGGTTATGGGAAAAAAACTTGATAATTCTCCTCATGAAGTGTTGCTGGTTATCGATGCCACCACTGGACAAAACGGTATTTCACAGGCAAAACTTTTTAATGAGGCGGTTGGCATCACCGGTCTAGCCCTAACAAAACTGGATGGTACTGCCAAAGGCGGAATAGTTGCGCATATCAGTCGAGATATGAAAATACCTATTCGATTTATAGGTATTGGCGAAAAAATTGAAGACCTTCGCGACTTTGAGCCTGATGAATTTATTGACGCTCTTTTTCAGGAAAAATAAAACTAACAGGTTAAATCACATTGCAAATGTACTATCAACGACAACAGCAACCTGGTTGTGGAGGTTGTCTGCTTATTCTCCTGTTGCTTATTTTCGTAACAGGTGGTGCACCAGCGCTAATTAACTTTCTTGGAGCTTTGCTCTTTTCAGGTCTTGCTGGGATTCTTTTGTTCATCGCCCTTTTCTGGGGTTTTTCATTTTGGGTAAAAAGAAAAGTTGCTACCTATGAGGCATCCCAATCTGAAAGCCATAATCGTTTTGTCTGGTTATTGGTAAACATACTTGTCAATATCTCCAAAATAGACGGTCAAGTTACCAAAGAAGAAATTTCTACTATACAGCGTTTTTTCCAATTAAACCTTGGCTACAATCAGACAAAGATGTTGTGGGTTAAGGATCTGATCAAGGAAGCTATATCTTCAGATGCCACTCTTGAGGGTTTGCTTGAGGAATTCAGATCTACCTTTACCTACGAACCACGTCTTATATTGCTCGAACTCGTTTATCAGATACTTTATACTAAATCTGTGGTGCCTGAAGACGAACTTCAGATTGCCAGAAACATCGCTACTTATCTGGAGATATCTGTTTATGATCAACGCACTATCGAAGCAAAATATAAATATAGAAATCAACAACAGCAGTCCACAACAGTGGCTGCAGAGAACCGAAACTATGAAGTTTTAGGACTTGAACCTGGGGCATCTCAGGAAGAGATCAAAAAAGCTTACCGGAAATTGAGTATGAAATACCATCCCGACAAAGTTCGTCACCTAGGTGAAGAATTTAGGATCATTGCTGAGAAAAAAATGAAGGAAATCAATGCGGCATATGATTATTTTAAAAAGATAACACGCTAAATTTCCGCCATATTTTTTACTCTAGCTGATACCCCAACAAAATATCTAAAAAATGAGGTAAACCATGGCAATATCTGAAAAAATGAGAAATTTCGCTGAGAAATCATCATGGATCAGAAAAATGTTTGAGGAAGGAGCAAAACTCAAAGCACAATATGGTGAAGAAAACATTTTTGATTTTAGTTTAGGTAATCCTGATCTTTTGCCTCCACCTGAGTTTGATGAGATTATTTCAAGAATTGCGCAGGAGAATCAACCGGGAGCCCATTCCTATATGCCAAATGGTGGGTATCCCTGGGTCAGAGAAGCAGTGGCCGCTCGTATGTCTTCCGAACAGGGGGTCACAATTAATGGTGGTGATATGCTGATGACCTGTGGTGCTGCTGGAGCACTCAATGTTGTTCTTAAGGCTATTTTAAATCCTGGTGAAGAAGTTATTCTCCTGGCTCCATACTTTGTGGAATACAATTTCTATGTTGATAACCATGCCGGTATCCCCAAAATAGTCCAGACAAATGATGATTTTAGCCTCAATCTTGCAGCGATTGAAGCAGCCATTACCGATAAGACCAAGGCACTTATAATCAATTCTCCAAATAACCCAACGGGTCAAATATATCCAGAAGACGACTTAGAAAAGCTGGGTGAGCTTCTTGAAGAAGCTGGCCGAAAACATGGGATATCTATTTATCTTATTTCCGATGAACCCTATCGCAAGATAGTCTTTAAAGGACACGAAGTTCCATCAATTTTCCAGGCATATAGAAACAGCATCGTCCTGTCCTCCTATTCCAAAGATCTTTCCTTGCCTGGGGAGCGTATTGGTTATATGGCTGTTCACCCGGAAATCAATGATAAATTGCCCCTTCTCGATGCAATGACCTTGGCCAATAGAATCCTAGGATTTGTCAACGCCCCAGCTATCATGCAAAGGGTGGTTGCAGAACTACAGGATGCCGTGGTCGATTGTACTATTTATGAGCAACGAAGAGACACATTCTGCACAATTCTTGAGAAGGCGGGTTTCGATTTTGTCCATCCGAAAGGTGCCTTATATCTCTTTCCGAAATCACCTATTGAGGATGATGTCAAGTTCTGTGCAATTTTGCAGGAAAATATGATTTTAGCAGTTCCAGGGCGAGGATTCGGGGCAGCAGGACACTTCCGTTTGGCTTTTTGCACCGATGAAAAAGTGATAAGCAACTCTGCAGAAGCCTTTGCTAAGGCATTTACTGCGGTATAACTTCTTATTTTTTACGCTGCTCTCGTTTATCCCTGAAAAACAGGCGTATTGGAACTTTATCGAGCCCGAGCCCGTCTCTGAAGCGATTGGTGAGATAGCGTTGATATGAAAAGTGCACACCTTTGTAGCTATTGGTCATTATGACGAATTTAGGTGGTCTGGTGCCAACCTGCGAGGTGTAATAGAATTTCAAGCGCTTATTCTTGTAAATTGGCGGGGAGTGATCTTCAATTGCATCCTGAAGCAACCGATTGAGCGCTGAGGTTGGAAATGTCTGCTGAAATTGGCGGTAAACTGAACCAATTACAGGAAAAAGCCTTTTTACGCCATATCCACTAAGGGCTGAAACCTTGAGCAGTGGAGCAAACCCCACAAATGGCAGAGATCGACCAATTTCTTCCAACATTTTTTTCTGTCTTCCTGAATCATCCTTGACCAAGTCCCATTTATTTACCAGGAGAATCAGGCCTCTGCCTTGTTCCTGGGTATATCCAATAACCTTGGTATCCTGTTCAGTCAATCCCTCGGAGGCATCTATTAGTACAACTGCAATATCACATCTTTCCAGGGTATTCAACGCTTTAAGTATGCTAAATTTTTCGAGCTTCTCTTTGGTTTTGCCCTTACGACGGATACCAGCTGTATCAATAAGCAAATAAGTATATTTTCCGTACTCAAGAAGGGTATCCACCGAGTCTCTAGTTGTACCTGAAATTTCAGATACCACCATCCTCTCTTCACCGAGAATACGATTTATCATGGAAGATTTACCAACATTGGGTCTGCCAAAAAAAGCGACTTTTATGGTGTCTTCGGGAAGATCCTTGTCAATATTACTTTCAGGAATTAAAGCGACGAGTTCATCCATAAAGGTGTAAAAACCATAGGTGTGCTCCGCAGAAATAGCCCAAATTTTTTCTACACCAAGTTCATAAAATTGCGAGAGAATTTCGATTTCCTGCTCAGGACCGTCAATTTTGTTAACTACATGCATTACCTTTTTTTCTGATTTACGGAGTATTTCCACAATTTCATAATCAGCAGGTGTCAAACCTTCACGACCATCCATGAGAAAAATTATGATGCCAGCCTCTTCAATGGCATTAATAGCTTGTTGGCGAATATGATCAACCATGACATCATCTGTCTCATCATCTATTCCACCGGTATCAACTAATATAAAGGCTTTATCTTGCCAAACAACACGATCATAATGCCGATCACGGGTCACTCCTGGTGTGGGGTCGACTATCGCTTTTCGAGACTTGGTTATGCGGTTAAAGAGGGTTGATTTTCCAACGTTTGGTCGACCAACCAGGGCAATAATTGAGTGAGTTTCAGTAACCATTATCTCGAATGATGAATTAAGTTTATAGACTAGTACTTCTTACAAAATAGAAGGGTTGCTGTTTACAGAAATTTTCATTTTTTTGCAAGCTCTGATATTATCAGGGTTAACCAGGTTTCAGATCTTTTGCTGTATCAAGGTTCGTGCTTCATTAACGAGACGATGAAGGTTTGTATAGGAACTGAACTCTTGTTCCTGCAAAAGAATATACAACTGCTCCAAGGCAGGTCTTATAAATACTTTGAAAAAGGGTTTACAGCGTTGTTCATAAAGAAATGAAAACGCACCCACTATTTGTAGATTCCTTTGTAATTTAAGATAACAATACTGCCTGTGAAACTCGCTATCATCAAGGTCTATATAACGGTTAAGCACTTTAAGATAATAGGATAACAAAGATTCCTGCACTTCTTCTTCAAGGTTTACATATGGGTCTATTAACACTGAGGCTAAATCATATCCTGGTGGTCCCAGTCTACCGCCCTGAAAATCTATTATTTTAAGACGATCACTTTTAACCATAATATTTCTGGATTGAAAATCGCGGTGGAGAAAATAATTGCCAAGCCCTTTTTCGGCGTGTTCGGCAATTTCGTTGAACTCTGCGGCAATATCTTGAAAATGCCTGCCTTGTAGAAAAGAATGCCAGAAAGCATTGAGAAAATATTCCGACTCTCTCTCAACCATCAGATTCTTATCAAACATCGGAGTCTCGAAACACCACTCTGTATCAAAGTCCTCACAGCCTTTAATTTGCATGTCAACAAGATGTTCTACCAGTGGCCTGTACCAGCGAAATATCTCGTCCTGGTCAAGTTTGTTAGATTTCCTTTTTTTCTCAAGTAAACTATGGAGATGGATCTCACCGCAATCTTCGTAAAGTATAAGACCGCTTTTGGGATCATGGCCAATGATCCCTGGGACTGGTATGTTTTTCTGCCACAAGTGTCTTCCTATTGCCACGGCAGCATGTGACTCGGCTAATTCTTGAGGCAGTACAGCATGTGGTACAACACCCACACAAATAGAATCATTTCCAATTGATACACGAAAGAATTCTCTGAGCGAACCATCGGCCGAGATATTTTCAAGAGTGACATACTTATGAAAACTCTGATGCTCTTTGAGGGAAATGCGACCATCCTTAAATAAAAGATTGGCAACTTTTTGGAATAGCGCTATTTTCTCCATAGAATTACTGAGTAATTATAGAATTCATAACGTGAGTATTAGATGGAATTTCTGCACCATCCCAAATCACTGAGCGTGAAATAGTTACATTATTTCCGAGATACGCATCTCCAATGCATGCCCAATCGTTAATCTTCAAATTATTACCTACAATTGCTTTTTCAGAAATTATCTTATACCTATTATAGCAGTCAGCAACAGCCTCAAGTAATGATCGACTGTGTATTTTACCTTGCAAGATATCAGCATGCAGATCAAGATAATCTTCGGGTGTACCGATATCTGTCCAGAAAAAATCATCTGTTCGGGATAACGATATAATATCTCCTGCAGTCACACAGCTGGCATATCTTTCGATAATGCATGATTTTGTTCCCAATGGGATTGGCTCTAAAATTTCCGGATTAACTACATGGATACCCGTGAAGGCAAGAGCACCTTTTTTGCCTCTCCCATTAAAACCTAGTAACTTGTTATCGCAAATTTCAAGCGAGTTGAACCTGGGATAGTCATGCACGGCCAGGGTTATCTTGTGCTCACCAGATGTGTGATAGCGGTACAGTGCGGCCAGGTCTATATTGTGGTAGACATCCCCATTAATTATCAATAACGGTTCATCGCGTAGATTAGCTAAAGCCTGACGCAGCCCACCACCTGTACCTAGTATTTCCTCTTCTTCTTGAAGAAATACGTTTGCATATGGTGCGGTAATTTCTCTAAATTGTTTCCGAAGATGATGGGTATTGACAACTATATGATCAAATCCGGCTTGGATCAGCTTTTCTATGGTTATTTGAAGAAGAGGTGTATTAAGCAGAGGAAATAAGGGTTTTGGTTTCTTTTCGGTATAGGGTAAAAGTCGTGTGCCAAAGCCTGCAGCTAAGATCATGGCTTGCATAGTTTCACCCTGGATTTTGAGGAAATAGCTATAAATCTATGTTAACAGCGGATATTGCCATTCTCGTCTTCGAAAATTCCTACGACAACAATACCATTCTTATTTGCAGCGGCAATTACTGCTTCCGCATCAAATAGTAATGACTTACCCGCTTCAACCGCCAGAACAGCACCTTTTACCCTCTTTATGGTTTCTATGGTCTTTTTACCAGTGGCAGGCAAATCAAAGCGAAAATCTTGACCTGGTTTGTGCACTTTTACTATCACAACTTTTTCTCTGCCAAGTTCCCCACCTCGAAGAATGGTTGCGTCAGTCCCTTCAATTGATTCGACTGCAAGTACAGTTCGATCACGAACTACCACACACTGGCCTATATCTAGTCTGCCTATTTCTTTAGCTACTTTCCAACCTATTTTTATATCTTCTTTTTGTTTTGCACTTGGTTTCTTTTTGGTCAAAACACCCTGTGGGAAAAGGAGTTTGGTGAGATATTTGGTTGATTCAACAATGGCAATACCTTCATCTTCAAGAACATCTGCTATTGCCCTTAAAATTGCATCATCATTTCTTTTGTCGATTCTTTTCCACAGCGAAAGACCTTTAAAGTCAAAGAAAACATCTCGGAACATTCTGGTCTTGGTGATGGTTCCCAAAAAAACAGCTTCTGCGACATTGTTTTTCTTAAAGAAATTAATTACTTTACCCAACTGTCCCAGCTTTACCCAGCAGTATTTATCTACAGCAGTAACCACATCTTCAGCAGTTTCACCCTTAAAACCAATGACAATTGGTTCCTTACCGGAATCTCGGGCGGCATCAATAAACAACCGGGGAAATTGCCCCCCCCCGGCTATTACGCCAATTTTTTCAGAATAAGTCATCAATATCTTCTAACCATCTGTGGTTCTGCGGACTACACCACGGTCGGATTTCTCAAAAAAGCTCACCATCTCATCTACTTCCGGACAATCTGTTACTTCTTTTTTGGCAAGGGCCAGGGCGTCTTTGAGAAGTAAATCAGGAGAGCGGAAGATTATCCGGTAAGCCGTATCAATTTGAGCTATGGTTTCTCGACTAAACCCTCTTCTCCGCAAGCCAAGCTTGTTGATACCGGAAATTCTGGTACGATTACGCGTACCTGTTATTATAACAAAAGGAGGGACATCCAGATTAATTCCTGAAACTCCTCCGATATAGGAGTATTTTCCTATTCTACCAAATTGGTGAACAGCCACTAACCCTCCAATAGTTGCACAATCGCCAACCTCTACATGCCCGGCCATTGTTGCCACATTTGACATAATAACCTCATTGCCTATGATGCAATCATGAGCAATATGAATGTAGGACATCAGTAGATTACGGTCACCAATCTCTGTTTTGCCTCCGCCCTGCACTGTTCCTCGATGAATCGATGCATATTCTCGAATGCGATTGCCATCTCCGATAATGAGTTCGGTGGGTTCTCCAGCATATTTTAAATCCTGAGGATCTCCTCCAACCGTTGCAAAGGAGGCAATGGTATTATTTTTACCAAGTCGTGTAGGTCCAGAAACAACCGCGTGCCCAGCTATTTTTGTACCCGCATCTATTTGAACTTTCCCATTTATTATGGCATAAGGTCCGACACATACTGAGGAGTCAAGTTCTGCTTCTTTATCGATTACTGCTGTTGGATGTATAGTCATAATGAAGTATGTATATTGTGTTACTCTTTATAGCCTTTTCTTTTCTCAGATAAGTATCACTTACGCGATTATTCTAAAATTCCAGTTTAGGCTTCAGGGAATGTTCTCAGACAGTAATCATGCAAAAGAGGCCATCAATTCGGCCTGGGTGACAAGTTGATCATCTACAAATGCCTTGCCGTCCATAACCATGATTCCTCTTTTTATTTTCAACAATTTCAATTCAAAAACTAATTGATCACCTGGGATAACAGGCCTTCTAAAGCGAGCATTGTTGATCCCGGCAAAATAGAGTAGCTTAGTACCAATCATCTCAGGTAATGTATGATAGCCGAGTACACCTCCAACCTGGGCCATACCCTCTAGTATCATTACCCCAGGCATTACCGGCCGTTCAGGAAAATGTCCCTGAAAATAGGGTTCATTAATGGTAACATTTTTTATGCCAGTAATCTCAGTTCCAGGTACTATCCTTGTGACTTTATCAACCATAACAAAAGGATACCTATGAGGTAGTAAGTTGAGGATTTCAAGAATATCCATTTTTCCGGTTAATGATTCTTCACTCATCAAAAATCTCCTCTTTATATTAATCGTCTCGCGATAGCTTTTTTTGTAGTTCTTTAATTTCGTTGCGAAGTCTGCGTAATTCAACACGCATTTCAGGTACTTTGCCAAAGGCTGTTGCTGCCTTTGTCCATTGATTTATGGGAATGGCGGGAAAGCCGCCAAAAACTCCACCTGCTTCAAGATCTCGAGTTACTCCACCTCTTCCGGCTACCATAACTCCATCACCTAAGCTGACATGACCTTTGGTTGCTGCCTGGCCACCCATAACTACATTCCTGCCAAAAACAGTTGAACCTGAGGCGGCTGATTGGCTGACCAAGAGACAATTTTCACCAACTTCAACATTATGGGCAATTTGCACAAGATTATCGATCTTTGTTCCTGACTTTATCCAGGTTAGGCCAAACGTTGCTCTGTCAACACAACAGTTAGCTCCTATTTCAACATCGTCATCAATTTTGACTATTCCAACCTGTGGGCGCTTAATGTGACAGCCTCTTTCATCAGCGGCGTAGCCATAGCCATCGCTGCCAATAACAGTGCCTGGATGAACGATAACTCTGTTACCAATAGTTGTGTTATTTTCTACGGTTACATTTGCTTTAATTACAGTGTCATTGCCTATTATGACATCATCACCAACATATACTCCTGCACCGATAAAGACCCTCTCTCCAATTTTAACATTGTCTCCAAGGACGGTATACGGCTCAATAGTGATATTTTCACAAAGCTCGTTATTTGCACCAATGATTACTGAGTCATGAATCCCCTTTGATTCAAATGGCTTCTCAAGCAGGTAATTATGTATAATTGCTGAAGCTAGATAGGGATTTTTAACGCGAATGATAGTTTTTCCTCTCTCCTCCTTGAGAGCCAGGGGAACTATTACTGCACTGGCTTGGGTTTTTTCAAGCATTTCAGCGTTTTTTTCCTTAACCAGAAATGTGATATCACCCTCTTGGGCAGCTTCTATAGATTCCAGTCTAAGAATCTCAAGAGATTCATCACCACTTATTTTGCCATCAACAAGCTCAGCGAGTTGAGTTAATCGTATCTTTTTTTGTGTCACTTCTTTTCTCCAGCACCAGCTTACTTTGTTCGACAACAAGCAGGATAAGCTTAAATGCTATCTCTTATCAATAAAGAAGGAATTGTTCGCGTATCTTCTCAAATTCTTCCAATTCCTTCTGCCAATTCGCCTCTATATCCAACACAGGTGTTCCCTTCTCCAATTCTTGCCGTACCTTTTTAGAGCCAAGTATGAGATCCATTGGCAATCTGGTGAACTCATATTCATAAGGTGGCTGCTTATAGCAGAATTGATCTGGGTAAAGTTTCAACAGAGCGCTCAAGAAAGCAAGGCTTGTTCTATAGGGCATAAATTCCGAGCTTTCAACTACATGAATTTGGAAGCCTCTGCAAACCTTGTCAGCCCATTTACCAGAGGTTGGCTGAAATAGCAATGGTCGAATATAGCATCCGGGCAGGTTCGTTTTTTTAATTTCTTCCAAAACTGCCTGATGCTCAATAAAGGGGCTGCCAAATAATTCAAATGGCATTGTTGTCCCACGGCCTTCAGATATATTTGTGCCTTCCCAGATTACTTGACCTGGGTAAACAGCCGCAGTTTCTGGAGTAGGCATATTAGGAGATGGATATACCCAGGGAAAACCTGTCTCCCTAAATCCCATTTCTCTATGCCAACCTCGCATTGGGATTACTGTTAAATCTGCTTTAATTCCCCGAGTTTCATTGATATACTTAGCCAATTCGGCAAAGGTTAGCCCATGTCTCATTGGTATTGGATAGAGCCCGACAAAAGACTCACATTCCCGGGTGAGCAAATTTCCCTCTACTTTAATGCCGTTTATGGGGTTTGGTCTATCTAATATTACTACTTTTTTGTTATACTCTGCTGCTGCCTCAAGACAGTACCCCAATGTATATAGAAATGTATACACCCTCGTACCAACATCCATCAAATCAATAAGCAGAATATCTATATTTTCAAGCATCTGCTCACTTGGTTTGCGCAGATCACCATAGAGACTGAAAATAGGCAAGCCTGTGACATCATCAATCGAATGATCAGACTCAATCATATTATCCTGTTTTTCGGAATAAAAACCATGCTGCGGAGAGAAAAGAGTGGTTAATTGCAGGCCATAGCCTTGCTGAAGAAGGATCCTGTTATGGATAAGATCTCGATTTACCGAGGCTTGGTTAGTCAGCAATCCCAGCCTTTTACCTCTCAGAAAAGAAGGCTGGGACTCTAGTAAAACTTCGAGACCGATGACAATCATCTACAGCTCCAAAGGTTCATCGGGTATACACTCTGAGATTACTCAACAGTTACACTCTTGGCGAGATTTCTAGGTTGATCTACATCGCAGCCTCTACGAGCTGCAATTTCGTAGGACAGTAACTGTGCGGGAATGGTATACAGTATCGGATTCATTTCTTCATGAACAGCCGGTAGGTATACAATATCTTCTGTTAGGTTGCTTAATTGGTTGTCATCTTCAGTTCCAATAAGAATCAACCTTCCTTGACGTGCCTTAATCTCTTCAACATTGGAAATTACCTTTTGATAAACATTATCCTGAGGAACTAAGGCAAGGATGGGCATTTCCTTATCAATTAGAGCAATGGGACCATGTTTTAGCTCACCGGCAGCATAGCCTTCGGCATGGATATAGGATATTTCCTTAAGTTTAAGAGCTCCTTCTAAGGCTATAGGAAAATTCAGACCACGCCCTACAAAAAGAAAATCACGACATGTGTAAAAACTGTCAATCAGGGTGTTAATTTGTTTTTGAATATCTGGCAGAGATTTCTCAATTAATGGGCCAATGTCTATGAGTGCGCGGGATAGCTCAACGCTTTTTTCCTTGGTGATCGTTTGTTTTTTCTTCGCCAAATATATCGCGAAAAGGAATAAGGCTGAAAGCTGAGCGGTAAAAGCCTTGGTTGATGCTACACCTATTTCTGGTCCAGCATGAGTATATATAGTGCCATCCGCCTCCCGGGTCATTGTCGAACCAACGACATTACAAATAGTCACTACCCGTGAGCCAAGTTCTTTGGCAAGTCGAATTCCCGCTAATGTATCTGCTGTCTCACCAGATTGGGAGATTGACACGGTGAGAACTTTCTCATTCACCAGGAGACTTCTATAGCGGAACTCTGAGGCGATATCCACTTCAACAGGTATTTTTGCAAGACTTTCAATCCAGTATTTGGCAACTAAAGCAGCATGCCATGAGGTACCGCAGGCAACCAGAAATATTCTTTCAATTGCATTGAGTTCATCATCTGAAAGCCCTATCTCAGGTAGATTTATATCACCTGTTTCAGGATTTATCCTACCACTAACAGTATTGGAAATGGCTTGCGGTTGTTCAAAGATTTCTTTGAGCATGAAATGCTTGAAACCGGCTTTCTCAGCAATTGAAGCGCTCCAGTCGATTACTGTATCATCACGGTGGATCTCTTCACCTGTAGAAAGTGAGATGAGGGTTTGCTTCTTTTCTTGGAGGATGGCCAACTCACCATCCTCCAGAAAAATGACTCTATTTGTATATGGCAGCAATGCGGGTATGTCAGAAGCCATGAATGCCCCGATTTCGTCATGTACTCCAAGCACCAAAGGACTTTGATTTCTTGCAGCAATGAGTGTATCAGGCATACCTGCCCAGAGTACACCCAGGGCATAAGAACCTTCAACTCTCTCCAGTGCTGTTCGAACAGCTGCCACCAAATCATCCTCAAGATATTCCTCGATTAAGTGTGCCATTACTTCGGTATCTGTTTCTGAAGTAAAGTTGTGACCTTTTTCTTTTAGCTCTTCTCGAAGGGAGTGATAATTCTCAATAATGCCGTTGTGCACAATGACTAATTTGCCTGTACAATCACTATGCGGATGAGCGTTTTCAGTAGTAGGTGCTCCGTGGGTGGCCCATCGGGTATGGCCGATCCCAATATGTGATGAACTTAAATATGCCTCATCCATCAAAGTTTCGAGGTTTGATAACTTTCCCTCGCAACGATATTTAACAAGTTCATTGTCCTGAAGATAGACAATACCAGCGGAATCGTATCCGCGATATTCCAGCCGTTTAAGACCTTCAAGAATTACCGGTACAACTCTTCTTTTTCCCACATATCCGACTATTCCACACATAGCTGAATCCTTCCTCTTGTGAAACGAGAGACCTCTATTTTTGTGATATGATAATTAAATATTGCTTGATATTTCTAACGAGATTAACATTTCTTTTTTACTGAATGCGAGTTTTTTCTTTTCACTCCCTTAAAAAGAATGTACCATCTTCGCTGAATTTACAACCCCCCGACCAAACTCTTAGTGAGACACATTATGAGCGATCGACAACAACTGAAAGAAATTTTATTAAAAAAATCCTACCGCCAAGGAACTTTTACGCTAACTTCAGGTAAAACTTCTGATTTTTATATAGACGGCAAACAAACAACACTATCAGCTGAAGGTGCATACCTCTGCGGCAAACTCATATTTGATCTTATCCGCAAGGAAGGTGATAATATACAGGCAGTTGGCGGCATGACTCTTGGTGCAGATCCCATTGTTACCGCAGTCTCCATCGCCAGTTTTATTGAAAATCAACCGATACCTGCTTTTATTGTTCGAAAAGAAGCAAAAGGTCATGGTACAGGTAATTATATTGAAGGACTGGGAAATATGGAACCAGGCACAAATGTAGCTTTGGTTGAAGACGTAGTAACAACCGGAGGCACGCTTCTAAAAGTAATTGAAAGAGTTGAAGATGCAGGTTTTAAGGTTGGACTAGTTGTTACTATTGTCGAAAGGCAGGAAGGAGGAACCGAGGTACTCAGCAAAGCCGGCTATCCTTTGAAAGCCATCTTTACAAGAGAAGAACTACTTGGCGCATCATAATGAAATGTAAGAAATGCTTAGCTAAACTGGAAGTCTCCAGGATGTGTCGCAGGATTAGGATGCGCTGTACCGGGTGCAAATCTGAGTTTCAGATTCATGAGGTGGCTGAGGATCTTGATCATGAAACGGAAAAAATCCTCGAGCAGTATACAACCATTATCTACGATTGAAACAAAGACCATAGATTACAGTAGTGTATATTTCCATCATAATAGTCTGATAATTTTATCCCACCCAAAATCCTGCTAATGTCGTGATTTTAAGATTTATCTTTCTGGTTACCACTAAAGCTCAGCAATGTGTCTAAGATAGGTATTGGCCTTTACCTCGGGACGCTATAAACCCTTCCCTGGGGGCTTGACTGTAGCCATCCAGGCTACAGACACCCGAGAAAAGACCAACACCTATCTCACTAGATTACGTATGCTGAAGAATAGGGGTAATCAGATTTATCTTTAAAAACACAATCTCAATGATATTATCCATCCTCTCTGTTTAGT
>CAZWVC010000022.1:0-24846 GCA_964637245.1 uncultured Desulfocapsaceae bacterium
TTTGCATCATCCGATAATGCCAATGCTCTCCCCTTGAGCCATTTTTGTTGACCATGACCATCTATGATCCGGTATTCACATTCAGCCATAGGGGTTTTGCCCTCAAAATGATCTTGCAGGCTTTTTTCCATTTTCGCAATGTCTTCAGGATGAACCATCTTTCTCCAGGAGGAATAATCTAGTGGTTCATCACCTATATTCAACCCATGAATTTCCATCCACCTATCCGAAGCATAAAGATCTTTTCCTACCAGGTCATTATCAAAGACACCTTCCTTTGATGCTGCAGATATCAGTGAATATCGTTGCTCACTCCTGAGAAGTCGATCTTGCGTTTTTTTTCGCTCTGTTAAGTCACGGACAATGGCCCACAGCATTTGTGGGTTTTCATCATCATCCCGCAGCAGAAAAGTTCTCAACTCAACAGGAATGATACCACCGTCCTTTTTGATATATTCCTTTTCATAAAGCTCGGAATAACCTCGTTTCAGAACTTGCTTTTTGATAATTTCTGATTCAATGGACTTCCATTTATGGGGAGTGAGGTCTTCATAAGTTTTAGTTATAAGCTCGTCATGAGAATATCCGACAAGATCCAGAAATGCCGGGTTGGTTTCTATTATCTGGCCATCCATATTAACAGCGGCATAGGCATCTGCGATGCTCTCGTGGAGTCTTCGGTATTTGGCCTCACTTTCTTTTAATAAACCAATAGATTCGAGCAGTTGTCTGGCCATAACATTGAGGGTTTGGGCCAGCTCCCCCAGTTCATCATGACTGAGCTCCGGTACCTGGGTTGTCAAATCACCGACGGCAATTTTCCGTGCAATGGCAGTCATGTTAAGTATAGGCTGAGTAAGTTGCCGGGAAACTAAGACTGCCAGAAACGTTACAACAACAGCAATGATAGATACCAATAACAAGGTTGAATTGAACTGTTGTTTGACCGGTTCGAGAAAAGCCGTCTGAGGTTGGGCCACTAGAACTAGCCAATTGTGTTGCTTTAACTGGGCTAAAGCAATTTGCTCTGGTTGTTTATTAAACTGAGTTAACGGGGCTGAAAAAACTGTGGCCGAGGTACCTCTCTGCATCTGTTTTTCAAATTCCGGTAAATCTACAGTCAGTTTTTTTAGCGGGATTCGGGGAATCTGACCGGCAACCTGCAACTGCTTGAACTCAGAGACAGTCAGGTGGCGGCTTGTCCTAAAAACCATCTCAGGGTTTTGAGAATGAGCAAGGATGAAATGATTCGTATCCATCAGTAAACCAAAAGACTCAAGTCCGGCTAGCCCGGAAGTATTTGCAATGAAATCCTGTATAAAAGCAATGCTAATACTCACTCTTACTACCCCTACAATATTGCCGGCCACATTGAAGACCGGTCCGCTGATATAAAAATGTGCCTGCCTGTTTGAGCCGGGAGAAAAGAGTATTTGTGATATGAAGAGCTGGCCTGTTTGGAAAGGTTTTTTAAAATAATTCTCGCGGGATTCGTCAGCGCCTATGCGCCAAGGTTCAAAATCAAATACGTTTACTCCAGCTTCATCCAGTAAAGCATAGGGCGTCGGTAACAAGAGATTTTTTCTGCTAAGCGTACGAAAAATGGTTGAGACGTCATTCTCTTCCCTGCTGCCTGGACGCACTTCAGGCGCTAGTTTCAAATATTGTGCAAAAGAGCGCAACTGACCGGTTGCTTGAACTTCCAAAAGATTTTTTTGAAGAAACTGATCTATGCGGTTTGCGGTCTGCTCAGCAGCTATACTCAAGGATTGATTGGCTACATTAGTCAGGTTTTTTCTCACGGCCCAGTTGTCCAGCATTGCCAGAATTATCAGAGGAGCCAGAGCTATAACCAGGGCAGAAAGGATAACTTTGGTCTGCAGGTTCGCACGGAGTTGATATTTCACACGTCTCCTTCCCGTAAAGGCTTAGTTAGTGAGTACATGCTTCAACCATCCCCGCTCAATAGCTTCCAGCCATTCCGGACGTGGCTCTGGTAAGCGATGCTCAGAGAGCACTCCTTCAGGCAAAGTTGCCGAACCTCTCGGCAGCTGGCTAAATTTTTGTCGCCATTCCACCGGCAGCAACATAGGCTCCACGGCAGGGCTGTCACCCCAAGCGTTGATTTTATCCAGCTGGGCTTCAAGAGATAGAAGCAGGTTGGCCACTACCATAGCTCCAGCTTTATGGGGAGAGTTGTAGGGAATTGCCACATAATGGGATGCAGCCAAGGTTCCACTCTCAAAGACAAAGGTTCGTGTCTGTGGCGGATAAATCCCTCTGGCAACACGCCTGGAAGCATTGGATACCTGGTAGTCAATGTCAAAATAAACCTCACCCGTTTTGAACAACTCTTCCTGAGCCGTTGCTGATACAGGATACGTCCTCCCCTGATTCCATAAAAATCCCTCTATCTTATTCAAGGCTTCATAACAGGCGGGAAGGTATTGATCGGCCAGAGTTTGGTCATATTCAGCCTGAAATAATTGAAGGTCACCTGCGGTCCAGTAACATATTTGGCAAACAAAGGCCGTCCCTGTGAAATCAGGTGGAGCTGGATAAGTAAATCTGCCAGGATTGGCTTTTATCCATTCAAAAAGCGCCTCAATCGTCGTTGGAGGAGTTTCGATCTTGGCTTGATCGTATGCGATCACAATTTGACCTTTACCGTATGGGGATTCATATCCATCCACTGGAAGGCCAAAATCGTTTGCTATAATTTCATCACTCCAGTCAACAAAGACTGTGTTGGGTAAATATAAAGACCAAGGACCGAAGAGCAGTTGCTCTTTTCTCATAGCTTGGTAGTTTTCTCCATTTATCCAGACCAGATCGACAGAACCATTCGTATGCTCACCCACTATGTGTTCTTGTCGTACTCGGTCGACTGAGTCAACAATATCACTGAGTACAGTATTGAGAGTTATACCGTATTGTTCATCTAACCGGCTTGCCACAAAGCCAGTCACCCAATCATTTGTTTCCCCGCTGCCACCCCACATATACCAATTCACAGTCTGCCCCCTAGCCATTTCGACAATATCAGCCCATTGTTTGCCCTCAAAACCCGGCGGAGGGGATGCACCCTCAGGGGCATATTTCGGTTCTTTGGGTAAAGAGAGGACTCTTTCGGGTGGCGCCTCTGATTGGTTGTCAACGGTTTCGGATTGGCAGTGCATTAACATGGACATCATTCCGACGGCCACCAAAACCGTAAACAATCTGTGAAAGGAGAATTTCATCAACTGATAACCATTTCTACAGATCCTGTTGCCAAAAACGTTGGTAAGATGTTTGAACTATGCATTCGTGTACTGAAAAAGTAATTAATATCCATTGATTTAAAACAACGAGTAATTGTTTGATCATTAATTAGATAGATTCTTCTCATCTAACAAGTGTTCTTTTGTGAAGTGATAAGAAAATGAAGTGAAATAAGCTATTTTAGCAGCTAAAGAGAAACTCTCTCCATTTTTACTCCTCCCTATTATTGACCTGGTATTATCCTATCTCAAACACTACGCTTTTTCCAACAATTTTCTACAGCAACCTTCAATCCAGTCTCAATGTCATAACATTTCTCATCTTAAAAAATAGTTTCATTGTAAAATCGAATTCAACCACGGGTTATAAAAAAACGAAACAAAATTTAGGAGATATAAGGGGCACCTATTTAAGGACCCTTTGTCAAAGGGAAAAAATCTTGATTTGAAGGTATACTGTATTTCTTTACACCTTCACCGGAGGGTTAATTGCAACTTTGATATTCATTTCCTCTGGGGTAATTATGGGGGAAATTCTTGTGGAATTAAGAGGGAAAAATTGGGATACAACACCTCGTCGGCCCTATAACTCGAAGGTCGGGAAGGGAGGCAAATAGCTCATCCGTTACCTCGACATATTAAAGAGTTACAGGATTTTTACCCTGTAACCCTTTTTCCCTCTCAACCGACGAAAAAGACAACATACCGCCAGAAAGCAGTTTACCGTCTTGACTCAAAAAAAACGCGCTCTTATCCAGTTTCTATTATGATTTCCCTCTACAATTGCTTTATCAATATAGTGGATCATAAGCTATCTTCCTAATCAAAGTATATCCACATAAGGCCTTTACCACCTTTGACACCTATGGGTAGCATTTTCCCGCATTCAATTCCTGCGCCGGAAACAGTGATTGTTTTTGATGTCACAACTGGTGAAAGAATTGGAATATTAAAAGTATCATTGGAGGATAGAACAGAACTCGGTTCAAATGCCACATCAATCTCACAATTTTCTCCATTTCCTATCGTCTGGCCGCTACAGGTATCAGTGGTAATAGTAAATGGCACACTCAGGCCATTGGGGTTACCAACCGTGCCGATGACGACATCACTTCCTGTATTGCTAAGAGTGATTGTGCTCGTGGAAGTATTTTCAACGGATACATTTCCAAAATCCAGGGTCGAGGGACTTATGGTGTAATCCGGTGTATATATTGTTATCGTGGTGGAGCTGTTTCCGCTTCCGGTACCATCAGAGGCCGTGAGACTTATCGCACTAACCGTATCTGCAGTCAGACCGTTCGGAATCGTTACTAGCACCTGAATCGTAACACTTGTCAAAGCATCAACGGTTACACTCGATCCACCGGGTAAATCGACTGCCCACCCCAAACTGGAAAGTGCCGAGAGGTTAAAAGAACGTTGACTCGAATCAAGGTTGTGGACTCCAAATTCTAAGCTGACAATCGTGTCATCCTCCGAAAGCTGGCTGGCCGGTGCCAGAACTTGTACGGGAGTAGGATCCGTCCATACCTGGAAGGCTTCTATAACCCAGGTATCGCCATTTGCAAGACTCGTTTTGTCCCATTCCAATTGGTAACCGCCATCTACGAAGTTTGAATCGGCGGCATCACTCAAACGCGCGGTTTGATTTGCCTGGGAATTACCAAAGCTATAATTCCCCCCGAAATAATGGGATGCAGGGGTCGCCTGTGAACCGAAAAACCCCATGATTCCCGCGTTCGTAAAGTTATTGTTGTTGACATATATCATCCCCTGTACAGGGTCCCACCAGCTTCTTGCCGAATCTACTCCGCCGAAGTAAGTATCACCTCCGTGAAAGAACCGTATATCCGAAAAAGCGCCACCGGAATTATTTGTCAGTTCCCATCGGATTTTATAAAAATAATCTCCTTCTGTGTATGAAACGATTTGTTTCAACTGTGCATCAGCCCCAAGCACAAGAAACGTTTCGATTGTAGTGGTGGAGCCGTCAACGGTTTTTGTGTGCGATGCACCCGTGGTGAAATCGGTTCCACTTCCAAGATAATGACCATTATACATTTTTGATACATCGGCACCGTCCACCCATACATGGGTTGTCCAGGCGTCTTCGTCGAAGTACTGCCTGGTGATGCCATTGGGCTGACAGACCCATGCGGCAATGCCACCCAGTGACCCAACAGCTACTTTGAGAGGATCACCGTCGATAACATGCCATGTTTCAGCCGCGAGAGAAGTCCCGTAATCTACCCCGAAGGCGGGAGTTAAACCATTTGCTACGCATCCTAAAGTTGCCGAACGGGCGGGTAGTGAATGACAGAATGCCAATATTGAACAGACTAAAATTATTCTCATTATATGATGTATTTTGATAACTTCAGTCAGTTTTTTTCCTTGGTTGAACCTGTAACTTTTCTCCACGCCTTCTCCCATTTCAGTAAAATACACGACTAGTTAGTTCAGCAACAACTTCATTTAAAGCCTTTAATATAACAAAAAGGTGGTTTCCGGCCTGTAACTGCTGTCGCTTTCGTCTTTTACAATTAAAGACACTATTATTTGTTATAGGATAGAAAGATAACTGAAGTCAAATACCGAAAGACAGGATCAGTTTATCTGCTCTTGTTTTCTTAACACCTTAGTTTTTTAGGAGGGATAAGAACTTACTAAAGAAGGGAATTGGTCAATTTCTCTCGATATTTACTAACTCGCAACTGCTATTTCTCAAAATTTGTTGTTTTTCAAGACCAACCCCATCTCTTGTTCACTTCAATTGGGGTTTGCCTCCATGGAATGCATTTCTTTGGATGAGTTAAAGGTCTAAGCCTCGTGGATGTATCGAAGATTACAAAAAATTGCGGTTAATTTTAATAGTCTTCAATTTTCCACTCACCAGATATCCTAGTAAAATATATATATGAGGTTATTTCTTCGCCCTGGATCGTTTTACGTATCCTGTATACTGCTTTTTTTCATCCTAGTGATCTGTTCAATCGATTTCATTTCATTAACGAGCTTTTGACGTTTAGCCGTGCTAAGAGAATTAAAAATTTTAACTAAAGGATGGCCTTTCCTGATGACGGTTTTTCTGAGTAAAGCAAGATTGCCATCACGAAAAGCTTTCTTATGGAATTCCCAAGTTCCTTCAGGGCTGGATAAGAATGGATCAACAAGAAAAAGTATAAATGGAAAAACACCAGCTGCCATACCAGGTGGTAGCAAAAAAGCCAAAGTTACATGTAATAACTACTTGATCTCCAAGATTTCTACTTAAACTTTACATTAAAATGGAAGTAAATTCGTTTTCTTCTCAATTATTTCATAGTTCTAAATTATAGAAAAAGACGGAAAAGTGAAACTCGAGAAAACAATATCTTGACAAAAACATCTCCCTTCTTTCTATTTAGACAGAACTTCAAACATATCAGGATGCGGAAGGAGACTTTTCAAACAATGACTGAAAACAGTTCACTTGAGATAACCACCTATCTTGACGAAAATTTTGACTTTAGCCAATTTGACTTTCTCGAGCTACTCCGTAATTTTGACCAAGGCGTTCTCATGACCGATGAGAAGGGTGTGATGATTTTCTACAATGCTGTCCAGGCAAATATTGACAATCTCAATCCGGCTGACGTTATAGGAAACAAGATTACTGATGTTTATAAATATCACAATGACAGCAGCACCTGCATGCGTGTCCTTAAGCATGGTCGGCCAATAATTAATTATGCCCTTTCCTATGAATCCCAAAACGCAGATGTGGGAAATACCATCCATAGCGTTTTCCCTCTTTTTAAAAATGGAAAAATTGCCGGCACCATTTGTTTTGTAAAAGATTACAATATTCTCGAAAGAAATATCCCAGCATTTTTAGATCCAAAAAATAATGAGGTATTTGGGGAAGGTACTACCTTTACATTTGCAAGCATCATCGGTTCCGCTCCAGAGTTTGTCAATGCTTTGAGGACGGCAAAAATGGCTGCCAACTCACATTCCCCGGTCATGATCTATGGCGAAACTGGGACTGGAAAAGAACTTTTTGCCCAGGCAATTCATAATTTCCACCATGACAAAAAAAAGCAATATATTGACATAAACTGTGCTGCAATTCCTGAGTCATTGATGGAGGGACTACTTTTTGGCACAACAAGAGGTGCATACACTGGTGCAATAGACAGAGCTGGATTACTTGAAGCAGCCAATGACGGGACCATCTATCTTGATGAAATCAACTCAATGCCGCTGTCCCTTCAAGGCAAACTCCTGCGAGTATTGCAGGAGAAGAAATTTCGGCGAGTTGGTTCTCTGGATAATACGCCGCTTAAGTGCAAAGTAATTTGCTCTGTTAATGAGGATCCTCGTTTAATGGTTAAAAATGGCACGTTCAGAATGGACTTATTTTACCGTTTAGCAGTTATTTATATCCATATACCTGCACTACGCGATCGATTGGTTGATCTTGAAGAATTTGGTAGACACTTCCTGCAGAAATACAATCAAATGCTAGGCAAGAATTTAAAATACATTTCATCCGATGTTATTAGTTTCTTCTGGAACTATTCCTGGCCAGGCAATGTACGGGAGCTAGAACATATTATTGAAAGTGCTGTTAATATGGCAAGCAGAAGAGACGAGGTGCTCAAATTAGAGCATTGCTATTTTGCAAACTTGCTGGGAATCTCGGACAGCTCATCAGAGGTTCTGCCGATCCAGGCTACTCCGGTTTTTTCGACTGATTCTTACCACGACCCATCCATAAAAAGTAAAGCCCACCACTCGTTAAGCGATGCGACATCGATGGTTGAAATTGAGCAAATAACAAATGCACTGCAAAGCTGCGAGGGTAATATTGCTGCGGCATCACGAAAGCTTTCAATCTCACGCCAACTGCTCAACTACAAAATAAAGAAATTCAATCTACGCCCACTTCTCAACGAAATTAAGTTTGCTACATGTAAGTAGAATAAACAAACCATAGTCTATTTTTCCGTTTTTTTTGGGTATCGTAACTTTTTTCACAGAAAAATATTTTTGCAATTTAGAAAAAATATTTTCTCTTACTGCCCATTTCCCAACCACTTACTCTTTAACAAAAACTAATATTATCGGACAAATAAGCGATAAAAGCTTGGGTGGCCCAATTATTGCGTTCCATATAGCTGATAATTTGTACGACCGCTAAATGGCGAACAGCGGAACCACAGGGCTAGAGAGAAGACCTGCGGGCATATATTACTACTGAACGAAAGGAGACGAAGATGAGCACGAAGTCGAAAGGCATTGATTATTCTTTGATGTTCCCAGGAGTTATAATCACCTTGATGGTGGGCGTTTTACTCACCCTGTTCCCGGTGAAAGGTAAAGCAATTGTCGATTCACTATTTTCCATTTTAACCCATAACTTTAAATGGTCTTTTCTGATATTCGGTCTTTTTTGTGTGATTTTTTTAATTTGGCTCGCTTTCAGCCGCTGGGGAGACATCAAATTAGGCGGTCCCGATGATAAACCTGAATTTACCACCTATGCCTGGGCTGCCATGATTTTTTGTGCCGGTATCGGTATAGCTATAGTTTATTGGGCATTCATTGAGCCGGTATATTACCTCAACACCAGTATCCTGCACACCGATCTGGGAGGACAGAAAGGATTGGCGGGAGAGCTTGCCGGCATGTATGGGCAATTTCATTGGGGTATCACTCCCTGGGCCATATATGCGCTGCCCACCCTACCCATTGCTTATGCTATCCATGTTAAGAAAATAAAAGCGTTACGCCTTAGCACTGCCTGTCGTGGGGTTATCGGTTCTCAAGCTGATGGTATGCTGGGAAAAGCAATAGATACTGTTGTAATTTTTGCCATGATAGGCGGCGTCGGCACTTCCTTGGGTCTTGCTGTTCCTTTGGTGACCAGTCTTGTCTCATCAATGACTGGAATTCCAGAGTCCTTTGCATTGCAACTAGCTATTTTAGCTGTCTGGACAGCCCTTTTTACCCTTACCGTCTGGGCAGGCCTAAAGAAAGGTATTGCCAAACTTGCATCCATTAATACTTATATCGCCTATTTTCTGCTGATTTATGTTTTCATAATTGGGCCGACAACTTTTATCCTCAACACCTGGTGCAATAGTCTGGGACTGATGTTCAGTGATTTTTTTAAATTGAGCCTCTGGACAGACCCAATTGCCAATGGCGGCTTCCCTGAAGGATGGACCGTGTTCTATTGGGCCTGGTGGGTTGCTTATGCTCCAATGATGGGTCTTTTTGTTGCACGTATCTCCAAAGGAAGAACCATTCGTCAAGTAATATTAGGAGAACTGGTATGGGGTTCACTTGGTTGTTGGGTATTCTTCGCCATCTGGGGTGGCTATGCCATAAATCTGCAGACCTCTGGTGGACTTGATGTATACGGAGTTCTCAAATCATCCGGCTGGTCAAATGATGTTACCATTGTGGCAATTCTTAATTCCATTCCAGGCGCAAAATACCTTTTCATACCGGCCTTCACTATACTTTGCTTTATCTTTCTGGCCACCACTCTGAATTCTGCTGCATATACCCTTTCATCACAGGTAACAAAAACCCTAAGCGGTGACGAGGAGCCACCTCGATGGAACCGAACAATGTGGGGTTTAATATTGGGGCTATTTGCTGTCGGCCTCCTCTCAACTGGTCAACTGAAAGCCGTGCAACTTTCATCGATTGTCGTTGCTCTGCCACTCATGCCAGTACTATTAGTAATGGTCGTATCTCTGCTGAGATGGATGAAAGAAGATTATGGTGAGATCCTGGAGCGTAAAGTTGCAGTTTTGCCGAGCGAAGAGATCAAACAATCTACATAACCAGGGAGAGGCATATAGACATGACCAACAAAAATGCTTTAAGCGTCTCATCTGCATTGCTATCCCAAGCAAAAGAGCTGGGTGCAGATCTTGTCGGCTTTGCTGCAGTAAAAGATCTCAAGGCTGCCCCCTCTTTTACCTTTGCACCGCAAATGCCTGGGGCCGGTGATGGCATTGGTACCCGAAAAAACAAACTGGGCTTGAAACCCGGTGAAGTCGCATGGCCGGAAAATGCCAAAACTGTAATGGTTATTGCTGTTCATCACCCAGAAGATAAACCTGAGATGGACTGGTGGTTTGGCAGGGTTGATCCGCCAGGCAACAGGATCCTTGCAAGAGTAATTCGCGAACTATGTGTATGGATTCCTGAAAAGTTTGGTATTAATGTTTTTCATCTGCCTTACCATGTGGAAAAAGGCGGTACATATTTAAAAGATGCCTCAGTAATTGCAGCTCTTGGTTGCATTGGCAAGAACAATATACTGGTGACACCGGAATTTGGCCCGCGAATACGGCTTCGTGCCCTTACCCTGGATGTTGAACTGCCTTCCACCGGGCCCCAGGCGTTCGATCCTTGCTCCCTGTGCGATGAATTGTGCAGAAAAAGCTGTCCTCAAAAAGCCTTCGCTGAACAATTATACCAGGCTGAGGATTATGGTCAGCAGATTCTACCGGGACGTGAGGGTGTTTTTTCCAGGCCTGTCTGTAACCAGCAGATGGAGATTGACAATGATATAGCTACAGAACAGGAAGTTGAAGGATTTGATGATCCAATTAAGATCATTAAATACTGCAGAAAATGCGAGCTTGCCTGTCCAGTCGGAAAACCACTAAATTAAAAGACATCTCAACACTTCCAGCGCAATTCTTCTTACAAGTTAGAATTGCGCTGGCCCTTTCCAGGAATACCTAATCCTATTTTAAGCAGAGTTATATAATGGGGCAGAATATACCATCTTCATGGCGTTAATTCACCAGATGCGGCCAGTCTCATTTACCGTGAAATAAAAAGGCTCTATATAACGACAAGAGCCTGCTATAAATAATCAATTAAGTCCTCAAACTCTTCAATAGCCAGCGATAAACGTTACAGGTTAGGCTTCACCAGGCTAAGCGGTCCCTCCACCGAAGTCCGGTGCTCCACCAGGCTTTCAACTCCGCCAAGTGAGGTAGCAGGGATAAGCAGCTGCAACTTTGGCGCCAATGGTTTTGTCTCTGCAGCACCACATTTATTAAGAATGGAATGCATACCGCCAAAGCCATTTTTCATCTGCTTCTTTGCTATTTCATGGTCTGAATGGCTTATAAAACCAGAATAGAACACGGCCTCACAACCTTGGGATGATTCTCTAACTGAGTTACAATCTTCATAGCATTTTCGCAGGAACGTTCAAACCTAACTGAGAGTGTCCCGGGGGTATACAAAATACAGGCAATGGCTTGAATAGGAATTGAGGTTCTCAAGCATACTTCATCTAACTAAACTATCACATTCATAATCAGACCCGCGGTGACTGCCATGAAAAAGACCGTACTGAGAAAGGCAATTAAAAGAGGCCAACGGAAGAGACCTTTTAACATTGTTACCTCTGGCAGACTTGCCCCTGCACCGCCAATGATAAGAGCTATAACAGCACCAAGACTCATGCCTTTGGCGATAAGAGAGACGGCAATAGGCAGCATGGTTGATGCCCTTATATACAGGGGAATACCAATGATCGCAGATACTGGTATGGCAAAAGGATTTTCTTTGCCAGCTAGATCACCAACCACATCGGCTGGCATAAAGCCATGTATTATGGAACCTATGGCAACACCTAAAACAATATATGGCAGAAAAGTTTTAAATTGATTCACTGCCTCTGAAAAAATTCTCTGCCATCTGTTATGGCCAATAGATTTTGTGTTCAAATCCAGGGGAGAACAACATGCAGCTTGAGAGTCACTGACTGCTGCAGTCATAACAACAGGCTGCGCAATTGAGTCTAAGCCTTGAACTGTATGCTGGGTTGGGCTGGTAGTAGTGCAGCCACATTGTTCATTGTTGCCATTCATCTTTTCAGCTTTAACAAATCTAGAAAAGTTACCTTTCTCCAATATATAACCAGACAAAATGGCTAAAGAGAGAGCCAGGCCACTATATAACAGCGTAATTTTCGGTCCTAAGAGCGTCAGAAATAGACCCACCAATACAGGGTTAACAAGTGGCGAGGCAAAAAGAAAAGACATTGTCGGGCCAAAACCAGCTCCTGCCTTTAACAAACCCACCATCATGGGAATGGTTGAGCAACTGCAAAATGGGGTAAGACCACCGAGAATTGAGCCAACAAAGTAACCACGACCGTTCCTGCTGGAGAGTAGTTTTTTAACTTTTTCTTGGGGAAGATATTCATTTATTACTCCTACCAAAAAACTAATACCAATAAAAAGTATGGTTAGTTCAGCCATGGCAAAAACAAAAAAATGTAATGATTCTTTTACCGTAGGTAAGAACGTGCTATTGGCGATCACTCTTTTCTCCGTTTTTCTAGAAATTTCAAAATAATATACTTTTACTGTTCATTTTGTTACAGACTAATCAAGTCTATTCATTTATGGATATATTTCCAGAACAGCACTCTGCAACAAGGTAATCTGAAAGCTCTCGAATAGAATCAATGCTGGGGATACAATGGAGGATCCTGCTCTCTCTCTGTTGTTTAATCAGCCCAACCTTTACAAGTCTAGTAATATGATGCGACAGGGTTGAACCTGGAATTACAAGAATTTTTTGGATTTCGCCCACCGGCAGTCCCTGTGGCCCAGCCTTAACAAGCAGCCGAATAATTGACAATCTAGTTTCATTTCCAAGCTCAGCCATCCGTGCCGCGGCATCAATAAGTTTCATATTATCTCCATGTCAGCGTAGTATTCTGAGACTTTCAAATTAACACATAAATCGTCCACGTCAACTATATTTCTAGATATATCGAATTATAGTTCCGCCTGCTTAACAACTAAACTCGCTAACTACATACAAATACACATTTTTAAGCAATTTTCTCACACAAGAAAAGTAGGTGGTGGACTTGCCAATTCTTCAAATCTGAAATTGAAACTATATAGATCACCAGTTGTGTAGCATCTACGACTGTGGATAATAAACTTATGGGAAAAATGAAAATCAGAATCAAGCGATTTCTTCGTCAAGAACCTTGCGGACCTCAGCAATCAATTGCTTGATAGAGAAAGGCTTTTGTAAAAAGTTGACATCTCCTTCTATGATTCCTCGATTCAGGATGATGTCCGAGGTATAACCAGACATAAAAAGCACCCTAACGCCAGGAACCAGCTCAAGTATATGCTGTTTTAATTCTTTTCCGTTCATTTCAGGCATTACCACATCAGTAATCAACAGATCGATTTTTTGACTTGTTTTTTTGACAATTGTCAGAGCGTCAATTGGGTTTTGGGCTGTATGAACAGTATATCCAAATTGCTCCAGAGCAGATTTGCTGAGATCTAGGATAGAGTTTTCATCTTCGACGACAAGAATCGTTTCATCTCCGCCTACCAATGCAATATTCTCCTCATGAAATTCAGGCTCAGGTAACTCCAGGCTCGCAGGAAGATATACAGCAAATGTTGAGCCCTGCCCGGTTTCACTATCAACTACTATGTATCCAGCATTTTGCTTTACTACACCATAAACCATAGATAAGCCCAAACCGGTTCCTTGACCCATAGATTTTGTTGTAAAAAAGGGTTCGAATACCCTGTCCAGAGTATTTTTATCCATGCCGCAACCATCATCATTCACCCTTAATACCGTATAGCTACCAGGTTTTATCATCACCTCGTGCACATCTTCTGCATGTTCAACAATCTGCTTTTCAGTAGTGATGACAACTCTCCCAACTCCAGCAATCGCATCCTTGGCATTGATACATAAATTTACGAGGATTTGGTCAATTTGAATTGGGTCTATTTTTATCGGCCAGAGCTCTTTTGCGGGTTGCCAGACCAGATCAATTTCCTCTCCAATAAGACTACCGAGCATCTTTAGCATACCAGTGATAGTTTCATTCAGATCCAACACCTTGGGCTGTGCAGTCTGCCGTCTGGCAAAAGCCAATAATTGCCCCGTCAGTGTTGCCGATCTCTTGGCTGCTTCGTGGATCTGTGTTAGGTTCTGTGTCAACGGGTCGGTCTTGTCCAACTTATGCATGACTAGTTCGGTGTGGCCCATAATAACACCCAACATATTGTTGAAATCATGAGCGACACCACCTGCCAAACGTCCCACCGACTCTAATTTCTGTGATTGTTGCAGTTGAGCCTCGAGGCTTTTTTGCTGGGAAATATCGGTGAGGTTTACCACTATTCCGATTGCCTCTTCATGGGGAGCCTTGATCACTGCACCACTTATAATGACATCTATCAATGCATTGGTTTTGGTGTGTCTCTGCGACACGAAGCGCACCGGTTTACCTGATGCATACGCTTCGTCAATTTTGGCAGCTGTAATCGATCTCTGATTTTCAGGTACATAGGGGATGCGCTGTCCACTCAGTTCATCCAGATTCCATCCAAAAACATCAGAGAAGGAAGGATTTAAGTATAGAGGACAGCCCTCTCTATCATACACAACCGTAGGATCTGGATTGGCCTTAAAAATAGCTCGTAGTTTTTCTTCACTCTCAACCAACCGGGCTGTGCTTTTTTCAAGGCGTAATTGTGATTTTTTGCGCTCCGTTTCATTGAGTAACAGAAATATTATTGCTGTAGTTAAGACCGTAGAAAACGCAATGACGACATAGAATATCAGTTCATTGGTTTTTCCCAAACCACTTTTTATTTTCTGGCTGAAAGAAGCCTCTGTATGCATCAAAGCTACATCATGTAAAGTAGCCTTGCGTACGAAATCGTGTATATCCTCGCCAATAACTTGCCGGTTTTGAGCAACTTCTAGTGAGGTACTGTTTTCCAGAAGGGTGTTTAAACGAGCAACCAAGCGGCTTGCGGATTCTTGATATGCGCCTAACGATACTACCAAGTCCTGCAATACTTCCGTGTCGTCTTGGGCAAACATCTTTTGCAGAACATCGAGATCGATATGTTGCGATGATCTGGTATGAGCTATCAGTGATCTAGCATCAAAGACAATATCTCTATCATTTAAGGTCAATTTCTCCAAGAAAAAGTAAGACCTTGATAAGGCTCTGGAGATGGTATCCTTTTGTGATATGATATCATCATAAGCCAGCTGGTATTCTTCACTTATGGAGGTATTAGCCTGATGTGAGAGAAAGAGAAGTACCCCCAGAATGGCGAATACAAGCAAGAAAGAGGCAGCTGAAAGTGCTTTCATAAATTTATTGCCCGTCTATTTGAGGACAATTTCCTTTATCCATAGAACAAGTTGATTTTTAACTCGTACTTTGTCTTCCTTTCGAACATCCTCCAATTTAACGGCAATGGCCAAGGGGCCTTTATCTGAATTACCCCATTCCGAATAGTCCTTGCCATCCATCTCGTAGGTTAGAAGGTACTGGTATCGACTGAGTTCTTTAAGACTGATTTTTGCGTTGTATTCATCCCTGGCAATAACATGTACAATGTTTATCTGGTCTTCTACCCCCAGCATTTCAAGCAAACTCATGATTGTACAACCGGTATAGCTTCGCTGTTTTTTCTCCCATGGATCAAGCGTCGAAATAGTCACCGCAGGTAAGGCGCGAATATCCTGTTCTGTAAATGTTCGCTGTGGTGTGGCACCGGGCCCTTTGACCTTCAAAACCACCTCCTGGGCATCTGCAATCGTCTGAATACACAAAAGCCAAATTAAAACAAAGAACAAATGAATGTAACTCAAGTTGACCTCCCATCAGTGGCAAACACTAACTATAATAGACGTATATTACTGAACTCCCCTTACGGTACTAGTCTTCAGGCTCAAAAGACATCGAATAAACGACAGTAATTTGTAGCAAATTTGATTCCCTACATAGCAATTATCCTAGCTGTTAGTTGAGAAACTCTAACGTGGCACCATTAATAATAAGCCTATCGAAGTAGTAAACCAAAATCAATATAATTGTCTATTAAAGGGGTATTACAACCAATATCATCTTTATCAAAAGATCTTCCTCAAGATACTTTGAGGAAGATGGAGGTGCAAAAAAAGAAAATTTATTGTTCTTTTGTCCTGATTAAGCGAGAGGACGCACAACACCTATCTATTGTTATCTAACGATAGTTGGAAAACTAGTAAGAAATTATTAGACAAAGGGAGAAACAAGTCCTACCAATTCTAGGTAAATCATCAATCTTTTGATCTTTTCCAAATGAAATTTGACTTAATATTAACACTTTGATAGAGTGGTGACCCATAATCCATTATACTTTGAAGGCAGCAGTTTTTTATAATCCTGCAAGGAGAAAACTTATGAAAAATTTTTGCTGCATTACCTGTTCTTTTTTTCTACTAGCTGGGTCTCTTTCATTAGCTTCAGCCGCCGATCCAAAGGTGGTGGTAATTCCGTTAAACAAAGCAAAGAAGGTTCTGATTGACGGTGATCATAATTTAAACGGCACACTAACAAACACCTTTACCTATCTGATCTCTTCCAAAAAGGTTGTTATGCGAGGTGATGGTCAGTGTCTGGTTACCATAAGTGGAAGCGTTTTTGACCTAGATTCCACCGACTCAGTTCAAGGCCCATATTTTCGTACCAGTCGACAAATCGGTACAGCTTTACCGTCTCAAGATGGTTCTACTGCGTATTACCAAATTAGGGTGGCTGGATCGGATGTATCGACAACTTCCAGTGCAAGCTACACATATGATATGGACGGGGGTGTCACCTACAAATTTGGCTGTGCTTTCCTAAATCGACCGGCAAGCTGGGCTGATGATACTGGCTATTGCCGAGTGGACTGGATCTGCACAGGGAATTGACGCTAGGGCTCTCCCACATGATAAAACCAGGAGAAAAAACGAAACATAAACTTGAAGCTTTATCTGGAACTTCACCGCAATCTAACCATAACCGATGATTCAGGTTTCCCTAGCTGTTTGCATTAAGGGGTTAACCGTCAAAAGCCCCTTCTTTTGACCCTTCATTCTTGATGTATCCAGTCATGCTTGGATCAACCATATTTTATGTCGATCCTCAGAGATGAATCATTCGACTATCTGTCGACAATCGGTTTCTCTGGTAAAAACCAGGAGAATAAACGATAGGGCTAACCAGACTAACGTCAGGCTGAATCCGCTGCGATATGCACCGATATCATATATCCTGATCCCCATCTGCATCTCACCTTTCCACAATCGATCCAGCACCCAGCCGACCGCTGGCTGCAAAATCATCGGGCCCATCATTACTCCCATGTTAATGACACCGGAAACCGTACCTGCAAGATGTATCGGTACCGATTCTTTGACGAAGGCAAAGCTGATAATCATGCAGCCAGAAGCAAAACCGGTGACCAGTAAAATTGGAATAAGGGTTGTGAGGGAAATACTGTGTACAAGTAAAATAACAGTCCAGCCAGCAACAGCGGTTCCACAACCAACAAGGTAGAGGCGTTTTCGGTTGTTTAGCCTGTCGGAGAGCCAACCAAAAACAGGACCGCCAAGAGCCCAGGCGACAAGCAGAGCAGAGGTGAGAGTTGCTGCTTCTGTGGGGGAAATATTATGCAGGGCGATGAGGTAGGGAACTCCCCATAAACCCGAAAAAGTGAGGACCGCGCCAACGATACCACCTGGAATGAGAAAAAGCAGAATGGTGTTTCTATAGCTGAATACTTGGAGAAGATCCGCCAGTATGCCATTACCTTTTTTTGAAGGAGAAGTAACTTTGGAGGTTAAAAAATTCCTGTATCCTTTCTCTTCCGGACAATCTCTGACGAAGATCCAGGTACAGATACCGACTACCAGGGTAACAAGAGCGGTAAGCAAGGTAACCTGCCGCCAACCTATGTGATCGACCAGAATCCGCAAGGGGGTACCAGCACAAACAGCGCCAACAATGCCGCAAAAGAGGGCAAGCCCGGACACCATGGCAAATCGGTTTGGTGCAAACCAGCTGGCAGCAAGTTTGAGCAGACAGACAAAGGCGACAGCCACTGAACCGCCAATAAGCAGGCGACCAACCATTGCCCATATTATGTTTGGTGCTACCGCAAAGAGCACTGCACCAAGTGCCGCCACCAAGGTACCAAGCGTGAGGAGCCGCCTAGGTCCCCAGGTATCGGCAAGGATTCCTGTGGGAATCTGCATTGCCACATAGCTATAAAAATAAAAGGCTGAAAGATTGCCTAGTACCGCCGCACTGATGCTGAAATCTCTCATCAGCTCACCGGTTATAACCGCTGGCGCAACCCTGTGAAAAAAGCCCATCAGGTAAAAACAGGCGCCAAAACTCCAGACAAAAAGACCTGCCGCCATGGAAGGGAATTCTTTGTTAACAGATTGAGTCATGTAAAAAATTCGATTATCAGATTATTTAAGTATCCCTAAAACAAAACCGGGGTAAAATAAAAGCAACCAAAAATAGATTACCATCAATTAGGTTGATAACGATTGAATGTCAAGAAAAGATATGTATTTACTGAGGGACTCAGTGCTATCGTGAGTTGACGCCAAACCATCTAGGGTACTCTTCTAAACTGGTTTTCGTCCGAAAATTTGGGATTTTGATTGATATCGAGGCATGCGAAAAAAAAATTACCACAGGCGCCCTGACAGAGGTGCCCTTGGGATACATATAATTGAAATTCAGAGGATAAAGGGCGACAGAAAAAACCACACTTAGCCTCCCACATAAGATCCTAATAGCTAAGTATTTGATGTTCTACTGAATGGGTTTTCCATAGAATCTGGGGTTTATTGCTGTTTTTTTATCTTATTTCATTGCATATTCTCTATTATGGGGTATGGTGTCGCCAGATTGTAATAATCAAACAAGAGCAAACTTCCTTAGATTTTCCTCGATAACCTCGTTTTTTCCTAACGTCGTTCGTTGCCATCCAAGTTCATGCTGATTGCTCAAATATGCGAACAGTTAGTAACTTTATGTTGGAAACTTCTACTAGAATTACCTCGATAAAAGTAACCCTTTCATTAGATGAGAGTCAGTCGCCTAAAAAGATTATTAAAAGACACAAACTTTTCGCGGATCAAAAGAATCCGTAATTCGAGCGGCCCGGGATATACCCTTGTTGCTCACCAAGAAATACAACGGAGTATTAATGAGTTTTAAAGATTTTAAGTTTCATCCCAAGATTAACACAGGTATAACTGCCTGCAAGTATATCACCCCTACCCCAATCCAAAAAGCAGCCATACCGCCAATTCTTAATGGCCAGGATATTCTCGGGCTTGCCCAAACAGGCACAGGAAAAACAGCGGCATTTGTATTACCTCTTCTGCAACGCTTACTGGATGGTCCTCGCAAAAAGGTTCGTGCTCTTATCATCGCTCCAACAAGAGAGCTAGCCGAGCAGATTCACACAAGTATTGGTCAGATGGCAAAAGCAACAGGTTTAAAATCCACTGTTGTCTATGGTGGCGTTGGCAAACAGCCTCAGATCAGATCAATTCGCACCGGTGCCGAAATAGTTGTTGCCTGTCCTGGCAGATTACTCGATCTGTTAAGCGATAGGGCATTTTCGCTTAAAGACATCGAAACTCTGATTCTCGATGAAGCAGACCATATGTTCGACAAGGGTTTCCTCCCGGATATACGCCGCATCATCAAGCAATTGCCGAGAAAACGTCAATCACTGGTTTTTTCTGCCACCATGCCAAAAGAGATCCGCCACCTTGCCGAGGAAATACTCTATAAACCTGTGGCTGTGCAGATAAACCATACCTTACCAGCACCGACAATCTCCCATGTTCTGTATAAGGTGGCTAAGGCCCAAAAGACTGCACTGCTTAAATCGATTATCAAGGATAAAGGTATGACTAGTACCGTGGTATTTACCCGCACGAAACACAAGGCCAGGAGCCTGGCTCTGCAACTGCAAAAAAATGGTTTCAATGCGGCGTCGATCCAGGGAAATCTCTCTCAGGCTAAACGGCAACAGGCAATGCAGGGTTTTAAAGATGGCACTTTCAGCATCCTGGTTGCGACGGACATTGCCGCTCGCGGCATTGATGTGGAAGGTGTTTCCCATGTAATCAACTATGATGTTCCCGACACGGCTGAAACCTATACCCACAGAACGGGACGTACAGGAAGAGCCACACGCTCAGGCCAGGCAATCACATTTGCCTGCCAGGAAGACGGAAGGATTATATCCCTCATTGAGCGTAATTTAGGTAAGAGAATGGTGCAGGATCAAACACCTGCCCATATTGGCGAAGCTGTAACAAATGATAATGGAAAAAGAAGTGAAATGCTGCCAGAGCATAGGCAGAGAAGATCTAAACACGCGAAAAACATTGCTGGCAAAAGTAGACGCAGAAGATCAACGTCTTTTGATTTTGGCACAAGAAAACCCGCGCAACGATAGATAAAAGATACATACAATTGTCTGGATGCCCCAGACTAACAGTTGAAATATCGTAAGATAATCAGCTTAATAGTTCCCATGCCTCGATCTCAATTAAAATCCTGAGTTTTAGGATGGAAACTAAATAACATAATGGCTCATCAATGAGCCAAAATAGAGGAGGAGTATACAATGGCTGAAGGCACAGTAAAGTGGTTTAACGATTCAAAAGGTTTTGGTTTTATTGAGCAGGATGGTGGACAAGATGTATTTGTACATCATACCGCAATTCAATCCGAAGGTTTCAAGTCCCTCGACGAGGGTGCACGGGTTTCCTTTGATGTAGTTGACGGGCCCAAAGGTCCTGCTGCAGAAAATGTTACTCAGCTGTAAAAGCTGAAGATGACCGATGTAAAAGCTCCCACATCGCGTGGGGCTTTTACCCTATACACAATTAAAGGGAGAATACATGGCCAAATCTAATTTTTCATATCAGAAACGCCAGAAAGAATTGGAAAAGAAAAAGAAAAAAGAGGAAAAGCGACAGCGCAAGCTCGAAAAAAAGCAAAACTCTTTGACTGAACAACAAGAGACTCCCTCATCAGAAAAAGAAGAGTCCTAAAATCCCGGCTTTCAAGAAATATTTTTTACTGTCTTGGTATCTGCGCTATTGCCGATCCTTCAATAAGCCGTTTTATTAATGTCGCCTGGGCATAGATCACGGCTTTCAACCATAATTTCCCCAAAGACCCCAAAATAAAGAAACCTTCTCTAATATTTCTTACAGAAGGTTGTTTGATGAGGTGATAAGAAATCACTTAGTTAACACCTCCTAACTTTTCCACAAGAAACAGTCCTTGAGTGACCGTGCATCTACAACCTATCTGATTTTGGCCCCTTTTTTCCAGAAGATTTTACAGTTCAATAGACAAAACAGAAGAGAGTATTTTCAAGAAATTATACACTATCATCCTTGTTGTATAATATCGACTAAACGAATCGACCTGCAAAGCAAATTACATCAATTAAATGTGGTCAGATAATACTTACTGCTTAAATTGATTGATTATCTATTCTCCCTTTTGTAGGATTGCCGCTGGATTACACAAAGCTGTCATTTTGTTTCTGATTTTCAGGCATATCACAAGAGATTTCCACAATCAAAAGGGAATTACTCTTTTGCTGATTTCATATGATAGATAAACAGGAAGAACCTGTTGGCATCTCAACCCACTGATAAAAGTATAAAGCTATGTTCAAATCATTTTTTCCAAATCCAAAAGTTTTTTTTCCATCTCTGGTTCTTTGGACGATATTTTCAGTTTCAATCTGGTACGGGTTCAATCAAGAATTGGGGAAATTGTTTGGCTTGACCCTGGAACAGACAGAGCCGGTAATTGGTCTGGGACATTTCTTAACTGATTCCTTTATTTTGTTTTATTTTTATTATGCTATAACAGTGCTGCTATTCGCCTTGTTCTGGATGAAAGTCTCCCCTCATCCCTGGCAATATTGGTCCATCATCGGTTCGGCTGGCATCCTCTTCTCTACCTATTTTTCGGTTCAGGTCTCAGTGGCAATTAATAATTGGCGAAGACCTTTTTTTGATTCCGTACAAAATGCTTTATCAGCGGACTCGACCGTGTCAGTCACTACACTGTACGATTTGATTTTCATTTTTGCCGAAATAGCTTTTTTGGCAATTATTGTATTTGTTGGGGCACGCTTCTTTATCAGCCATTTTATCTTCCGTTGGCGTACTGCCATGAATGATTACTATACAGAGCGGTGGGATCGCCTTCGCGATATTGAAGGGGCATCGCAACGTATTCAAGAGGACACGATGCGATTTGCATCCATCATGGAAGGACTTGGAGTTGCCATGGTAGATGCGGTTATGACTTTGTTCGCATTCCTCCCGGTTTTATGGGCATTGTCTGAATATGTCAAAGAATTACCTATAGTTGGAGCTATTCCTTACCCCTTATTTACCGCCGCAATTCTTTGGTCTTTATTTGGAACGGGGTTATTGGCTGGTGTTGGTATCAAACTCCCTGGGTTAGAATTCAAAAATCAACGGGTAGAGGCTGCCTATCGCAAAGAATTAGTCTATGGGGAAGATAATACTGAAAGAGCACGGCCAGCAACTTTAATTGAACTCTTTGGTGATGTGAGAAGAAATTATTTCCGCCTCTATTTTCATTACATGTACTTTAACATAGCCCGAAGTCTCTATCTTCAGGCCGATAATATTTTTGTATACATTATTCTCGTACCTACCATTGCAGCAGGTACTATTACATTTGGCATCCTGCAGCAAATCCTCACAGCTTTTAGTCAGGTCAGTAACTCTTTTCAGTATCTGGTGAATTCATGGACAACAATTGTTGAGTTACTTTCCGTGTATAAGCGTTTAGCTTCTTTCGAGGCATCAATAAAAGGAAAACCGCTTCCTGTCATTGACTCAACTTATCAATTTGGTGTTAGTGATAAATAGTCAAATAATCGGAGTACGAAGAGGGAAAAGATACATTGTATACTGATTAATGAGAAGAATTACCACCTCAATTGCTTGCATGAATGTTTCACGAGTCATGATGATTCACTAGTCTGGGATCTCTGCGTTTTGCTATATAAAAAGTATGCGGAACAAAGTGAGTCTCCTAGCGGACCATATAGACTCTTCGTCTGAAAGGTGAAAAAAGGGGCTTGTCGATATACCTACTTCAATTACAAACTGCACCTTGAAATATCAATCTCATATGAATTGTAAGGCACAGTTATTCTTTGGTAAAATTTAATGAAGTCACCTTTTTAAAATATCTCGGCTTGGTTTCATCGTACCCTGAGTTTAATATCGGTCAAGTATAGGTTTTAGGGTTGCGGTGAAGTGGCGTAGCACCGGGTTTTGCTGAACTATCCTATACCCTGATAAGTTCTCACGTTGCTTGAGGCTTTCGATGACAACTTCTGCCAAATAATCCACATGTGACTGGGTATAGACACGGCGAGGGAATGCCAGACGAACAAGTTCATTTGGTGCAGGTTTTTCAGAGCCGTCCGGTTGCAGACCAAACATCACCGTGCCAATTTCAACCCCGCGGATACCACCAAGCAGATAGAGACCATTGGTGAGGCTCCAGGCTGGATAATGCAGCGGGGGTATATGGGGGAGCATATCTCTGGCATCAATATAGAGAGCATGACCGCCGGTTGGCTGGATAATTGGTACTTCAGCGGCAATCAGTTTTTCCCCAAGATACTCTATGGAACGCACCCGGTAATGTAAATAGCCTTCATCCAAGGCTTCATATAAGCCCTGAGCTATAGCTTCCATGTCATAACCGGCCATCCCGCCATAGGTGGGGAACCCTTCGGTTAATATTTCCAGACTCCTACATTTTTCCGCTAAAGCATCATCATTGAGAGCTAGAAAACCGCCAATATTGGCCATACCATCCTTCTTGGCACTCATGGTACAGCCATCGGCATAACTGAACATCTCCCGTGCTATATCTATAATCGGTATATCACTATAGCCCTCTTCCCGGATCTTGATAAACCAGGCGTTTTCAGCAAATCTGCAGGCATCCAGAATTAAAGGTATATCATGGGCATGAGCTATTTTACTGGCTTCCCGAATATTCGCCATGCTTACCGGTTGACCGCCGCCTGAATTGTTGGTGACAGTCAGCATGATAACCGGAATTCGATCTCTACCATACTGCCCCACTACTTCCTGTAACTTCTCAAGATCCATATTGCCCTTGAAGGGATGTAACTCTTGAGCTTTTTTACCTGCAGCAATCACCATATCGCACGCTTCGGCCCCACTATTTTCGACATGCGCCCGGGTTGTATCAAAGTGTGTATTATTGGGAATCACATCACCTTTTCCGGCAATAATACTAAATAAAATATGCTCCGCCGCTCTTCCCTGGTGAGTTGGGATGACATATTTTAATCCGGTGATGTCTTTGACTGCAGCTTCAAACTTGTAAAATGAAGTCGCTCCAGCGTAGGATTCATCACTGGCAATCATGCCAGCCCATTGTTGTGACGACATTGCTCCGGTGCCACTATCGGTTAGCAGATCGATGAGCACATCCTCGGCTTGTAGGCGAAAAGGATTATATCCTGCTGTCTTCAGCTTGTCTTGACGATATTCCATAGTGGAAAAAGAAATGGGTTCAACCGAGCGGATACGGAATGGCTCTATTATTGTTTTGCTCGAAAATTCTGATAATTGCATA
>CAZWVC010000023.1:0-24393 GCA_964637245.1 uncultured Desulfocapsaceae bacterium
GGCAAGTAAGGGGAGATTGCCCACAGAAAAGCAGCGGACCCAAATGGTCAACTATCTTGAGTCACTCTAAATTACACTTCCCTAATCAATACACTCAAAGCGGATGCTTGTAATTCTTGAGAGGGATACTCAAAGTAATACAGGGAAATAGGAGTAACTCCAATTTCCCCGCAGAAAAGAATATATCGTATAAAGGTGAGCAAAAAAATTTACCTAAGTCCTCTCACCATTAAGTTTCTTGAAAACCTTATCGAGTTGTTTTTTTCCACTAGCGCTTATAAAACCTAGATCATTGAGCTTTTGTCGCTCCTGAGCCAGTAATTCAAGATAAGGCTTTATCTTAACCAATTCCGCTTGTGCAAAATCATCATCATTAAATTCATCTGAAATTTCAATTACTGTGTCGTTAAAATCATATTCCATTTTCCTTACAGGCTTGACCAGAAGATAATCAAGATAGTCGCGTTTGTCCTTCGACCTGGTTTCAAGCTCTTCTGTAGTGAAGGCTTTTTCTATAAAATCGATATGTTCTGCCAGAATAGTGAGGTTTTTGTCATTCAGCGGCATTGGGTTACTATCATAAATGAAAGGCATGATAATGAGAGCAAGAAAAACAAACGGTATACTCAGAAGGGTAAGAGCATACCGATTTTTTAGGAGCACCTTAACATCACCGTCTTCTAAATCAGACTCGATAGATGCCGCTGCCTCAGTCTTGAACCGAGAGAATTTCTCTTTGAGATTGCTAACAATCAGCTTTGGTTGACCAACATTGTCAGCTATTTTGCTTATGATATTTTCTTTGATATCAGACGATTGTGAGGGGGGGATGTCTGACGGAGAAGGTTCTTTGTTGTGTTCCTGTTGCTGAGGTTCCTCTATCTCTGGCTGTGTTTGCGAAGTTGTCTGAAGTTCAGGATTTGGATTTGTGATAGAGCAGATTGCTCCGACAGACCGAAAAGCTTTTTGTATCTTCTCACATGTTGGCAGGGAGGCATTACGTTTTATAACTACCTGTTTTCCACAGAATAGTTTTGCGATAGTTGTCTCATCTTCTTTTAAAAGTATGGCTAACTTCTTTTTAACCTCTTCTTCCTTACATCCTTCTGCAACAACACCATAAAAAACGACTTGATAGTTATTACTCATGACAATATCCTAGCCTATCTATACAGGCATTAACACGGAGTCTAAAACCTAGTTCAATTACTAAAAAGCCCTCGACTCACATAATAAGTATTGTTGTAACCATCAAGCACAGCAATAAAATCGCTACTATCTCTAACTTGAGTAGTTACCGTAACTGAGTAATCCCCTGATCAATATCTCAAATGTTATTATATCTAAAGAGAATTCTCAACTATTTTGTACATGGCCATTCTTTTGAAGGTCTTTGAGTCAGTAAATAATAGATAGGTCAACTCTTAAAACACTCTGATATAGCAGAATACTAACAATTCTAAGAATATATACCTATAACCGAATGTCCACTTTTGACTGTTAACTCAAATGATTCGACTTCTCCAATCATTCTTTTAATGAAAAATAATGAAGAGAAAGCAATGATGTTTACTATCTCTCTGAGAAAAGACGTATGTAGTAAAATGCAGAGCAGGAATAAGGAGCAATAATGGTCACTCTCAACGTAAATGGGAAAGATTATAACATAGAGGCAGAGCCTGACGAGTTAGTAGTGTGGGTTATCCATGAAAAAGTCGGACTTACCAAAACACGATTTGGCTGTGGAATGCAAATGTGCGGTTCCTGTAAGGTGCTTATCGACGGGGAAATATCCTTCACCTGTAATAAAAAAGTCAAAGATGTCATCGGCAAGAAGATAACCACCAGGGAAGCACTGCCGGATGACCATCCTTTAATAACAGGAAAAACCGATGATCAAGTTAACACAAGAAATTAATGAAAGTTTGACCCGATTGGCCTGATTGATAATGCTCTGGAAATTGCAACTACGCTTTCCTCGAAATTAAAGGTAACCACTGGCTTTTCAAACCTAAGCTATTGTGTTCGGTCACTAATGTGATTTTTTAAACTCCGTTCCAATCATTCACATACAAGATATGAAAAAATTAAGTCGATAGTGCATATATCTTGTGTAGTCATAATTTTTTTTTTCCTCCTCCATTTTTAAGACAATATGCTCTGCCATGATGTTTTCTAACTGGCAACTCTGAGTTACGCTATTGTAATTTAGAATTCAATGTTATTGCTAAGTGTCTGTTTGCTGAAATAAAAGCTGATTCTTTTAAATTTTTGTGATTACGTTTCTGTAACTATGTTGTGTCTTTGAATTATCTCTTCCTAGCATCATATTGTTATTTTTAATGATTTTAGACAATAATTGAGCCTGCACAACGGCCGGTTCAACTTGACAAAGCTTGCCGTTTTTTTCTATATTTTGAAGTGGGGAACTATAAAAAAGGAATGGATTGATCGATATTTAGCGGATTCATGGAAAAGAAAGAATGAGTATAGTGAGAATTATTCTCAATAATATTCATGGGTTTCAGAGGAGAGAACCGCAAAAATGAGAAATGGTTTAAACATTGGTTGTGTGATGCGAGAAAAAAGAGAAGGAAAAAAACTCATGAGAATAGCGCTGCTGGCGTTATCTATCTGTATAATGTTCGGAAAGCCGCTGCAGGGTGCAACACCTGCCGGCTATTCACAATTTTTTGTGCCAGGCGATGAAGAGAATCTATGGAATATCATGGCCACACTCGGTGGCTTTGACGATACCCAGAAGGCTCAGGGGATGCACAGCATCATAAGTGTTGTTGCCTCTTCGGATAATACCATCGTTTATTACGATCATTGGGAGGATGGTTATGATTTTGATCCCGCTTCTCCGTCAACGGCCGATGAGTATTTTACAATAAGTTCCAGGGGAGGTGTGTGGGAGCTTGAGAGTTCCAATATAAAGCTTGCAGGAGTTAGTCCAGCCACACCCAGATGCACCGACAATCCTCCTGTTGACTGCTATGATGGACGAGACAAAATCTATGTGGCAGGTGGTGTACCAACGGTAACCAGGACTTCCTGGACAGAAGCTGTAGGAACCATTCAGGCGCTTTCCTGGGAGGTGTATCCTGTAAAACCGCAGTTGACAACCTACAAAGTACCCTTTGGCGAAGATCTCGATACAGCTAAAGATTATCGTGACTTTGAACGGGTATACACTCTGATCATGGCCACTGAAGATGGCACCACTGTCACAATTGATCTGAACAATGATGGTGTCATTGATTCAATAGATGCTGATCACGATGGCACCGTTGACGGAACAAGTCTCTCACTCAATGCAGGAGAGGTATATCTGCTTGACAATAGTTCGATCACCCTTGCAGACTTGAATCTTACCTATGACTTTGAATCAGGTCCCAGTGGTTTTTATACCGGGACTGCCAGTGGGCAAACCAACTGGGAGTATGGAACACCCACAGTCTTTTCTTCTGACAGTTCACCTATCTGCTCCAGCAGCAATTGTAGTGGAGGGGGGCCTGATGTTTGTAGTTCGGGAAGCTCTTGCTGGGCCACCGATCTTGATGATCTCTATGACAATAATATCAACGGGGTCTACCTCTATTCGCCCGTTTACAATTTTTCTGGATACGACACCGTTCAAATCAGTTACCGGGAGTGGCTTGAAGTAGAAGGAAATAATTATGATTTTGCCAGGCTGCAATATTCTATTGACGGTGGTGCCTGGCAGGACGACTGGGTTTATGGAGCGGGTGATCCCACCAGAGAGGATCTCAACTGGGTAGACAGCCCCGTGCATAATGCCACGAGCTACGCTGCAGGACAATCCGTAGTACAATGGCGCTGGGTTATCGAGACCGATTTTACCTGGCAATGGGGCGGTTGGTATATTGACGATGTGAACATCAGCGCAACAGCATCAGCTGGAACTTTTTCCGATGTGCTCACAGGAGGAGAAATAAAGGGAAGTGATACGCTGCAGGTGCAGTATGTGGTGGGTGATCAGGGAGCAACTTATGAACTGAGAGGTCTATCCGCTTTTCCACGAGGCTTCTGGGATGATGAGTACTATGCACCGGTGGATGGAGCCAATGTCTCCGGCGCACCCGTGGATATCTATGTCCATAACCCTCACTCCGTCGATCTGATCATTAACTGGGAAACCTCTGCAAATTCAGGCAGCTTCACCGTGAATCCCGGTGATACTCTCTCCTTCTCAGACGGTACCGGAGGGTATGTGCCACCAGGTTCTGCGGTCTACCTAAGCGGTTCCGATGTCTTCTGGGGTGTTTCCACAATTGATGCCGGTCAGCAGACCAATGATTGGGGTTATTCGCTGGTACCTGCTCTGCTGCTTGAAAATGAGCACTATATGGGCTGGGCTCCAGGTTCAACAAGTGTAAGTACTTCTCCCGATGATTCCGGGATTTTTATTACGGCTGTACAGGATAATACCAGGGTTTATGTGGACAGAGATCCTGAAGATGGTAGCGATCCTATCTTGGAATACACGCTTAATCGCCTGGAAAATCAGTATGTTTTCGATGCTCTGGATGGTGATTTGACAGGTGCCCATGTTCGGGCAACAGGGCCGATAGTGATGTCTTATGGTCAGAACCCCGAAACGGCGGCTACTGCGTCTCCTGCAATTGATGTGGGTTATACTACCATACCGGGTGGGAATCTGCTTGACAGGGTCTTCACCGTTGATAAAACTGCTGACCCCGCAATTCTTCCTGTGACAGCCAGAGAGGCGCCGACCACTTTCACTATTATTGTCAACTCTTATGACTACAGCATCAACGACGTTAATGTGGTCGATACCCTGCCGGATCATTATCAATATCTTCCAGGAACTACGAAAATAACCCGTGGTGATTATTCATCTGTCACTGATGGAGCAGCTGATCCCGTGCAAATCGGTGCGGAGCTGAGCTGGTCTGCCACCGTTCTAGGCGGTCTGGCACCGCATCAGAGCATAATAATTCAATTCGACGCACAAACAACGCGGGATTTTGGCATCGGAGATATCTCGATTAACAATGTGGATTCCACTGGTACTCGAACCGTAGAGGGTATAACTCAGATCTTCAGTGCTTCAGATTTTGCAGTAGTAACTTATGGAAGTCTCCAAGTCGGTAAAACCTCCACAGGAGTTGACCCACTTGTACCTGGTGATCAATACAGCTATTCGGTTACCGTTACCAATCCGGCAACTGAGACTCAACCCATCACCGGAGTGGCCATCTACGACCCCCTACCTCCGGGCATTAGCTATCTGGCTGGAACGGCAAGCGTTCAGATTACCCCGCCATCAAATGCCAGGGATGAATTTGAAACGGTATCATACGCAAATAATGATGGCAGCTACTTGTTCGCTGCCGACTGGGTTGAAGAAGACGAAGCCGGTTCCAACGGAGAGATTGACGGTAATGTCCGGGTGACCGGAGGTCAGCTGCGTATGACTGTAGAGGGTTCTGTTGTGACGCGTCAACTTGATACATCCAGTATGATAGGAGATCTGAATTTCACCTTTGATTATGCCACATCAAGCGGGGTTGATACCAGTGATCGCGTACGGATTTTTGTTTCGGCAGATGGCACCAATTTTCAGCGTTTGCAAACAATTACCAATATCAGTGGTGTCTCAACCGGATCAGGTATACATGATATAACCGCCTATAAATCTGCAACGACGTATATTCGCTTTACTATTGACCGATATTATGGAGGGACTAATGAATATTTCTATGTTGATAATGTAGATATAACTGCTGGTCCACCTGCCGGTGGTATTGCAGCTAATCCTCCTCCCGGTTTTGTCAGCGGTGGTGACGGTTATAGTTTAGCACCGGGTCAGACATTGACACTCACCTACGATGTACAGGTGGATGATCCTCTGGCAACCGGTATTGACACCATTATAAATACCGCATACGTCAGTGCCGATCAGTTTCCACAACCAATCCAGCAGAGTGTCACCAATATTGTCAACAATCCCAGTCTGGAGAGCGGAGCTGTTACAGGCAGAGTCTGGTATGACCTGGACGGTGACACCATTGAAGATCTCGGTGAAACAGGTTTTGCCAATGTGACCGTGGCCTTGAAAGATGAATATGGGGCAACGGCTGCAACTACAGTAACAAACAGTGGTGGCAATTATAGCTTCACAGGTGTTACGCCTGCAACGGGATACTATATAGAAGTGCTCGCAGGTATTCCGGCTGGTTTTATTCAGACAGCACCGGCCGATCAGGGCGGAAGATCCAATACTTTTGCTGTTGTTGCAGGTGGTGTTGTCTCAGATATTGATATCGGCTACAACAGCCCACCGGGAAGTGCAGCTCTTGGCGATACTGTCTGGCATGACGTCGATGATGATGGTGTGCAGGACCCGGGTGAAATTGGCCTTGCTCTTGTCCCTGTAACCCTCTACGCTGATAGGGATAATGATGGTATTCTTGAAATCGGAGGCGATGATGGGGCAAGTGTTGCCACAACAACAACAGACAGCAGCGGTAATTACCTTTTCAGTGACATCGATGTATCGACCTACAGCGATTATTTTGTAGTGGTTACACCTATTCCAGGTTACACCATAGATCCTGGTGAAGGAGAGCTTTTGGCCACCTCTCTCAGTGGTGGCGACAGGCGGCTTGATTACGACTTTGGCCTGGAAGCCACTGCCACAACCTATACTTTAAAGGAAAAAATCTTTTTAGACAGCAACTCCGATGGATATACCAGCGGCGATCTTGGGATAGCCGGTATTACTGTAGATTTGCTTAATGGTAGTGGTTTCGTGATCAGCTCGGCTATTTCTGATATAAATGGTGATGTGGAATTTGTAGGTCTTGCAGGTGATGATGCGGATTATACCCTCAGGATAACAGACAATAATGGCATTCTTACCAATTATTATGGAACAACAGCGGCAGCGATAGCAGGTGAAGTGGATTACATTAACTTCGATGCCGATGATGAAAGTGAAAGTTTTGGCTATTTTCTCGATAGAACCCTTGGTGGTACAGTTTTTCGAGATTTAGACAGCAGCACCGGTCAAAACGGTGTTGAGCCTGGTATTTCAGGTGTCACAGTCCTGCTCTATGTTGATGTAGATGACGACGGTATTTACGAGCCAGGGGCCGACGATGGCGCCAGTGTCGGTTCGGTGATAACGGATGTGAATGGTGATTTTTTCTTTGCAGGCATCTCCTATGGCAAATATTTTGTGGTGGTGGATGAGAACCAGCCTCAACTTGCGGGTCTTGGTCTGACAACCGCTGATCAAAATGGAGAAAGTGGACCCGGTCATGTCTTATCCTATGATTTTAATAGCGGCACTAATTACCTGGATCTGGATTTTGGCTATCATGCCGGGGATGATCTCTCCATAGCTGGCTATGTCTGGGAGGATACCTTAGAAGTATATGGAGAAGTGGGAGCAGGAGAAAACAGGTTTGCCAATGTAAGCGTGGAATTGCGCAATAATGATGGAACTCTGCTTATTGATACAAAATTTACTGACAGTAACGGCTACTATGAGTTCCCCGGCTTACCAGAGGGAACCTACAGTATCTATATAACTGATACAGCAAATGTGCTCAACGATATGCGCACTGTCTATGAGGTTACCGAGGGGCTCGATTTCGAGAATGGTCTGCTATATGATTCCAAAGAGGTCGTCCAGGTCACTACAAGTTCTGGCAGTGCCATGGCTATCAACTTTGGTTATGAGAAATTTGAACCGACTCATGCTCTTATCGGTTCCCTGCAAGTTTTTTCAAAAGACGGTTTCAACGTTGTTCAGTGGCAGACCTCCTCAGAAATTGGTACTCGTGGTTTTGACTTGCTGAGACTTGGTGAAGACAAAACACCTGTCATAGTCAATAATTCACTGATACCATCCGTTTTCACATCTCGGCAGGGGATATATCAATGTTCCGACCCGGCAATGTCCCCGGGTGAGAACATGTATATGATCAGAGAATATGAAGTTCATGGCGGAGTGAGGGATTATGGACCATTTAATGTCGTTCTCGGTGAAAATTCTGCCGAGACTTTTACTCTCATATCTGGCATCAAGGAAAAAGGATACGCCCTCCAACCTATTGAAGTGGTGAAAAAGAAAACAGGAAATGTAGAGATTCCTGCTGCAATGCTTGCTCGAATGGCTCCTGCTGCGCAGATGATGTCAATGTCTGATCTGCCTTTCTCAGGCAATCTCATACTGAAGGTCGGTGTGACAAATGGTGGTGTTTATACAATGACAATTGGCACCATGGCAGCCTCAACTGGATTGAGCACCGAAACAATTACAGATCTAGTTCAGGCCGGTAAATTGAGCATCACCAATAAGGGACGGCAAGTTAAATATATTGTCGATGGGCTGGATTCATCTATCTATTTTTATGGTGCACGCCACTCTACCCTTTATAGTGATGAAAATGTCTACTTTTTTGAGTTCAACCGACAGGGCGCGTCGGGTGATATCAATGAGGATGGTGTTGTCTCCATTCGTGATGCTATCGAATCATTGCAGATCCTTGCTGGAGCGGAAACATCTTCACTTGCAGATTTTAACGGCAGTGCCGATATCAACGGTAACAGCCGGCTTGATATGGCCGAGGTCATAAATATCCTCTCAGGTGTTGATACTTCCGACACACAGTTAATGGAAACGGTCTCAGGCGGAAACCCAGTGGCGGAGGTCGGTGTCGAACAATCCTTTAGTGAATCGCTTCATTTCGAAAATGATGTGATAGCCAAGCCGGATATGCCAGTCGGATCTGAAAAAGACTACTGGTTCTGGAAACACTTTAACTCCATTGTTACAACTGAGACGGTTCCCTTCACTATAGTGGATAACCTTGATGCGATAACTGAAGCAAGACTTGTTGTTAATCTATATGGACTCTCAGATGACAACTCTGCAGAGTTGAAACTCAATGTCGGACATGCCAATGAAATTGATCTGGGAACCGTGACATGGTCTGGTTTTACAATCAAGAGAGTGGTAGTCACTCTCGATAACAATGAACTCATAACAGGGGAAAACAACCTGCAGATTGACAGGACAGCGGCTGGCGATAATATATTTGCCCTCGATTCCATCGATGTCAGGTATGCCAGGGAATTTATAGCTGTTAATGATATTGCCATGTTCAATAATGGTAACATTTCAGAAATCACAGTAAGTGGATTTTCTGCTTCTGACATTCTGGTAATGGATGTGACTGAAGACGCTGAGCCAAAATTGGTAACCGAAACTCTGATTACAGAAGACGGCGGCGTTTATAGTGTTACATTCACAACGCACGGTGATAAGCATGAATATGCAGCTTTCATCATTGACGGGTTGAGTGAACCTGCCACAGTTAAGTTGGACAGCAGTGATACGGATCTACTGGCAAATGATGAAGGTGCACCCTACATTATTATTACACCGGAAGATTTCGCTTCTGTCGCCCAGATTTTAGCGGATTTCAGAACCGCGAACGGTTTGGACGCCAAGGTTATATTGCTGTCCGATATATTTGACTCGTTCAGTCATGGCCTCTATGATCCACGAGCTATCCAACAATTCATCCGCTATGCCAGCAATAACTGGTACGTACCACCTCGATATATCGTCCTGGCTGGTGATGGTACCTTTGACTATAAAGATAATCAAGGGTTTGGGGATAATTTCATTCCAGCAATGATGGCCGAAACGCCCTATGGTCTCTTTACTGCAGATGGGCTGTATACCGATATTGACAACGATGGTATGCCCAATATCCCCATTGGCAGGATTCCAGCTGGCAACAGTGGTGAACTAGCTGTGATGATTGGTAAGATCATAGAGTATGAAACAGGTACAGGGTCCGCAACAGTTGTTCTGGTAGCAGATGAAGATGACGAAACAGTTGGCAATAGTTTCAGCGTAGGTAGTGAGCAATATGCAGCTCAGGTAGGCTCTGATTTTGCTGTTGAAAAAATTTATGTATCAGGTGATGCCAGTCCTGCACCGCCATATTATACAAGTTCTGGCGCTCATGCTGCACTTGTCGACTCCATTAACGCAGGACCTATGCTTCTCAATTATATAGGGCACGGTGCGTGGGAAAATATTGGTATCAGCCCGATATTAGAAAACGCAGACACATCATCCTTGTATAATAGCAGATATCCGGTATTCGCTGCGCAGACCTGCCTGGTTGGTGATTATGCATATCCGGGTTTTGACTCACTTGGCGAGGCAATGTTTAAAAAGATTGGTGGCGGATTTGTCGCTGCCTGGAGCCCATCTGGTCTGTCCGACAATGCGGAATCTGTAAAAATCAATAAAGTGTTTATAGAAAAAGTCTTCTCACAGCCAGGTGTTCGTCTGGGAGATGCTATTCAGCAGGCTTTAAGCGATTATCATGGCAGTGATTATACTGAGTATATGTTGCATATCTTCAATCTAATGGGTGATCCAGCATTGAAACTGCAGGAATAACAGGTGTAAAAAAAACATGCTAGGTAAGAAGTTTCGTAAAAATACCAACGTGGTGACACGTCAGGTAGCTGGGGAAACCATATTGGTGCCCATAACTGGTAATATTGCCAATATGGAGCATATCTTTTCGCTTAACCCGGTTGCGGAACATATTTGGACTCATCTCAATGGTGAATCATCACTAGAGGATATAATTGGTAAAATAGTATTGGAATTCGAAGTAGATACCACTGATGCCGAACAGGATTGTCTTGAGTTCATGGATAAACTGATCGAACAGCAGCTTGTGGATGAGGTGAAATGATGGGTTGTACCAATAGTAAGGCAACCGAAGCCTTTTATCATAGGTTTCACAAGTCCATTGTAGAAAATAGGGTACCTGTCAATGGCAGCATTGAGTTAACCTCAAAATGCAATTTTAGCTGCATTCATTGTTACAACAGCGGAGCAGAGGTCCATGATGAGTTAGATACAGCTCAATGGCAGAAGATTCTAAATGAGATTGCTGATTCCGGCACGCTCTTTCTTTTGATAACAGGTGGTGAACCTCTGCTGCGCCATGACTTTGTTGACATTTACACCCATGCTATACGGAAAGGGTTAATAGTCACCCTGTTTACCAACGGCTCACTTATTACCGATGAACATATTCAACTGTTTTGTAAATATCCACCAAGAAACATTGAGATATCACTCTATGGTGCTAACGACAGGATTTGCGGGAATGTCACCAGTATGACGAGCATGGGAATACACTGCATGCAAAACTGCAGAACACTTGTCGAGAATAATATAAATGTTCTTCTTAAGACAGTGATAATGACGGAGAATCTGGATGACTATGGTGCCTTAAAGCGGTTTGCGGAAGAGTTAGGGGTTCCATTTCGATTTGATACCCAAATATTTCCCACTTTGCGAGGCGACAGGGCACCTCTGCAATACAGGCTGGAGCCGGAACAAGCGGTTGATCTTACCCTGTCATCTGATGAACTGGTAAACAAATGGATAAAAAATGCTGAGAATCTGCAGGATGCGGCGCTGCCGGAAGAATTGTATGCATGTGGGGCTGCAGTAAACAGTTTTCATGTCGATGCAAAAGGTTTTCTCTCTCCATGTATGATGATAGATGATATTAGATATGACCTGAAAAAAGGTAATTTTATCGAAGGATGGCAGAAAGTTCTGCCACATTTATGGAAGAAAAAAGTAGATGCTGATCTTCAATGTAAGAATTGCAGTAATCTTGCTTTTTGTGATTATTGTCCGGCTTTTTTCCGTCTGGAAACCGGATCTGAGAATATAGTGTCACCGTTCCTCTGCAAAGTTGGCGGATTGATGGCTGAAAAGCTAAATAACAGAAAGTGAAAAGAAGAAGATATGTCAGAAAAGAAGACTAAAAAGAAATACGAAAAGCCTCAATTGACAACAATTGATTTAGCTGCCGATGAAGTTCTTGCCGGCAACTGTAAGTCTGTTGGTGTACCAGGTGCAAGACAGCCAAACAGCTGTAATTTCCATCGTGTTTGTTATCAACGTGGTTCATGAGAAGCGTTTCCAATGCAAATTTCAATTGCCGGATGCCGATTCACATTCGTAACAGAAAACGTCCAATTAGAGGAGCATGGTAAGCATCACTGGGTAAGCAATAGTTTTGAACTTACCAATAGCGAATACAACATCTTCAACGATGTTACCGTTGTAATAACTGATAGACCAGCACCATCAATGGAGGGTTTTAGCAGGATTTTTGAGAGTGAAAGTAACTGGACATGTTGGAAGTGTGGCAATGATTACATGATTATCGAACAGCCACCTCAATATGAGGAACCGATACTGATAACACTCATCAGACTGAATGAACAAGAGATTTTTATACATTGCGCATCAGAATTTATTGATAAGTCGAGTGGTTTGATCAGTCTCCACCCGTTCTATTATCCTTTAGACCAGGTAATCTTGACTTTTTTATTAGCTGATAACCAGGGAGGTATTATTCACTCAGCCGGCTGGCGGCGCGATGATGGAACACTAATATTGGCAGGCAAGTCTGGTGCTGGTAAAAGTACTATTGCTCGACTGATTAAGCAGGTGACGAAGGATCCATTTCTCAGTGATGATCGAGTGGCCGTTAGAAGGTCAGGTGAAGGCTTTGATGCATATGGCACACCCTGGGCGGGGGAGGAAATGGATGCCCTCAATGATAAAAGTCCCCTGAAAGGTTTGTTGTTCTTACACCAGGCGGAAGAGAATAAAGTGGAAACAGTGTCATCATTTCAGGCGTTAAAGTTGCTCATGCCGGTTATGACAGTTCCCTGGTATGATAAGGTTAGAGTTGGGAAAATGATGGATTTGAGCGATATTTTGCTGCAAGAAGTACCTGTCTATCTCTTTTCCTTTACAAGAGATCAACGTGCTGTTGAATGTTTGCAGAATTTTAATTTTAAATAATATTCTTTTTGTGAAAATTTAATATTTTAGAACAGTTAGACATATTTGCAAATCAGAGTTGAGTCACGACTGTATATGAGCAGTGCTCATTGACTTTGATTGGGAGAAAAATAAAGAGGAAACCATGGTGCGTTACAATTCAATTCTTTCCGTGATTATTTTAATGCTGTCTTTGTGTTTCTCACCGGCAATGGCTGAAACCATTACTGTGGAAAGCAAAGATGGAGATAAGGGAGTGCCGTTGGATATTGCCATATCCCTCGATATCCCTTCAAACGTCAGGGGTGTGGCTTTTACAGTGCATTACGACACAGAAGTTCTCACTTTAAACAGCGTTTCTTCACAGTTTTTCAAAACTTTTGCTGAGCAGTGGGCCACTATGACTAATCCTCCTGCCCCTCTGCCCTCAAGCCAGGTTACAGTTGGGGTTGAAACTTATGATAAGCCTTTAGTTGTTAATTCCGTTGCAGACGGGGTAATGCTCGCGGCAGCAAAAGTTGAATCAGGAGGCAGCGAAACAGTACTTTTCACCCTGAATTTTACTCCATCCCCATCCATTCCCGACGGACTCTATCCTGTATCCATCTCCACTACATTTATTAGCAATACTGCCGCTGGGTATCCAGCTGAAGGTATCGGTATTCCTCCACTTTATCCGATGAAAGCTCAAGCAATTATCAACGGCATGATACGTATAAACGCAACAATTACGGACGTCGACAGCGATGGAATTGCAGACGATTGGGAAATAAGCAACTTTGGGAATTTAAGCACTGCAGATCAAAAAAGTGATTACGATGGTGATGGCTATACTGACTTGCAGGAATATTATAATTTTCTGTCGGGTCTATTGGATGGTGAGGGCAACCCATATAATCCGCAGGAGGGCAATGTTGCCGGTGGTACTGGGTATTATGGCGCCAAGAGCAATTCGAATTTCTGGTTACTCATGATGCCAGCTATCCTGCAGAGCAGCATGCAATAAGCATTTGTTATCACAACAGCATTTTGATCATTTCCCAGAATCTCTGTCATGAGTGTTTTCAGCTCTCTTGCCAGAGACTAGTGTCATTGCTAGCATCTAATGTCGTTAGATCGCACCGCAATATTTGCTTCCTGCAAGACACGACTGATTGAGCATAGCAGCGTTTTGTGAGAGAAGGAGTAAAGACGTCAGGAAAAAAATAGCAAGCAAACTGCGGCAGATGAGGCTGACAGGACACTAGTCTTATATGATTTTTATTTGTCAGGGTGTACTCCAACAGAAAGAGGGCATCCACTAAAAAGCTCCTTGTCAGTATGTAAACTTCTCCCTTCAAGAAGGGAGTAATTATTAACCGGCAGTATTGATTTCCACTAACGCTTTGCATCCCCCTCGTATTGAATATCATAGACCTAGCTCTTCAACAGACACCCTCCTCTGAATCTTTATAGTTTCTATCGCTAACCCGTAAATTTCATGTATCTGGCAGGATTGTGTATAAGGCATCAAGGGTAAAGCTGTAGTTTTCTAACGCAATCCCCTTATAACGCAGGACATGAGCCTGAGAAACCCACCCGATGGGTGAAACATTTAATATTTTGGGAAAGTACAAACTGTAACTGGAAATAAGCTAAGTCTATCACCAAAACTGGCTTTAATTACGTCATAAAATATGGTTATAGCAAATGTCTTCATGAAAGTTTCCGGCTAATTGTAACAATCCCAAAGCTGAAGAATTCTTTGCCGTTGCATCTGATCAAGCCGGACCACTGTCAACAAGATAGACGATTACGGCCTAAGGTGTCTAAAAGCTTTACACCTTGTGCTGGTTTTCAGTGCCACTAACCAATTGAATAGACACACTCTTGTTTTCATTTCTCAATAATATGAGGCGGTTCGCAAGCTATAGACGAATATTTATCTTTTGGCATAACTCTTGATAGTTCCGAATGTAAAACTCAGTTTTTACATTACCTTACCTTTCACTATCAATCATCACACTGATGATTGTCAGGATATTCCCTTACTGGAAAACAGCAATCGATATCTGGCCTCATAAAGTACTGGTAAGCGCAACCCTTGATGTGCGGGGATCTCTCCTGTCTGTTTACCTTAGTTAATGGTATTCGGGGCTTTCCCCAAAAAAATTCATGTTTTTATTAGCACAAAGGCGGACACCTCTTGAATTCCAGCAATAATAATCCTAATTCAGCCTCTCTTTTAGCCATTGTTACAGGCGGTATAATTACGGGAATAATGCAGGTTGTGCTCTCGGTTTCTTATGCTGCCCTTGTCTATGGCGGGGAGCTCAATTCCTATGTCGGATATGGAATCGGGTTTGCTCTTGTAGGTGCTTTGATGATCGCAACGGTCACTGCTCTTTTTGCTGCTCTACCAGGATCAGTCGGCAGTAACCAAGATGTATCTGTTGCTATTTTTGGTCTACTCTCTGCATCGATTGTTGCTGCGATGCCTGATGGAGCCTCATTGGAAAGCACTTTTTATACGGTTGTCATAGCAATTGGACTAACAGTTATGCTCACAGGTCTATTTTTTTGGGGACTTGGTACTTTTCGTTTAGGTGGATTAGTTCGTTACTTTCCATACCCAGTGGTCGGTGGTTTTTTGGCTGGAACTGGGTGGTTGTTGTTTAAGGGTGGAATATCTTTGACAGCTGTAAACTTGAGCTTTGCAGATTTGTTTCAGCCTTTTGTGCTGTTTCGCTGGTTACCAAGTCTCATCTTTGCCGTTGTTCTTTTGATAACCGTCAGACGATTACAAAACAATAGCATAATACCAGCTTTTATTATTGGGGCTATCGTACTGTTCTATGGGACGGCATGGCAGTTAGGATATTCTTGGCAAAAGCTTAGCGCTGAGGGTTGGCTTTTAGGACCTTTCCCAGATCAAAGCCTGTGGCAACCTCTCACCGTATCAGAGTTTATTTTAGTCGACTGGATGGTAATAGCTGGTCAGACGGCGAACATAGTAACTGTATTAACAGTAAGTTCTATTGCTTTATTACTTAATGCCAGTGCATTCGAGCTGGAATCTAAACAAGATGTCGATCTGAATAAGGAACTCCGCATCGCCGGAATTGGGAATCTCCTTTCCTGTGTCAGCCCTGGTTTTGTAGGTTTTCGACAACTTTGCCTGACTCTTCTCAATTTTCGGATGAATGCTCAGAGCAGGCTGGTTGGTTTGATTGGAGTGGTAATTATAATGGTTACGCTCTTTTTTGGGGCTGCAATCATCTCTTCTTTCCCCAGATTTATAATGGGCGGCTTGCTTATGTATCTGGGTCTCAATTTTTTAGTCGAGTGGGGATATCAAACCTGGTTCACTATACCTAAAATTGACTTTGCCATTATTTGGCTGGTTCTCCTGGTAATAGCAACAGTTGGGTTTATGCCAGGTGTTGCCGTGGGGCTTGTGGCAGCCGTGATCATGTTTGTTATCAGCTACAGTCAGACGGAAGTAGTTCGTCATGAATTAACCGGCAACAATTACCACAGCCTGATACCCAGGCAGCCTTATCAGCGCAAGATTTTAGATATGCATGGAGAACATCTTTATATCTTACAACTGCAAGGATTTATTTTCTTTGGCACGGCTAATCGATTGTATGACCAGGTAAAAAAGAGACTTTGCCAGATTGATACAAACCAACCGACCTATGTTGTACTTGATTTTCTGCGGGTGAGTATTCTCGACTCCACAGGTATGCTAAGCTTTAGAAAGCTGAAGGATTTAACGAACAGCTTAGGGACCAATCTGGTTATCACTGGAGTCTCAGCAGAAATACAGGAGCAGATGATCAATGGAGGACTTTCCTCTTACCATCCCCTTACTCACTATTTTTTTAGCTTAAATGATGGGATAGAATGGTGCGAAGACCAGATATTACAGCAAAGTGGAGACCTACCGGATACACCGGTCTCGTTTGCCCGACAACTCTCTGCCGTTCTACCGGATACCAACAAAATCACGTTGCTTCTTCGATATTTCGAGCGATTGGAAATATCTCCTGGGACCACTATTATTAAAGAAGGCGCACCAGCGAATGACTTTTTTTTCCTTGAATCCGGCCAGGTGACAACACGAGCACGGAGGTCAGGAGAGTCATTTTTTTATCTTGAAACAACGAAAAACGGCCGGGTTATCGGCGATATCGGTTTCTATTTAGGACATACCCATAACGCTGATGTTATCACAGCCGAAAAGTGTATCCTTTATCGATTATCCACGAAAAACCTTAGACAACTTGAAAAACAAAATCCAAAAGTTGCCTCGGTATTGCATCAGGCTATGGTCCGGTTGTTAGCGGAACGGGTTACCCATCTCGTAGAAACTGTGAATGCTCTACAGAAATAAGCGAGATATAATATACTTAAAGTTACAATGGTCACAGATTAAAATTTAGGGGTTACTACGTATCTTTTTCTATCGTCCTTAATTGCAACACCTTTTTCTTAAGGACTTCTATATCACCTGCTTTTAGCTGTTCATAGACTTTAGTTTTATCTCTATTTTCAATGGGCTTTTTTTCCTGTTTCAACACCCTATCAAGACTATCTTGAGCCTTAGTTGTTTCCCCCAGTATCTGCCATTGATTGGCAATATCAATCTGTTTGGTAACGACATCTGGATGGTCTTTACCCTTAAGCAGATAGTCATCTGTCAGACTCTTACGCAGATCAATCATGGTATTCAACTGCTTAACCTTCTTTTCAGTCTGCGGATTAGTCACTTGAATGTTTTGCAGGGTCTTGGTCGCCGGTTGGACTGCTTCCAGTTTCAAATAGCCCTGTGTTGCCTGTAAATAAAGACTCTGAGCTTTTTTTGAATTGGATTTGCATCCGGATTTTTGTGAGGGTAGCCGGCAAGAGTAGCCATCGGCCATAAGTTTTGCCAACTGCGGTTGTGGATCGGCTTTTCCCGTCTTGACACTGCGGCGTTCTGCAGTCTTGATAGCATGTTTCAATTGAAACTCGGCACTGCGCACACCTGATTTCCGCTCAGAGAATATTCCTAAATCTGCATACATTTTTCCCATCAGGGTGTGATGGCGTTGTATTGCTTGCAGATCATTAACTTTATAGGCTTGTGCCTTGCTGGAAAACAATGTCTGTTCTATCTGGGCAAAGGTTCTTCCTGACGGATCGATCTGCGATTTATACAACCGCTGTAAACGTGCAAGATCAGTCAACAGTTCCAGAGATACCGCCCAGCGACCTTTTAGTTCTTCGTACTCATACGTATATGTGGGAGGAGCAAATTGCAACGCAGCCTGCCATATTGCATTGGCAGCCTTTATGTCGTTGTTCAATAGTCTGTTGTGGCCCTCGCTCCAGGCTGCAATAGCGAAAGCCCAGGTGCGAAGTAAATTTTCATTCCACCAGCCAGCCCGTCGGTATTCCAACAGGGTCATGTCGCCAAATCTCACATCGCCACGAGACAAACCCAAGTATGGCTCATTTAAACGGTGTGCCAATTCTCTAAATTCAGGATGTAATTCTACATTAATGTCCTGCACGATCTGTCCTGCGGTGAGCAGCCGTTCTTTCCCCAGCAATGCCACCCAGTTAACAGCAGCGTTTTCCCATTGCTGTTGCTCTACCTTATTTCGCGTTTGCAATATTGCTTCATACAACTGGCGACGCATTGTAAAATTTTGCGAGCCTTCCGCCAAAGCTTCTATGTTTTTTGCATTTTCTGCATCTGCAGCTTTCGTGTAAGTCGCAAGCAAACCGTTCAGGGCACGCTGGCTCGGTTGCATTGCATAGACTCGGGCGTAATATGCAAATGCCCGCCTGCTATTACTGTCCTCGTTATATAGACCAGCAAGCGTTAACGCTGCCTTGATATAGCGTTTATTATCTTCCAGAGTTTGCAATGATCTCAACATACGCTCCAATTGCCTGCGATCACCGAGCTGTTCTAAAACCAGAAGCAAATTGTCAATTGTCGGTAGGTGCTGGGGATGTCTTTCTAAAATGGCCAGATATTCATCCCGGGCACGTTGTAAATAGTTCTCTCTGTAGTTCTCTTCCTTTCCTTCATCCTGTGCTGCCTGTCTGGTATAGGTCCAGGCACGGGAAAAGGATATTTTAGCCAGACAATTTTCAGGATTGGATGCTTGCCTGCATCCTCGCTCTGCTCTTACTAAAATTCTTTCAGCCCCTCTCCATTTTCCTTGACTGACCTGCTCCTGCAACGCTTTTTCATAGGCAAATGCTCTTCCACCTGCGGCAAGTACGAAGAATATAATTAAGATGAACCTTAATGTTTTCATTGCCCACCTCCTTCATCAAACGACACCATTTCAGGAGATGATTCCACCAAAGCTGTTTCACACTCAGCTTCATAGTTTATGACATACACAGCCACTACCTGAGCATTTTCCGGAGATTCCATCAATTCACCCACATCATCCGTTGCCCTGGTAAAGGTACTGACGTCATCACCTGATTGTCGGCGTTTAACCTCTGCCCCATATCTTTCCTCAAATCCTTCCGGTGGCACTGTGCTTTCGACAACGACTACACTATCGGGCGCCATACAAAGCGACTGCCGGGAGTGTTCTATAATCCAGCCTTTGGCCCCTTCATGTTTAAAGTGAGCTTTCTCAGTGAAACTGACCTTGCTCAACATATCCTTGATAATGGAGTGATCGTGTTGTCTACGAATATCGTCACTCAAATTTTTGGCAATGGTCTCTGGGGTATCCACACCGTTAAGATTGGATGCAGCATCGCGAAATAACCAGCGCAGGGTGTGTCGTACATTTGAGTTATTCTTTTTAAATTCAAGAAAAACATAGTAATCGAACAGACTGATTCCGGAACGGCTAAGATCCGGGGTTGGATGATCAATCCGAAAAGTAAGGGTGTGCGAAGCTGGTTCAGCGGAAGGTACAAAAGAAAAGTACTTAACTTTTTCCTCGAGAGCCTCAACCAATGCGGCTTCAGCTAATTGCTTAGCTTTGGCAGAGGATTCAGCACCCAAGGCCACAGCGTAAGAATCACCGAGTTCCAATTCAATACGAATTTGCCGTTCCGGATTAGCCTGCACCTGTGTCAAGCCAAGCACACAGAGAAGTACCGGAACGATTGTTCGTAGAAGTATCCTGATCATTGCTAAGGTCTCCTATCAATAGATCAATATATTCCTGTCTGGTAACTATAGTCACTGTGCCAGCCACATATCTGGTTCTATCGATATTACTGACCAGCGCACATAGAATTTGATTGGGTCCCACCGCCTCAGTCTCAAGCAGCTTGGGATTGCGCCATCGCCTCATCAGGATGGCAACCTCCTGCTTACCTAGCCCCAACTCTGTCGTTTCCAGCCGCCAATCGCTATGTAATTCACGGGGTTGGTTACGCCGGGGGCCAAGATACCAGGCATGCGTCCCCTGCTCCTCTCCAATCATGACAAAGCCAACGTCGGTTTTTTGATATAGCTGGAACCAGCCCCCACTTGCAAGAATAAGATTACTGGTAAAATCCGGCCGAAAAAGCACTGTTGGCGTTGCCACCAGATCCCGGCCGGGAACCACCAAGGTCCCAAAAAATGGTTTTACCCTAATGGTACTTGAGAGAAAGCCTTCGATTGCTAGATTATATTCCGGAGCAAATGGATTGACCCACATATGGATATCACGGACTTTATCTACTGCCGTTTCACCGGTTACGCTTTTATCCGGAAACGCCAGCGACGACAACACATATTTCTTCTTACCATCCGCAGTGGCATCTATAGTGACGGTTGTATAGGTTGCTGCTAAAAGTGCCCCGCCAATATAGAGCACCGTAATAACACTTGCTTTAAGGTGAGTCCTCAAAAATTGCCTGGCATAGTTTTTAATGCTGTCTACAAAAGACTCACGCTTCTCCTGACCCAATAAGAAATCAATGATACCAACACACCAAAGACTACCCAGAGGAATACCAAGGAGCATCGAGATCTCATTGGCACTGACACCACTGCGAAAGTGCCGGGCAAGCCACAAGTCAACCATTGCCACCCATACAGCTAACAACACAACTCGTATCAGCAGACTGGTTCCCGTATGACCGCTTCCTGAATCGTTCTGCTTGTGATTGTCAGGCTCTGTAGTTGCCATTTTTGGTGAGACGTTAGATATTGAATAGTAGCTATGTCAATCAGCATAGAATTTCTCAACAGAAAAACTCCAGCTCTCACATGCTAACTATTTGTATACTATCATATATTTGCTATTTCCCCAATTCCTTTTTCTACTCTTGTTTGCAAGGGATAATTATTCAGGTCGGCAAAAAAGGTAGTATTACCCCCATTTTCTATAACCATTTTTTCACACCTTAAACTCTATATTTTCCTTGCAAGATAGTCCCCCTGCTGTAAGAATCATACCGCTCAATAGAGATTTCTCTTAAATACAATAACACAATGTCCAACCTACGCACGTTTACCATAAGTTCCATCCCATTTATTTTTGTATTCCTGTGGAGTACAGGATTCATTGCGGCAAAGTATGCTCTCCCTTTCATCGAACCATTTTACTTACTCTTTATCCGTATGGTCATAACTGTTGGGATATTTTTGTTGTTGTGTCTTTTGTTCCAAGTCAAAAGACTTTCATGGCAGCAGGCAGGACACCAGATGGTCACAGGATTCCTGGTTCATGGCACATATCTCGGAGGAGTGTTCGCCGCAATTAAATGGGGGATGCCTGCTGGTATTTCAGCGATAGTAGTGGGAATACAACCGATCCTCACTGCCTTGTTAGGTAGGCTGGCATTTGGAACACGATTGCGTATGATACAATGGCTTGGCTTGGGCCTTGGTTTTCTCGGTGTGATCTGTGTCCTGCTGACTACCGATCAGCAAGAAAGTGTCAATCTTAACTGGCCCTCTATGCTTGCTGCAATTTCTGCCTTAGTCGGTATATCACTAGGGACTATCTACCAGAAACGTTTTGGCTCAGGAACTCATTTACTCACAGGATCTGTCTGGCAATATATTAGCGCTGGGTTGCTAATGGCTGTTCTGGCATTCTCCCTGGAATCTCGCAATATAGTCTGGGATAATCAGTTGATATTTGCACTTGCCTGGCTGGTAATTGGGTTATCAGTCACAGCCATCCTTCTGCTTATGTATATGATCCGTGAAGGAGAAACGGCAAAAGTAGCCAGCTATTTTTATCTGGTACCACCCGTTGCAAGTATTGAGGCGTGGTTTCTTTTTGATGAATCCCTTTCACCGATTGGTATCACAGCAATCTTCGTTACTGTTCTTGGTGTTTACCTTGTAGTTAAACAAAGGTAATAGGCAAAGGAGGCAAACAAAGACTTGCCACTATACGCTACCAATCCCTTTCTCTTTAACGAACTATCTCAAGTCGCTCTGAATTATGCGATATAAATATACCTTCCATCTTCAAGGACTTATGGATTTTTGCTGTAATTCCTGTTTTGCTTTCAGTTTCTCTTTATCATTCACTTCGATAAATTCCTTAAAAATTTGAAATATAAATATTTTAGATTTATAAATTTTGTTGTTTCAATCTACTTTATGTACAATCCTCCGATTGCCATAGGGCAGCAAATACAATAATTTAAGGAAAGACTTAACGCGAATGAGTAACAGGCGGGGATAATTGGTAGATTGTTCTGTATTTTTTTCTCTGTCCACAGGTTCTTTGTACTCATGCCAAGAATTTCATATTATCCGGGGTAACCATACTCGTTTAATTATTTTTCAGTATGTGTCCCTGGAGATTAGCAATACATAGTTTATCTATGCTTTTTTATTATTGTTCGAAACAATACAACGAACCGATGTTATTACAGCCATAGAACTGACCAGCCGTCCAAGATGAACCGTCTTGTGTCATATGGCCATTGATGGAACTACTACTAATGGTTTCGTCTGTCCAATCGTTACATGTCATAACTAATGACGTCTGAGCTACATCTCCCCCTGATTCGGTATTTGTCCACACTAAGATAGTATCTTGGCTGTGGGGGTTGCCAAACTCATCATATTCTAAATTGTGCTGTAAAAATCCATCTGTTAATGCAGCCCAACTTCCAGCTATTGCTTGACCTAGCGTATCTGCATATGCATATGTCTTGTTAAACCGAGTGTCAGGTGAGTCAGTGGAATCGCTCAACCATGCTTTATATTCTCCTGTTAAGCTGGCGGCGGTGGCTCTAGCTTGACATTTGGCATCAGCACCCGCTAACCCACCAAGATTTCCGGTATACCTTGTAGATGTAATAAAAATGGTCTTATATTCTATCGTTGACCGGCATATGATTGTGCCATCAGCATTAATCCCAATCATTGCATTGTTACCAGGACAAATCTGTAATGTAAACGTTGCATCACTTCCATCAACCCCAGCAGGACCTTGTGGTCCGGCTGGACCTTGAAGACCAGCTGCACCGGTTGCGCCATCTGCACCCACTGGACCTTGAGAACCAGTTGGACCGGTTGCGCCACTGGCACCGGTTGGACCTTGTGGGCCAGTTGCACCAGCTGCGCCATCAGCACCGGCAGCGGCAATTAATTCCCAATAGGTGGCATAGGGAGGATAGTCTGCATTTGATGAATTATGCTCAAAAATACACATATAACTACTGCCGTCCATGTGGACAGCATCACCGACCTTATAGGAGGTATTTGTCTTCCAATCACCTTGCCAGTACATATAATGTTTTTTTATATCTAGCGGAAGAACGATTACCTTATCATGCGCTGCTGCAGATATGGCAACAAATAATACAAAAGTCAGTGCCAAACAAACCAATTTATGCTTCATTCACTTTTCCCCTTTTATTCAGCATAAGCCATGCAGTAGTGTAGAAATTATAAATAATCTCTTATTCAGCTATGAAAAATTCACAGCTGAAAATAAAAAGTTGAGGCTCTCTGTGACTCTTTCTAATTCAGACAGAGCAACATTTTTCCACTTGATTTTAAAATGAACCCCAAAGCTCATATAAAAAATCCTTGTTGCTTTATTTGTTATCGGAATAAGTTTAGAAAATTTTAAGTGAAAAAGGAGTAATATAAGTGATAGGTGAATACTTTTGAAAAAAGTACTCATAAAGATTGGTCATAGATGATCGAAATACTGTTTCGACTTCTATTCGAACCTAATTGTTGGAGCCATCTATTCATTGCTTCTCAGTTATTAAAAAAAACATAGAGTCACCCATTAAAAATTCCCTAATTCAATGCTTGCTGCAATGTCTGCCTTAGACGGTATATCACTCGGGACATCTACCAGAAACAATTTGGCTCAGGTACCCATTTACTATGAGGATCTGTCTGGCAATATATTAGCTCTGGATTACTAACCCGGATTTCTCATGAACATTGTGTCAATTTTTAGGATATAATTGAAATATCATCAAATTGTTTAGTTACTGTTAAACCTGATATTTACACAATGTTCACCAAAGGCCAGTCGATCTTGCCGCAGCTG
>CAZWVC010000024.1:0-24237 GCA_964637245.1 uncultured Desulfocapsaceae bacterium
CCAATGCCTCCCCCAAGAAAAATCCTGGTTCCCATACCGATGGTCAGGTAATGAGGATCATTAAGAAGAGGACTCAACTCACCCGCACTGCAAAAATTAGCATTTTGGCATTTAGGCTTTAGCATTCCCATATAGGTATATACAGCTTTGTCACTTAAGTTGATGGCACAATTGTAATTTTGGTAGCCGTTTCTGGGATTGCACAGGAGTGCATAGGGCATTTCATCCAAACTAATGTATTTTTTTAATTTCCTGGCCTTATAGCAATCGGTGCCATATGCCTTTGCCTCAAGAAAAATGCGTTCACCCCTTAACAGATCTTCAATAACATGCCCACCGCCATATTTAAATTCACCGGGATAAATCTTATTTAAAGGATCATCATCGCTCGGTTCCGTAACACCTAAAAAAGTATCCACTGCTGCAAGTCCAGCATATGCAGGAACTTTATTAAACCAGACCTTAGACGTTTTTATTGTTGGTACCATTTGCCCTATATTAAAAAAAGCACCAGAGGAACACATAGGAGCGAAGGTTCCAGTGGTAACCACATCCACTTGTTTTGCTGCCTTTTCCGGACCATTCTTTTGGACGATATCAACCATTTCTTCAGCAGTAACAACCACCGCTTCACCTGCTTTGATCTTGCTGTTTATTTCATCATATGTTTTTGCCATAAGAGCTTCCCGCATTCCAAATGAGTTTATTATTGCATCCACTTCTATATGTGTATAATTCATGTTGAGGCAAAACAATACCCCAGCTCATCTCTTTTTCCAATGATTTATAGAACCATTTAACCTTGACAGAGTATTTTCTATCCCCTAAGTTTTACAGCTAACTCACTCCATTGAGGAATCTCAACTATTTTACAAATGCAGGTAATATTATGGCAGATAATCCCAAAGCGGGCATAAATAATGTGCGTGAAAAGATTGATGGCATCGACAATCAGATTGTCGACCTCCTCAAGCAGCGTCTTAGTTTGGCAAAAGAAATAGGCAGACTTAAAAACGAAGGAAAACGTGCCAAGTGGGACCCACTCCGTGAAAGGCAGATATATGAAGTGTTAACACAAATAAATGAGGGAGTCTTTCCCGAAAAATCTCTTCGTTCAATTTTTCATGAAATTATTACTACTTGTAGACTATCTCAGAAAAAAGCTGAAGTTGCCTACCTCGGACCTGAAGCTACTTTTACACATTTGGCAGGAGTAAAATATTTCGGTCATTCGGCAGAGTACCTTCCCATGGAATCAATTGATGATGTATTCGCTCATGTAGAAAAAGGCAGAACAACCTATGGGATTGTTCCTGTAGAAAATTCCATTGAAGGGGCTGTTTTTTCTACACTTGACTCTTTCATGAAATACAAGGTGAAAATCTGCGGAGAAGTCAGGCTTTCAATATCCCATAACCTGGTATGCAGATCCGGAGATATTGAAGATATCCAAACCGTCGCCTCCCATGCTCAGCCACTCGCACAGTGTCGCGAATGGCTACGCAAAAATATGCCTTCAATACCTACCTTGCCGGTTTTTTCCACTGGAGCTGCAGCCCAGATGGCAGCCAATAATCCCAATATTGGTGCGATTGCATCCTCTTTGGCTATTAAAACATATGAATTACAGGTGGTTGTCAGGGGCATTGAAGATTATACCGGAAACACTACCCGGTTTTTAGTTATTGGCAGAAATTCTCCAAGCGCCAGTGGTGCTGACCGCACCTCTCTGTTGCTCGGTCTTTTGGATAGACCTGGGGCGCTCAATGAAATTCTCTCGGTCTTGTCTGAAGAAGAGATTAATCTTGCAAAAATTGAGTCTCGACCTGTAAAAGGTAAACTTTGGAAATATCAATTTTTTATAGATATGATGGGTCATATCGATGATAAAAAGATAGATCGAGGCTGTTCTAAGCTCAAAGAACTCTGCTCGTATTATGAATGGCTTGGCTCCTACCCCAGCGCTGATGAATCAACCTCCGATGCGTGACATGTTCACCCTGCAAGCTGGTTGGTTTTCTGTGTTTGAATCATTCTCTATCCCATGTCCCTTGGGTTTATAGAGGATGGTGTCACGGATTGCCATTTCTATCTCGGTATCGTCGCCGCCATCTCGAAGAATCTTTTTAAGATCAGTATCTCCATCGTGCAGCAGACACGCTCTTAAACGCCCCTCTGAAGTCAACCTTAATCGATTACAATTATCACAAAAGTGATGGCTAATTGGACTGATAAACCCTACCCGTCCGTCTAAACCCGCACCATTTTCTATTGAGTATACTCTAGCAGGCCCGCTGCTTCTTCCATCGGGCAAAACTTTTAAACTATAACGACGGCTTATTATACTCTGGATATCCGCTGCACTTATATAGTTATCCTTATTCCAAACGCTGCCTTTACCAATCGGCATGAATTCAATAAATCTAACCTGGACAGTTTTACTCAAAGCCATCTTGGCAAATTCAATAAACTCATCATCATTGATGCCTTTCATCGCGACGACATTTAGTTTAATCTTAAAGCCTAATTGCAAAGCGGTGTCGATACCTGCTAAAACTTCTTTTAATTTATTCTTCCCGGTAATTCCTAAAAACTTATCTTCCTCTAGAGTGTCCAATGAAATATTGAGATGGCGAATACCCATATCGTAGAGAGAATGGGCATATTTTCTAAGCAGAACCCCGTTGGAAGTCAGGCGAATCTGCTCTAACCCATCTAGAGCTGAGAGCTTTTCTATAAATCCCATGACTCCCCTGCGCACCAGAGGTTCACCGCCTGTAAGCCTGATTTTGCTCATTCCAAGATGTACGGCAACACGAACAATACGTAACAACTCCTCATAAGATAGGAGTTGATCTGCAGCAATATTCCGGTATACTTTTTGGGCATTAACCTCTGATGGGTTTTCGCACGGCATGCAATAGAGGCATCGCAAATTACATCTATCTGTTATTGATAAACGCAAGTAGGATATCGTTCGGGAAAACCTGTCTATTAGTTTGCCACTTGTAGTATTATTTAGTTGTAATTCTTTCGTCATACTGTTTTATACACCCCAACCATACAGATGAGTATGCGCATATATTTAAGCGCAATTGACATTTTCAGTAGCTCTTCTTAACCTGAAAATAATATTAATGACAATGGATATTCCTCTCATTCACTATAATTCATAGATGGACACATGCTAACTTTAGGTATAGAAAGTTCGTGCGATGATACTGCAGCTGCCGTATTAATGGATGATAAACAGTTACTCTCAAATATAATCAGTAGCCAAAATGATATTCATGCTCGTTTTGGTGGTGTTGTTCCAGAGCTTGCTTCAAGAAAACATTTGGAAGCAGTGGAACCAATTGTTGCAGAAGCACTGGCTCAAGCCGGCAAAGATCTTTCAGATATCAATCTCATTGCAGTGACCCAAGGTCCAGGACTTATCGGCTCTCTACTTGTAGGGTTCTGTTATGCTAAGGCTATTTCTTATGTGCGAAAAATTCCTTTAGTTGGCGTAGATCATATGTGCGGTCACCTTCTCTCAATATTTCTTGAGAAGAAGACTCCTGCTTTTCCTTATATTGCCCTGATTGTCTCCGGTGGAACCACCTCGATTTTTCTCTGCAGAAGTGTATCCCGGTTCAAATTATTAGGCAGGACACGTGATGATGCTGCCGGTGAAGCTTTTGATAAAGTAGCGAAATTGTTAAAGCTTGGGTATCCTGGCGGTCCCCTTATTTCTCAAAGAGCTGAAATGGGAAACCCCAAAGCCTTTACCTTCCCAAGAGCATGGCTAGAGAAAGACTCTCTGGATTTTAGTTTCAGTGGATTGAAAACTGCTGTACTTAATCAGTATAACAAGGTTAAAGACTCTGCAAATTTGCCTATTGAAGATATATGTTCTTCCTTTCAGCAGGCTGTAATTGATATATTAGTTAGCAAAACCATCAATGCAGCACTCCAACATCGGATAAAGACAATTGTATTGGGTGGCGGTGTTTCTGCTAATACTCAACTTAGACATACCATGATGGTGGAGTGTCGTAAAAACTCGATCGAGTTTTTCACACCTCGCCCTCAATTCTGTACAGATAATGGTGCAATGATTGCAATGGCTGGGTATTTAAACTTTTGTGATGCACAGGCTACATTGGATTATGACGCGGATGTTTTTTCACGCTCACTGCTTGGTTAGGCAGAACCTATGAAGTTTATTCTACTCGGTAGATATTATTATCTCAGGTTCACCAGACTAAAAGGCAATCCTCGTTCCCTGGCTATGGGTACAGCCATTGGTGTATTGATTGGTATATCCCCAACTATTCCGCTTCATACCATTTTGATTCTGGCTATTACTATGTTGACCAGGACCTCTGCAATAGCTGGGATAATCTCAAGTTGGGTAGTTTGCAATCCATTAACCTACATTCCAATATACTATTTATCAATGGTTGTTGGTAACTGTGTCACACCTTATGAACTCAGTTGGCAAAGAGTTGAAATCCTATTGGACAATGTTTCCTCCCATCAAAGCTTCACAGATACACTTGGTGCAATAGCCAGCCTCGGCTTCGAGGCTATTGTGGTAATGATTGTAGGTGGATTTGTCCTCGCGCTGCCTTTCACTATTGCAAGCTATTACCTATCACATAATTTTTTTATCAAGATCAAAATTAAAAAAGAGAGAAAACGCATAAACCGCAAATCCACCAATACCAGTGAGCTAGAAAATGTCAAAAATCTCCACGAGAGAAACACTTAAACAGCACAAATTAGCTCCACATAAACGTTTTGGCCAAAATTTTCTTGTTAATCCACACACAGCGCAAGCTATCGCGACTTGTGCAAATGTAAACAAGGAAGATACCATTGTTGAAGTTGGCGTCGGGCTGGGTGCACTCACCGCGCCACTAGCAGGGATAGCAAAAAAAGTGCTTGGCATAGAGATCGACAGTGGCTTGATACGATATCATCAAGAGGAAAACCACCTTGCAGATAATGTTACCCTGCTCCATGCTGATATTCTTAAAGTGGATTTTCAAAACATAAGTAAACAATGTGGAAATAGTCTGATCATTGTCGCCAATCTCCCATACTCCATATCCAATCCCTTTATATTTAAGCTTATTGAGAATAAAAAGTTCATAAATCGAGTTGTAGTAATGTTGCAAAAAGAAGTTGCCGACCGTCTCATGGCTCAACCTGGAACAAAAGAATACGGAATACCAACAGTATTGCTTAATTCCTGTGCTTCTATCAAAAAACTCATGACACTCAAGCCTCATGAATTCCATCCACAGCCAAAAATTGACTCGGTTGTCATCAACATAAGCTTTACCGAACCTCAAAATCCTGTTAAGAACCTTCCCTCCTACGATTTTTCCCTTTTTCAAAAAATCGTCCGAGCTGCTTTTGCTAAAAGAAGAAAAACACTCATTAACAATCTTTCCAGCAGTCCAATAGTACCTCCTGATGTGGATACCAAGCTCTATCGTACAGAACTATCAACTGCTATTGAATCCGCAGGTCTATCACCAGCAGTACGGGCAGAAAAACTCGACTATAAAGATTTTGTAAATCTTTCACTACACATTGCTAAATTACAATGAGGACCGGACTCATATTGTGAAAAATTTCGTTTTACATAATCCAACCAAGGTACTTTTTGGGGCTAACTGCTTGGAGAAAACCGGAAGTGAAACTGTAAATTATAGTAAGAATGTATTGCTGGTATATGGCCAAGGGTCAATAAAGAAAAACGGGGTTTACGCAGCCATTTCCCGTTCATTAAAGGATTCTGGATGTACCATTACTGAGTACAGCGGAGTTCAACCTAATCCAACCTTGAAACAAGTTAAGGCGGCTATCGATAAGTTCCGAAAAAACAATTGTGAGGTAATTTGTGCAGTTGGTGGCGGTTCTGTTCTCGATTGTGCCAAAGCCATAAGCTGTGGAGTTCCTGTAGCGCATGATATCTGGAAATTCTTTACAGCAAAAAAAAGTATCAAGTCTGCCATTCCCCTTATTTGTGTATCAACCCTGGCTGGTTCCGGGTCAGAAAACAATTCAGGAATGGTAATCACCAACGATACCCAAAATCTAAAATTTGGATATGGTAGTCGCCACCTCTTTCCCAAGGTTTCATTGCTTGATCCTGAAACAACTTATTCGGTTTCCAACTATCAAACTGCATGTGGGTGTGTCGATATTATTTGTCATCTCACTGAAATCTATTGCAATAGCTCGGTGACTAACGCCCCCTTGCAGCATCGGATAATTGAAGGACTGATGACAGCTGTCATCCAAAACTGTGAGATTGCCTTGATAAATAGAAAAGACTATACAGCCCGAGCTCAATTGATGTGGGCTTCAGCTCTTGCTCTTGGCGGCATAACCTCATCAGGGCTCGGCAGGATAGGTTTTCCGATGCACCTCATTGAACATTCGCTGGCAGCATTGCACAATACTACCCATGGAGCAGGACTTGCTATCATTCTTCCTGCGTGGATGAAGCATGAAGCTTTAACACAACCAGAGAGGATTGCCCAATTAGGTAAATCTGTATTCCAACTTGATGGTATAGACAACCACATTGTTGCGCGTCAAACCGCTCATAAATTTAAGGAGTGGTTTGTCAAGATGGGGTGTCCTGTTTCTTTATCTGAACTGGGGATTCAATCAGACGATATAACCGAAATTTGTGAGAACACAAAGCACCTGGGAAAAACCTGGAAATTACAACAGTACACCCCTGAGAAAGTTCAGAAAATACTTAAATTCTGCGCTTAAGTAATAATAAGTTTATTACTCTTCAGTTTTAACCCCATTGTCAAGCGTAGATTCTCCTTCTCTCTCAATTTGCTGTTCATTTTTTATCTCTTCGTGTAAACCAGGCAATGTTAGATTGGATTTCAATTGCGTTTTTTCTATCCCTGATGTTTCGACTACCCGACGCACCACCCTGTTAGAGACTCGTTTGCCCTTTGCTGTTGCACCTTTAACCAGATACTCTTCAAAATCAATTTCAATAATATTAGATTTGGCTCGCGGCGAAGGCATCAAACTTACCCGAGCGTATTTTTCACTACCAATGAGCATGAGTAAAATTTTGGATCTTTTGTGACTGCGAAAGAGAGAATACTCTTTGTCCAGAATAAATTTTGGAGTCTTAAATCTTTTCACATAGGACATATTTTCAACTCCATCACGGTACACCATGTTGAAGCATTGCTCCTTTTCAACAGTACCAAACCATTCTAAATCATGCCCGACAAACAGTTTATCGGCAACTGATATAACTTTATACATCCCGTTGGAGAAGATGAGGAATAGTTTATCATACTCCGAACAGGTGACGGTAATGTCGTTTTTTTCATCCTCCACTTTGAGCGTATGCCCTAAAAATCCTGTAGCCCTATTATAGATTACATTCAAATTACTCAGGGCCACTTTTCTAAAACTCACCTCTTTGAACTCAGTGAGTTCAGTCTGGCGTGGGTAGGCTTTACCGTATTTTTCAAGTAATCCGTCAATGTAGGCAATACTAAAGCCAATAGTATCTTTAAGATTTTTTCGAACTATTTTAATATCACTGTTGATTGCACGAACTTCCCTGCGCTGCTTTTCAATATCATATCGCGAAATCCTCTTTATTCTTATTCCCAAGAGTCGCTCAATATCCTCAATAGTTATATCGCGCACCAACTCATCACGATAAGGTGCAAGAGAATCTTCTACAGTAGCGACAACTGCTTGATAGGTTTTTTCTTCCTCGATTTTCTTGTAGAGTCGTTCTTCAATAAATATCTGTTCAAGCTTTCTGGCATGCAGCTTCTCAAGAAGCCTGCTCAGTTCAATTTCCAACTCTTTTGTCAGATCAGCTACAAGCTTTTCTGTGTTATGATGGAGAACCTCGGTAACCGTGGTTGTCCGGGGCATCTCATCTTTTATTAAAGTAAGATTTGGGCTTATCGATACCTCACAATCAGTGAATGCATATAGAGCTTTTATGGTATCTTTTGCATATATTCCCCGTGCTAATTTAATCTCAATCTCCACTTCCTCAGCAGTGTAGTCATTGATCGAAGTTATTTTCAGCTTTCCGGCTTTTGTAGCTTTCTCAATTGAATCGATGAGAGATTCGGTTGTCGTCGTATAGGGTATCTCTCGAATAACAATGGTTTTCTCGTTTACCTCTTCTATCCTTGCCCGGCAGCGTAATTTACCATTACCATCATCATACAGTGTTGCATCCAGCATACCTTTTTTTATAAAGTCGGGATAAAGGGCAATCTCCCTCTCTTTCAAAACATCTTTTTGGGCATGCAGCAATTCCTGAAAGTTATGCGGCATAATCTTTGTAGCCATTCCCACAGCTATTCCTTCTGCACCAAGCAGGAGCAACATTGGGATTTTAGCAGGTAGGGAAACGGGTTCCAGCATCCGTCCATCGTAGGACTCTTCGAATTCGGTCAGATCCTTATTAAACAGTACTTCCTTGGCAAGTGGGGTAAGACGACATTCTATATATCGGGCAGCTGAAGCCTGATCTCCAGTGTAAATATTTCCAAAATTTCCCTGCGTTTCAATAAGGTAGCCTTTGTTTGCTAGGTTAACCAAAGCCGCAAAAATCGATTGGTCTCCATGAGGATGAAGTTTCATGGTTTCACCAACAACATTAGCTACCTTATGAAATCGACCGTCATCCATGTTATAGAGGGTTTGTAAAATCCTGCGCTGAACCGGTTTGAAGCCATCATCAACATCTGGAATTGCCCGCTCTCTTATTACATAAGAGGTGTACTCAAGAAAATTTTCGTCGAAAAGTCTGTGCAGTTTTCCGTAGGGTGTATACATAGAGAAATATTACAAAGTTAAGTTGTTACACGGGAGTTTGATTTATACTAGGTGCTCCATGATGTACTGCTTTCTATCTGGTGTATTCTTCCCCATATAGAATGAAAGGACTTTTGTCACTTCACTGACAGAATCCATAGTAACATTTTTCAAGCGGATTTTATTCCCGATAAATTGTTTGAATTCCTTCGGGGATATTTCCCCCAGACCTTTAAACCTGGTGGTTTCTACATTTTTTTCGGTTTTTCCCCGCCCTTTAAGTTTGCGAGTGGCTGATTGCTTTTCCTTCTCCGAGTAACAATAAATGGTTTCCTTTTTATTGCGTACCCGGTAAATCGGAGTTTCCAGAATATAAATATGACCAAGCTTTACTAAAGGCTCAAAATAGTGCAGAAAAAAGGTAAGCAACAGATTGCGGATGTGGAGGCCATCGACATCCGCATCGGTCGCTAGAACGACTTTATCGAAGCGTAGATTAGATATCGAATCCTCAATATCAAGTGCTCGCATCAAAGAATACATCTCTTCATTTTTGTAGAGCAGGGCTAATTTTTGGCCAAATACATTCATGGGCTTGCCCTTCAGCGAAAAAACAGCCTGAGTCATCGGATCTCTGGAAGACACAATTGATCCAGCAGCAGATTGGCCCTCAGTTATGAAGATCATATTTTCTTTTCCTGGAGGTGAGGGTTTGTTTTTTGCTGGATGGTACTTGCAGTCCTTCAATTGAGAAATTTTCAAAGCAACTTTTTTTGCTTTTGCTCTTGCTTCCTTGCGAACACTCTGTAATTCCTTACGTACTTTCTCGTTACGCAGAATTTTATCTATGAGAATTTCGGCTGCCTCAGTATCCTTATACAATGCACTCGAAACGGCATCTTTAACCTTGTTGACAATCCATGACCTTACCTCAGTATTGCCGAGTTTATTCTTGGTCTGAGATTCAAATACCGGTTCTTTTATTTTTACGGCTAGTGTACCCACAATTCCATCACGTACATCTTTGCTTACAAATTTTTTATTGGAATATTCATTTATTCCTTTAAGAATGCCTTCTCTGAATGCAGATAGATGCGTACCACCTTCGCTTGTATATGTTCCATTTACAAAGGTATAGTAGGTATCTCCATAGGAATCTATATGAGATAGGGCAAACTCAAGTGTGGAATCCTTGTAATAAATTGGTGAATAAATAGCATTCCCATCCAGTTCTTTGTCCAGCAAATCTAAAAGACCTTTGCTAGACAAAAAACAGGTTTTATTGAGATAGAGTTTCAGTCCTGCATTGAGATAAGCGTATCTCCATAAGCGTTTTTCGATAAACTCATTGTCAAAATAGAATTCGGGAAAAAGCAAAGGATCCGGTTCAAACTCAATATAGGTTCCATTTTTTTCTGAGGTTTCACCGCTTTCTTCTTCGATTAGTTTGCCTCTTTTGAATATTGCTGAGGCAAACTTACCTTCGCGATATGCGGTTACCTGAAAAAGTTTTGACATGGCATTGACTGCCTTGGTACCAACACCATTTAGACCAACAGAAAATTGAAAAACATCGGTATTATATTTTGCTCCCGTGTTGATTGTGGAAACACAATCAACAATTTTTCCCAGAGGAATACCTCTGCCAAAATCGCGAACGGTCACCCTGCCACTATCATCTATGGTAATATTGACCCTTTTGCCTGATCCCATGATGAATTCGTCGATGGCGTTGTCAACAACCTCTTTTAGCAATATATAGATTCCATCATCCTGGTGACCCCCATCCCCAAGACGACCAATATACATTCCAGGACGTTTTCTGATGTGCTCAAGAGAACTCAGCGTCTTGATCTTACTCTCATCGTAAATATCTGCAGATACACTCATTCTATACTATTTTATACGGTTTATAGGGATGATTTAAAATTGCCGAAATACTATTGTATTTAAGTTTTTTTATCAACACATCTCTGCTAGGTATACTCGTTTATTTTTATTTTCCTGTTAAGATTATACCTTTATTTGTTCTTATTTGACGTTATGGAGAAGAACCTTCTAAAAAAAATTTCTACTCCACCTACTCTACCTGTTTTCAAAAAAAATTCTCCTTCCGTGGCAGGCTGATTGATCATTCAATAACTTTGTAACTTTATGAGAGTAGTTTAGATCAATGACTTTGACTGTACAGTTAATAAAATAGAGATATAAATCAAAAACAGTATTCTAAAATCTTATACCTATACTGATTTTTGTCAGCGGGATCAAAGGAGGTATTTTTGATTTATAACATATTGGCATTTCTTACTTGTTGGTTATCTGTTTATTCAGTATTGTCTTGCGCAATTATGTAACACTCAAGGAAATTATTTACTTAACCATCTTTAAGTTTGTAGTATGATCTTTATTAAAAAAAAGCCATTCCTCCTCTATAGCTATTTAGCTACCGAAATGCTTGCCCCCTTCTTTGCAAGCTTTGTAATCATGAATTGCATTTTCTTCCTGGTTAAGCTGATACCTTTTCTAGATATAGTCCTTGAGCTCAATATCGGAATGTCTGACTTCATTAGATCCTTTGCTTACCTTTTCCCCAACATGATGCTGTATTCTATCCCCATGGCTTCGATGATGGGTATAATTATTGGATTTACGCGTCTATGTAACGATGCCGAAATACTTGCCTTCAAAGCAGGCGGTATCAGTATCTATCATGTTCTCCCTCCAGTGGTCATTGTATCTCTTATAATATCAATAATCTCTGCATATATTTCAATCAATCTCATCCCTTCAGGCGAAATAGCTATGAAACAGCTTTTTTACGAATTGACCAAAGAGAAAATTGATAAGGGAATTAAGGAAAAAGAGTTCACTGCAGCGTTAGGTGATGTGATCGTCTATGTAGAAAACATTGATGACACAAAAAATACCTGGGAAGATGTCTGGGTGTCAGATATGCGCAACCAAAGTATACCCTCTATCACGATGGCACAGTCTGGTAAGATGTCTACAGATATCGACACAATGATAGTTACAATAGATCTATTTAATGGAAGTATCCATCGACCTGGAGATAATCAAAGCCAGATAGTACTCTTTGATAATTATAAAGTGAACATCCCGCTTACCCTCCCAGCAACCAAAAATACAGTTGTTGGTATTGCAGCTATGACGATGACTGAACTTAGGCAGCAGGCGCGTAAATTTGGTGAAGATAGCAAATTGGGAAGAAAACATCTGATCCACTATCACAAAAGGCTGGTCCTTCCATTTGGTTGTTTGATTATGAGCTTAATGGCATTGCCATTAGGACTTCAATCAGGCCCAGGTAAAAGAGCCATTGGGATTCCACTGGGATTGGGTTTTTTCATCTTCTACTATGTCGTTTATACAATAGGTAAAACTTTGGCAGAAGATACGGCACTTCCCGTTGGCTGGTCTATGTGGATTCCCAATATCTTTTTCTTTCTCCTAACAATCGGAGCAATCTACCGTGTTGCCAATGAGAAACCTCTGTTTTCAGAGAAGCTCAACAGCCGTTTGATTAGTTTGCGGCAAAAGCTCGAAGATTACACAATCAAGAAACAAAAGGAGTAATCGCTCCTCTATCTCTTCAAACATTAGACAGGAATTAAAAATAAATGCTGCAGAGGCAGTTTCTTTTATTGTCCCGACTTTTCTAGTTCTGAGGCAACTTCAATAGCTTTTTTCAATGCTGCAATATGCACATAGCCAGCATAATGCACTGGACTTTTCCCTGATATCGGATCAAATCCTGCTGGATTAGCATAACAGTTTTGCTGGACCTTCAGAGGTAGCTTAGTCAACGCTTCCTCGACTGGGCGACCAATGATATCTATTATGGCTGCCCAAGTTGCACCACAGGGGGCACCGCGAAGTACTTCGATGTCACAGATACGATCATTTTCAACTTCTACTCGATATTCGGGAAAGCCGAACTGCTGCCCATATTCAGCTAACCTCTCACTTTTACCCAAGCCACAGCAGGTAAAGGGCGTAAATCCTTTTCCAGGTTTGCCGGTCGTTACTACTGGTATTGATTTTATTTCACACAAATCAACAAGGTAATCGGATAAATCAGGATGTTTGAGAAAGTTTAGAACCAGATCTCCATGAAAATCATCATCGATATATTTTTCTGGAAGATCTATTATTTCTGGAAAAGATTCATCTAGAGAAAAAATTAGTGTTATCGATATATTCTTTCCATACTTTCTGATCCCCTCAAGTTTCTTCTCTGCTGACCCCTGCTGTTGAAAAACCACGATATCCATAACTCACCAAAAAGTATAAATAAAAGAAACAAATACTGATAATTAGAATTTCCAATTAACATTTTGAACATTTATAGCCCTGTATCAATTGATAATGCGCTTAAGCCCTATCTGTCAAGTTACTTCACTGGTCTAATTTATACAAAATCTGAATACAGAACACACAAATCGTTTATTCCTAATAAAAACATAAAAATATGGAAGTGTTGGCCTATTTGCGATAAAATGTGATACGCTACTACAACAGGAATGGTAACAGTACTAGCCCTTGTCATACACCAGAATAAACTCATGCACTTAAGTATCATCAATATATACTTGCTGGAGACATTTTTATGAAACTGCCAAAAGCGAATGAAATGCAAGCTTTGGACAGATGTGCCATTGAGCACTTTGGAATTCCTGGTATTGTCCTCATGGAAAATGCCGGCCTTGGTACGGTTCTGATGATGGATCAGAAACTTGGGTCCTGTAAAGATAAGTTTGCAATCATCTTTATCGGTCCTGGCAACAATGGCGGTGATGGTTTGGTAATTGGTCGCCATTTGCATCAACGTGGCTGCGCTCCAATTTTTTTCTTTCTGGTTAACCCCGACAAACTTACTGGTGATGCCAAAACCAATCTCAATATTATCCGGCAACTTCGTCTTCCTTTCCATGTCATTGATAATCAAACCCGTGTCGAAACCGTTCCTGTTCTTTACAAACAAATAGAATCACGAGGGAAACCCTGTTATTGCGTCATTGATGCAATCTTTGGTACAGGATTGACCCGCAGTCTTGATGGCCATTATGCAGATGCAATTAATCTTATCAATCGACCTGATTTTTCCCATAACGTACCGGTGGTCTCAGTAGATATACCTTCTGGTATGGATTCTGACAGCGGTCGAATATTAGGGACATCCGTGGTTGCCAACCTAACCGCGACCTACGGTTGCGCTAAGCCTGGACAGATTATGCATGGTAGTTCCGAATTAACCGGAAAACTACAGATAATCGATATTGGCATTCCTCCAGAAGCTTTCGTAAAATCTCCTATCCCAACCGAATTAATTACAGAAGATTTAGCATGTTCCTGGCTAAAGAAATTGTCCCGGGATAAATCCTCACATAAAGGTTCACACGGCCACCTCTTCATCATTGCTGGCTCTGCTGGCCACACCGGTGCCGCTATTCTTACTGCTCGAGGGGCATTGCGCAGTGGGTGTGGTCTTGTCTCGCTAGCTGCCCCTTATGATCTAAATCCAATTTTTGAAACTAATCTTGTTGAGGCAATGACCATTCCATTGCCCACATCGTCATCACTTATTAATGTGAGTGATCTCTCTTTTATCATTCGAAATCTAGAGGATAAAAAAGCTTTAGTTATTGGTCCAGGAATTGGTCAGGACAATCGTACAGCCGAGCTTGTTCTACATTTATATAATAATGTTTCCAGACCCCTAGTTGTTGATGCAGATGCACTTAATATTCTTGCTGCAAATCGAGATAAAATTAAAGATCCTGCCGGTCCTCGAATATTAACGCCTCACCCTGGTGAACTGGCAAGAATGATAGATTCTACCTCCCAGGATATCCAGGATAACAGACTTCAAGCAGCGCGTGAGGCTCACTCCGCCTTTAAGAATGATAAGCAAGTAATTATTGTTTTAAAAGGAGATGGTACTGTCATAGCATCAGATAATGGCTATGCTATGGTTAATACCAGCGGTAACCCCGGAATGGCCACCGGGGGAATGGGAGATGTACTGAGTGGGGTCATCGGCTCGCTAATCTGTCAGGGTCTCAATCCGCTTGAAGCAGCAGCTGGAGGTGTTTTTCTGCATAGCACAGCAGCTGATGAACTGCATATTAACGCAGGTTATGGTTTTACCGCAACCGAGGTCGCTGATCGTGTACCTTTTACTCTGAAGAGACTTCTTGATCAGGAGGTTTTATGAAACGCGCCAAAGATATAATGACCACTGAAATACTCACCGTTACACCGGAAACGAGCGTTAGTGAGTTAGCCGAAATATTTACGTCCCATAATATCAATGGGGTTCCGGTAATAAATGCAGAAGGTAAGTTATTGGGAGTTGTTACAGAAAACGACCTCATCTATCAGAAAAAGAAAGTACACATTCCCACGGTTATAAACATACTTGACTCAGTAATATATCTCGAAAGCCCGGATAAAATGAAACAGGAGATGCAAAAAATCACCGGGGTAATGGTTGAAGATATCTATACCCGTGATGTTGTTACTATCGATAAAGAAGCGCAGATTGACGAAGTCGCTACAATCATGGCAGAAAAGAACATACACACCATCCCTGTGTTGGAAGATGACAAACTCATTGGGGTTATTGGGAAAGGCGATATTATCAAAACTTTGATCAATAAACACTAGAATTAGTATATGTCACATCACCACCTAATTGGTGTATACCCCTTCTCCCCCAGGTAATCATTACATTTTAGAAATGCACCGGATCCTAGAAAACCCCGGTGTGCTGAGAGTGGGGAGGGATGGCTCGTTTTTAAGATTAAGTGTTTTCTTGCATCAATCAATGTAGCTTTTTTCTGAGCAAACGATCCCCAAAGCATAAATACCAGATTTTTCTTCTTTGCAGACAAGGTTTCAATGATGTTATCTGTGAGCCTGTGCCAACCTATATTTGCGTGAGAGTTAGAAGATTTTGCAATAACTGTTAGACTTGCATTGAGTAAAAGTACACCCTGTTTTGCCCAGCGAGTCAGATCGGTTGAAAATTTCTGTTTTTTTCCACTGTAAATTGAATCTTCAATCTCTTTGAATATGTTTCTCAGCGAAGGGGGTGCAGGTATACCATCCCTTACAGAAAAACACAGACCATGAGCCTCAGGACCTAGTTTGTAGTGCTCATTGATGTATGGATCCTGACCTATAATTACGACCCTAACCATATCAAACGGGGTCAGTCGCATTGCATCAAAAACATGCTCACGAAGGGGAAATACTTTTTTGTTCTCTGACAACTCACCATACGCCTTGGCAACCAAATCTTTGTGACTACCCTGCTGCAATAGTGGTATCTGTTCCTCCCAGAGCATATGCTTGCCGTCTCCTTTCATTTTAATATTATGCTGTTATTATTGTATCACGATAACGCAGATGCTTTCTGCTTATGGTTTTCGCCAGTTCCAATTCATCATAAACCGTGGAGGATCCGAATCGTCGGATGATATGTAAGCCCATCTCTTTATAAATACAGCGTTCCGGATCCAGTACAACTACATTTCCTTTGTTTTTAAGTAATTCACTGGTTCCTTTTCCTCCGTGTTTAAGATTACCTGAAAGAAAGATTACCTCTGATCTTTCTTTAAAAACATTGGCAACACTGCGGATGACAGTGTCCATGGTAAAATCGCCATCACTCACTTCAGCTCGATATTTTAATGTATAGTTAGCGCTGTAGGGTTTGATGAATATACTCTCTTTTGCACAACCAATATAGCAATTCCCTCCTTGAATACTGGTATCTTCCGATACCCTGACAACATTTATAGTACTGATATTATCAAGGTATTTAGTAAACTCATCTACATGGCTAATCTCTCCTTCGATAAGCACTAAAAGAGCACCATTCATATCTTGATGTAAGGTAGGAACTAGTTTAAGCAAATTTATATAAGAACCTTCCCCGGCGATAATGAGGGATAAAAAATTTGCTCTCCGATATTTATTACGTTGTTCCAATGATATGTACTCATTGCAGCGCCGACAGATAACTCCTCCCTGGTCCTCATTCTCAAGAATATCTATTTCCTCTCTAGAACCACACTCTTCACAAAAAACAAGCGCTGTGACAAAGAGCCTGTTATCCTCAGTAGAGGGTATATTAGGTGAAATTGGTTCAACTGCCCTCACCATCACTTTTGCAGCACAGGCAACTTTCTCAATTATCTTTTTTTCAACAGTGTCATCAGGATTGGTTAATTGAAGACTGTTTTTGCAGAAAAAATCAACAGCACCATGCTTTAAGGCATCAAAACACCTTGCGGTACCCTCAACAGTTAGCTTAGAAAACATCAAAGTGGGTGTGGGTAAGTGAATCATGAGATGTTGCAAGGCTGTCATGCCGTCCATTAATGGCATTTCCAAATCCATCAAGATGACATCTGGCTTAAACTTGAGTATTAGCTCTAATGCTTCAATCCCATTAACCGCTTCACCAACTACGATTATCATCTGGTGCTTTTCCAGAATTTTCCGGATTATTGCACGATATTGAATCGAATCGTCTACGATCAATACCCGAATTGTGTTCTCTATATTGCTCATATCTTTGTATACAACAACAATTTATAATCCTGTTAATTGTTAGTGCATCACCTATAAAATGAAAGACATTTGATGCCTGCGAAGTGAGCTGGACTATGCCTAAAGTTAGGTGTTATAAAGACCATTCACTCGAATATACTGTTTTACAGATCCCGCAAGAAAACCATCTCCAAGGTCTCCCTCAGCAATTTTCTCTCTAATTGTAGAAGACGAAACATCAATTATATTGTGATCAAGATAATATATATGGAAACTACTCGCACTGCTTTCCCACAAATTTCCTGCTGTGGCGTATCCACAGGAGAGAAGAAACAAATGCAATTCTTCAGTGGTATACCCCTCTCTCAAACAAACAATGAAATGAGATGTATTTAAAACTTCTCTGTATTGCTTCCACGATTGAATTTCTAGGAATGCATCAACTCCAATAATAAAAAAGAAATCATCACCCTTCTTCTGTTCTTTCTGGAAAGCATGCAACATATCGATTGTATATGTTGGTGGCAGCAGTTTTTCTTCAATGGTTGATATGTGATAATCGGTGACATCATCTATAGCCAACCTTAACATTTCAACTCTATGGCGAAAAGGAGTTAGCTGCTCTATATTTTTATGGGGTGGGTGAAATGCAGGTATAAATACTACTCTGTCAAGTTCACACAACGTTTTGGCACTGTGGGCAAGTTGAAAATGACCATGATGTATGGGATCAAAAGTTCCTCCCAGTATACCAATTTTTGCCATCAGTTGCGAACCTGACCTTCCCCGAAAACAATAAACTTTCGAGTTGTTAGTTCATCCAAACCCATTGGACCATAAGCATGCAATTTAGTTGTGCTAATACCTATCTCAGCACCTAAACCAAGCTGCCCCCCATCATTGAAACGAGTGGATGCGTTGACTATCACAGCAGATGCATCAATTTCCCGGATGAACTTTTGCGCCAAAGAATAGTTTTCGGTCACGATGCATTCTGTATGCTGGGAACCATATCTTTCAATATATTCCTTAGCTTCCTGATATCCTGAGACAATCTTAACACACAGAGTAAGATTAAGAAATTCAGTACCCCAATCATTATCATCTGCTCCCTGCATATTTGTTACGAGTTGAATGGATTTGGGACATCCCAGCATAAGAACTCCATCATTTGTGAGAATATCACTGATTGCCGGTAAAAAAGTTGCGGCGATGTCCTCATGAATCAGCAATCCCTCCAAAGCATTGCATACCCCAGGACGTTGAACTTTAGCGTTGCGCACAATTGATTGAGCTTTTTCAGGGTCACAATCTTTATCGATAAAGATATGGCATACGCCTTTATAATGTTTCAACACAGGGATACGGCTATTTTCGGAAACAAAACGAATAAGTCCCTCACCGCCTCGCGGAATAATTAGATCAAGATATTCCTCCTGTTCAAGTAAACTATTTACAGCGCTTCTCTCAGGAGTGGGTATCAATTGAATACAGTCTTGGGAGAAACCACACATAGCAAGAGCCTCTTGAAGAACTTTGGCAAGTGCCTTATTAGAACAAATTGCCTCCGATCCACCTCGCAGAACCACCGCGTTACCTGCTTTTAAGCAAAGAGCTGCAGCATCAACTGTAACATTTGGACGAGACTCATAAATCATACCGATTACACCAAGCGGTATGGACATCCTGCCAACCAATAAACCATTTGGTCGTCGCACCATTTCCGCCACCTTACCAATCGGTTCAGGTAAAGCTACAACTTCATGGAGTCCTGAAATCATAGCGTTTATAGCATCATCAGATAATTGGAGCCGATCAAGCATTGCTGGAGACAACCCTTTTTCCTTGCCGGCATTAAGATCTTTTTGATTTTCCTGCTGAATAAATGTAATTCGTTTACTGAGTAACTCAGCCATGGTTGATATGATTTTGTTCTTTTCTTCAGCTGAGGCACTTACCAGAGTTCTGGAAGCTGCTTTGGCTTTTTTGCAGAAAGTAACAATTTGGTCATGTAGTGATTCCATATTTCCTCCAGCAGATCAGCTATAAGACAACTAGATTATCTCGATGTATTATTACGTCACTGTCATTGTATCCAAGAATATCTTTAATCTTTTCTGATTTAGCACCCATAATTCTCTGAATATCCACCGCTCGGTAATGGGGTAGACCTACAGCGATGACATTTCCTTCTATATCAACACATTGGATTGAATCACCTACCCTAAAGTCCCCATGAACTGCAACAACTCCAGAGGGGAGAATGCTCTTTCCCCCGGAACATACAGCATGGCACGCACCTGTATCCAGTACGATTTTACCTTTTGGTTTAAGTACATAAGCAATCCATTGTTTTCTTCCCTGTAATCTTTTTCTTTGCGGTAAAAAAAAGGTTCCAAACATTTCCCCAGCAAAAATATCTTTCAATATTTCAGGTTTTTTCCCGGGGCCAATAAATGATGCTCCACCACCAGTGGCAACCTTCTTCGCGGCTAATATTTTACTCTGCATTCCCCCGGTGCCGAGTATACTTTTACTATGTCCAGCCATTTTTTCTACAATAGGGGTTACTTCTAAGACTGTATATACGGGTAATGCCGAATCATCCTCGAGAGGATTGCCTGTATATAGACAATCTACATCGGTTAGGCAGACGAAAATATCTCCACCTATCAAATTGGTAATCAAAGCTCCCAGGTTGTCATTATCGCCAAACTGTAATTCTTCGGTTGATACAGTATCATTTTCATTGATTACGGGAATCACACCCATTTTTAACAAGGTGATGATCGTATTTTTAAAATTCAGATATCTTTTTCGGTGAGCCAGGTCAGCATGGGTTACAAGAATCTGGGCAATATTTTTGTTAACTTGGGAAAAGAGTGAATCGTAGATATGCATCAGTTGGGACTGCCCAACTGCCGCCAAAGCTTGTTTTTCCTCAAGTGTTATATCTTTTTCTCTCTGAAAGTGAATTTTCTGTCTCCCAGCTGCCACAGCACCGGAACTTACCAGGATGACCTCTTTACCACTGCTATGCAGTTGTGCAATATCATTTACCAAATTGTCTATAACGTTTATATTCATCCCGTTTTCCAGTGCCAAGACAGCACTGCCAATCTTAATGACTACTCGTTTGGCATCATTAAGGTATTTCAATCGAGGATTTTTTCCGTTATTTAGGGTTGTTTCAAAGGTCATCGCAATGGGGCATTTTTTTATGCTGATACAACATGTTCAATTGTTTTCTCTCGTTAGAAACGAATTATGGGATTAATTATTCTCCTCAAGTAATTCACCAATTATTGACTTTAGTTTATCAATATTGACATTATGGAGAGCAGATACGACAATGAAGTGCAGCTGCTTTGCTGCAAAATAGTTCTGCATACTTTCAAGTCTTCTCTCATCTGTTATGTCGGATTTATTCAAAACAATCAGATGCTTTCTGTCGAGAAGTTCTTTTCTGTATTTTTTTAACTCACCATTCAGTATCTTAAATTCAGGAATTGCGTTTTCCTGCGAAACATCCAGAACATGTAAAAGGATTTTAGTTCTTTCGACATGGCGTAAAAACTTATGTCCAAGCCCGATTCCGTCACTCGCCCCTTCGACGAGACCGGGAATATCCGCAATGATACAGGAATCTTGATAGGGAAAGTGAAGCACCCCAAGTTGGGGTTCTAAAGTAGTGAAAGGATACCCAGCTATTTTAGGATTCGCTGCAGACAGCTTCGATAATAATGTAGATTTCCCGGCATTTGGTAATCCAACAAGTCCAACATCAGCTATTAGTTTTAACTCAATTCTGAGCCATAATTCCTCGCCATTTTTTCCATTTGTGGCGAATCGAGGGGTTCTGTTTGCACCACTGGAGAAATGGGTATTGCCGAGCCCACCATCCCCACCTTTTGCGGCAATGAAGAAATCACCGTCATTAATTAGATCGGCTAGTATCTCCTCGGTAATATCATCTTTGATGACCGAACCAATGGGCACCTTCATTATACAATCCTTGCCCTTCCTACCATGCATGTCTTTACCTTGACCATGCATCCCTCGTTCAGCTTTGAAATGAGATCTATAACGAAAATCTATCAACGAATGTAGTTTGTCGCTTGCTATAATGATGACATTTCCACCTCTACCACCATCACCGCCGTTAGGCCCACCTTTCGGAACGTATTTTTCTCTTCGGAAACTTATACAACCATTGCCTCCATCACCGGCTTTCACGTTAAATTTGGCTTCATCTACAAAGGACATAGGCTATTTACTTGGGACATGAATAAAGTTTAAAAGATTGCTCAGGATATTAAGTGGATCAGCCTGTTTAATCTTACATAACAGGTAAGTCTCAAGGTTTAATTTACAATTGTCAGAAGACATTTGTAAATCCTGATACACCAATTAAAGTTAGTGGTCCAAAAAGCATAACATCTCTTACAATACAAAGATTTCAGGTAAAAGTGAGCAGTTGTATTTTGCTGGTTGGAGATGTTTTCGTCGAGCAAAAAAAAACTCGACCGTCAATCGCTTGAGGTCGAGTTTTCACCAATCGGATATTGCTAGTGCTGCTTGATGCCTATGAGGCAGCTACTGCAGCAAAAGACAATGATCTAGTTGGCAGGATAAATACTTACTCTTTTCCTGTCCTTGCCAAACTCTTCAAATGTAACAACTCCGTCTATTTTGGCATAAAGGGTGTAATCTCTGCCACAACCAACATTTGTGCCAGGATGAATTCTGGTACCTAGTTGCCTGACAATAATGCTGCCAGCTCGAACTGATTCACCACCAAATTTCTTTACGCCTCGGCGCTGTCCTTTACTGTCTCGACCGTTTCTTGAGCTACCGCCCGCTTTCTTGTGTGCCATTATTTACTCCTTAGGTACAGCGTTACATTACAAATAAACTGTGGTTATTATAGGGAGTTGCCTTACTTCATTATTTCATCAATGGCTATTGATGTGTATGGCTGTCTGTGACCTTGCTTCAGGCGATACCCTTTTCTTCTTTTCTTTTTGAACACTATGATTTTCTTGGATTTTCCCTGTTCCACTATAGTTGCTTTAACACTTGCTTTATCAAGTGAAGGGGTACCAATATGTGTATTTTCACCATCAACGACCATCAGCACATCTTCAAGCTCGATGGTGTCCCCAACTTGACCGTTAATTTTCTCGACCCGGAGCTTATCTCCCTGGGAAACCTGATATTGTTTTCCTCCGGTGCGCACTATCGCATACATTATATGGACCTCATTTACACAAGTTAATTTTTATCAAGAATATTCTTTTTTTCAAAACGGTTAATATGACACTTTAACAGCATATATGTCAATACTTTTTTAGTACGTCTAATTGTGTTGAACCACTGATTCATTTATTCTATATCACAAGTAGAAAAGAAAAAAAGGAGCATTGAATCTTAAAAGATCCTTTTTGCCCCTTTTAATTGAGTAACTAGCTTATGACTATGTTATCAGGTAGTGTAGCCTAATCTTTCAAATTCCTTCTGCTTACGAATGGAACAAGCTTTATTGAAAGCATTTTTTTTGCCATGTTTGGAGATTGATACCGAAGTTTTGCCCTGCTTGCCACTATCCGTAACCCAGCTTACTTCGTAACGGTTCAGTTTTTCATTCAAACGAACACCAACCACACCTGTCCCAGAATTACTGACAGTTACCATGTGTTTGTTAGTTCGAATCTTACCAAGCTTCCTTTCGGTTTTATCTCTCCAAGTAATGGCTGAGAGTAGACTTGAATACCTTCCTCCACATTTCTTATCAGAAAAGAATTTTGAGTGCGTTTTACCCAGAAAACGAACACGAACATACCAACCATGGGTTCGTTTTGATTCCTGATCAATTCGCGCAATGTCTTTATGCTTTTCTAATAAAATGTTTTGTTTCTTTTCGTCTTCCATCTTTTTTCCTTCTTTGCTAAATAAACGTTTTTGTTAATGCTGTATATGATTACAGTGCTAACAGCACTGAACTATCAACAAATATAATTAGATTTGTTATTCCTATAAGTAGCGAAAGTGTCATTTGAAAGCGTGATAATAGCTACATAGTTGGTCAGGTGAACAATGTCAATGATTAATTAATCTCTTAGGTTCTTGAGATAAAATTTCGATCTATCTAACAGTTTAAGTCATCTTCTTAACTTTGTCACATTTTTATTTCAACATTATTTTACATCATCTTGAACATTATGAATGCTGCATCAAACTCATTACCTCAACTGCTGCAAACGATAAAAAAATTAAGAAGTTCAGCAGGCTGCCCATGGGATCAAAAACAAACAGCTCTGTCATTGCAAAAATATCTTCAAGAGGAGGTTTCGGAGCTTCTCCAAGCCATCACTAACAACGATCCCGAAAATATTTGTGAAGAAATCGGCGATGTGATTTATGTTTTGGCTATGATAGCTGAAATATTTAGTGAGCAGGCTCTTTTCAACTTTGAAGACTGCCTTGCCGAAATAGACAAAAAACTCATCCGCAGACATCCTCATGTCTTTGGAAATACTAACATTGAAAGTGATGAGCAATTACGAGAGCAGTGGGAAAATATAAAAAAGGAGGAGAAAAAAAGAAATAATTGACACTTATTCGATAGTAACCTATATTGGGAAGTTTTCTCTACCAGCGCCAAATCGATCGTATTTAGCGCCGGTATAATATATTTTGGAAGTCGAACCGATTGGCTTCCACCTCTTCGCTCTCTGCTCGGTTGCAAAGAATGCGAGGGCCATATCAAGGGCAATAATGCCCAGTTTACCATGAGTCCATGAGGAGGAACACATGCGCAGGTATGAA
>CAZWVC010000025.1:0-24011 GCA_964637245.1 uncultured Desulfocapsaceae bacterium
TCCCAGATGATCATCTCACCTATATCGCCAAATTTTTGATGAAAAGAAAATAACGCTTGTTTGACCTTCGGTTTGAAATTCTTAGGATCGAGCGCGTATCGGTGAAGATCCTGATAGATGGCAACACGTTTCACCGGGGTTATCGAGGATGCCTGGATTTCTAAAAGTTCCTCCAATGGTACTGCCAGTGAGGAATCCCAGAATTGCTCAAAATTGTGATTAACATCTTTTACCACCGGGCCTAGCAGAAGTATGTCACGGTCACGGAAATTATAGCTGCGATTATAGTCAAAATACTCATCTGCCATATTTCTTCCACCGACTATGCTTACCCGCTCATCAACAGTAAAGGTTTTGTCATGCATTCGCTGGTTGACTGCATGAAATTCCGCCACGATATTGAAGAGTCTTTCGATAAGAGTTATGCCCACTGAATGTTTGGGGTTATAAATACGGATTTGGATGTTGGGGTGCTGGCCAAGAGCAACCATTACTTTATCAGGGGCATCAATTAATAGATCATCTACCAGAACCCGAATCTTAACTCCCCTTTCTGCTGCATTAAGCAGGGTCTCAGCCGCAAGTATGCCGATGTTATCACTGCTCCAGATAAAATATTGAACGTCAATTTTATGTACCGCATGATCGCTTAACCAAGCGCGTACGAGCAGGGCTTCTTCGCCTTTTTCAAATACAATCGCACCGCTTTTTCCTGGATGAGAAGCAGTAAGCTCCTGTTCTATTGTTGCCAATGAAAGCTCAAAATATTTTTCCCCGTCAATTCCCGTACCATTGTTCATCGCAGATGAAAGCGGAGGAAAGACCAACGCAGTGGCCAAAGTAATTACTTTGATTGCAGCCAGAATAGGATTAGATAAATGATTTGATTTATGCTTCTTTGGTCTCAATTGCATGTAGATTACTTTTCTCAGGACATCATGGTGATGTATTTTTTGACGGTACGTCGGTCCAGCCGGGTTTGCTGAGAGACAGCTTCATAGGTTTCCAGTTTTTTGTGAAGTTTTTTACAGTAATGAGAGAGTAGTTCCTGAGCAGTTAAGCTACCTGTTTCAATTCCATGGGTCATGATATCCAGAGTTGGCATTTCACTATTTTGCTGCCATTGATACTGCTGATTGAGGAGGATGCCACGGACGCACTGTTCAAGCTCTCTTATATTACCTGGCCAAGGGTATTGGTTCGGCTGATTTTGCCTGATGTAAGCCGCCATCTGTTTGACAAGATCGGGGCTTTGGCTTCCCAGGATCCGTTTGACAGTTATGCGTAAAATCGTTTTCAATTCTTCAGGATTTTCCGTGATTCGCTGGCGTAAAGGCGGAACGCGAATAACATCTGAACAAAGCCGGTAATAAAAATCATCACGAAAATCCCCTTCTAGTCGAGCTTTATCGAGGGGCTTATTGGTAGCTGCAATTACCCTTCCTTGGAATTTTATCATCTTATGGCTACCCACCGGTGTGAAGGTCCTCTCCTGAATTACTTGCAGCAGCTTGATTTGTACAGGAATACTGACATCGCCGATCTCATCAAGGAAAATAGCTCCACAAGGGCTGCAGCGGGAAAAAATTCCATCATGGGTATCTATGGCTCCGGTGAAGGCACCTTTCCTGTGGCCAAAGAGTTCAGACTCAATGAGTTGTTCCGGAAACTGCGAGAGATTGATGGGAATAAATGCCCTGGCAAAGCTTTCAGAAAAGGTCTTTTTTTTCGGGTCAAAGGGAATGTATCCTGACCTGCCGATAGCTGCTGCTGCCATACCTTTACCTGTACCGGTTTCTCCAAGGATCATGGTGGAGAAATCTTCCATGCGATTCCATAAGAATTCATCATAGATTCGTATGTCGTTAGTAAAGATGTTGTTCCACAGGGATTTGCGCAGTTCCATCACACAAGGACTGTCACCACTGATTCCGCTGATGAAATAGAAGGCGCGTCGCATTTGGAAAAAAAGAGAAAAGAACCGCAGAGCTTCGTTTTCAGGAATACCATTTTCTGTGAGCATCCGTAGGGCATCGTTTGAAAAATTTACACTACAACACTCATCACCAGCTTTGATCTGGGTGCGGATGTGATCATCGTAGGCATCAGTATACAGATGAAAAACATGGAAAAGGATCGCGAATTTAACCAATTCTTCATCATCTTTGTTTGATTGTGAAGAAATCGTTTCACCTCGGTGAAATAAAGTCTCAATGGTATCGCTAACCCTGGCCAAGACATGTACTAGAATCTTTTCTGCAGAATCTTTGTGGGATAGTCCGGTTATAGAGAGATCAATATTAAGACGAGCTTGGTCAAACGGGTTGGCATAGATTGCTGCCCGAACTTTTTGTAAGATATCCCTTTCTGTGACTTTCATAGTTCACCTTCAGCTGTTCATTATTTGTATGATAAGCATACATAATTTGTTGTATAATTCAAATATAATTTGCCGTTGTTGAGAGTGAACCATATAGAAAATGAACAATTCTATGGTTTTAGGTTATGTGAATTGTGGTGGCATGAAAAGTGCTTTTACATCACATAAATACAATCTCACAGCGGAGACGAGCAATGAAAAAACATACTACTCAGGATGGAATCATAACCTCGATTATTACAGCAATTGTTATTTTTCTTATTTTGGCAGTCTTCGGGCAATCCCAGGCGGCAGAAAACTATATCATTGATCACAGCGAAGACCAGAAAGTAATCCAATCATCCACCAGTGAGTCCGCGTAAATTTCATATTTATCCCTTTTATCAATATTATTTTGAAGGAGCTATCATGGAAACAGTTATTCTACTGCATGGTCTTGCCAGAACATCTCGATCAATGGGAACTATTAGGAAGTGCCTTGAAGGTGTCGACTTTACAGTCATAAATATTGGATACCCTTGGCAAAGGATGAATATTGAAGCAATTGCGAAAGATTATCTTGCCCCGGCAGTGAAAGGAGCGCTGAGTTATTCTCAGAAAATCCACTTTGTAACTCACTCTATGGGGGGTATAATCCTGCGTCACTATCTAGAGCATGCGGCAATTGATAAATTGGGTCGCGCAGTAATGTTGGCACCGCCTAATGGCGGAAGTGAATTGATAGATATACTTAAGGCGAGAGAAATTACGCAAAATATTTTAGGTCCGGCAGCTTGTCAGCTCTCAACTGATTCTACCTCCTTAGTAAACAACCTCGGTAAAACAAAGGTACCAACCGGTGTGATTATTGGTAGCTGGTCATGGAATCCGTTCTTTTCCCTTTTTATACCAGGTCTAAACGATGGTAAGGTATCAGTGGAAAGCAGTAAACTACCAGGGATGCAAGAGCATCTCGTTGCGGCTACTAGCCATAGTTTTATTATGTATAGGCGAACAATTCATAAACAGGTTATATCTTTTCTTCGATACGGTAGATTTATCCGTGCAGATGTTAAACCGTGGCAGAAAACCAAATGTATACAATCAATTATGTCTCTATATACTTCAAACAAAAATTCTGCCTAATGCATTGTCTGGGATTCTTTGTCATTAGAAAAAGGAAGTAATTTTCAAAAGGATATTTTACATATACCAAATATCATTTGATTTTAGTGTAGTGCATTTAGACTGTACATATTCCTCGTTGATAAGGAGAATCTTGGGCAAATGTTTGAGAAGAGAGAACTTGGCACGACCGGTGCAGTAATATCACCGCTGGGGATTTCAACAAGCTTTGGAGCTGAACAGGGTGTATACGAGGAGGCATTTGAACGAGGGTGTAATTACTTTACCTGGGGAACGTTTATCAAAGGTCGATCATCCCCTTTTAGAAGGTTCATCCAGGGGATAAATACAGCAGGTAAACGAGAGAAACTCATCATTGGACTACTGAGCTACTCTCATACACGGCTGCTGGGAAATGTGTTTTTGCATTCCGCACTAAAACAATTGGGTACTGATTACCTAGACACCTTGATATTGGGATACTATCCGAAGAGGCCGCCACAAAGTGTTCTTGACTGGGCCTTGAGCGCTAAAGAAAAAGGATTGATTAAGTTCATTGGCTTGACCACCCATAATCGGGATATGGTTGCACCACTGTTTAAAGAAAAGATAATTGACTATTTCCATATTCGCTATAATGCGGCACATCGTGGAGCTGAACAAGATATATTTCCATATGTTCAACCAAAAGGTGCAGGACTGGTATCATTTACTGCCACATGTTGGGGTAGATTGCTCAAGCCTAAAAATATTTCTGGTAACTTAAGGGTTCCCACTGCCGCTGATTGTTACCGCTTTGCTCTTGCGCGTGAAGAAATTAGCTGCTGCATGATGGGCGTCAAGAACAGGTCTATGTTGCAGGATAATTTCCAGGGGCTTGAAAAAGGACCAATGACACCAGATGAGATCGCCAATATGATAGCTGTTGGCTCTCAAATATATCGTAAAAACTAATCTTAATCTGAGTGAGCTCACCATTAATTATTGTTGTCCAGTAATAATATCCCGAAAATATAGATAAAGTGAAGTGATGCCCTATTTGCTCCTGGTTCTAACAACCTTGTTTTGGTCTGGTAACTTTGTCATCAGTCGTGGCATGCATGCGGAAATACCACCGCTGGCACTTTCTTTCTGGCGTTGGTTAGTCGCTTTGATTATTTTTTCATTCTTTGGTTTTCGTCACCTGTGGCTGCAACGTAAGCTAGTCAAAAAAAATTTAAAATTCATGGTGATCCAGGGAACTTTAGGGGTTACGCTTTTTAACAGCCTGGTTTATTTAGCATTACAATCAACAACAGCAATTAATGCAGTTTTGGTTAATTCCTGTATACCTGTTTTAATCGCAGTCTGTTCCTGGGTCATGTACAGGGAGCTTCTAGCTATCAGGCAATGTATCGGTGTTTGTATTTCCATATTTGGCGTGGCTCTCATCATTCTTCACGGAAAGTTGAGCTATCTTTTAAATTTGGATTTCAATCACGGTGATGTGATAGTCTTCATAGCTGCTTTTGTCTGGGCATTATATTCTGCAAATCTGAAAAAATATCCGGAAGGTCTTCATCCTTTTGCCTACCTTTCAGGTATCATGATTATTGGGCTATTCTTCATTTTTCCATTCTATCTGGGCGAAATGTATACAGGGAAAACTCTTCATCTTTCTCAAAGTTCAGTTATTACAATTGTTTACGTTGCTGTGTTTGCGTCGGTTCTGGCATTTATCTTTTGGAACAGGGCAGTACGAACCATTGGCGCCAATAAAGCAGGCCCTTTTATTCACCTCATGCCTGTATTCAGCACGCTGCTTGCCGTTACGTTTTTAGGTGAACAAATATACTGGTTTCACATCGTGGGTATTGTTTTTATTTTTACAGGTATTGGTATGACAACAATTCGAGTGCGATAAATTGAGATGTCTTGTTCTTCAGCAAAACCATGAACTAGATCCATTTATCGAACTGAGAGTATTTTGGCGATGCCAACCATTGTCTAGATTACCAAAAAGACATACTGTAATTTGGTAGTCGGAAAATATAACACGATGAGGAGACTATGCCTATAAATGTACAAGAAAAAATACGAATGGGCGTAAGCTCATGTTTGTTGGGAAATAAGGTCCGATTTGATGGCGGACATAAACATAACAGATATATAACCGATACACTTGCCCATTTTTTTGAATTTGTACCGGTTTGTCCCGAAGTTGAATGTGGATTGCCCACACCACGCGAGGCTATGCGTCTAATTGGTAATCCAGAGAATCCACGCCTGGTAACCAACAAGACTGGTGTAGACCATACTGATAGAATGCAAAACTGGGCTAAGATCAGGTTGCGGGAACTGGAGAAGGAAAATCTCTGCGGGTTTATTTTTAAAAACAGATCACCGTCCTCAGGTATGGAACGGGTAAAGGTGTATGACGATAATAAGGTGCCACAAAATATTGGTGAAGGATTATTTGCCAGGGCATTTAAAAAGCATTTTCCTCTATTGCCGGTGGAAGAGGAAGGCCGGCTTAACGATCTTTTGCTGAGAGAAAACTTTGTTGAGGCTGTTTTTGTCTTCAAGCGTTGGCGTGATACCCGAAAAGAGGGAACTGCGGCGAGTCTGGTAAAGTTTCATACCGATCACAAGTTGCTCATATTGGCTCATAGTGAAAAAAATTATAGGGAACTTGGGCCTCTAGTTGCCGAGGCTGGCAAGAATGATCTTGAAAAGACCTTTAATGCCTATCAACACATATTAATGGAGGCGATACGGATAAAACCAACGTTTAAATCGCATGTAAACGTTCTCCAGCACATGATGGGATTCTTTAAAAAAGTTATCAGCCCAGATGAAAAGCAAGAGCTTGTTGAGATTATTAACAATTATAGAGAGCATTATGTCCCACTTATTGTCCCTGTAACCCTCATGAATCATTATGCCAGGAAGTACAATGAAACCTATCTCCTCAATCAATACTACCTGAAACCACACCCAACAGAGCTAAAGCTGAGAAATCATGCCTAAAAAAACGATTCTCATTACAGGTGCAACAGGCTATATCGGTAGACGATTGAAGCATCGTCTACTAGCCAATGGTAATTACAATATTCGTTTATTTGTGCGCAACCGCATGAAAGTGCAAGTTGCGGTTGTTGATCTGGTTGAGATTTGCGAAGGGACGACCTTCGATACAGATTCACTGCAAAAGGCATTAGTTGGAGTGGATACGGCTTTTTATCTGATTCATTCCATGGGAACAAAAGAAAATTACAGTGAATTAGACAGAACAAGTGCTGAAAATTTTCGCAACGCATGTATTGCAGCAGGAGTGTGGCGCATTGTCTACCTAGGTGGTTTGGGAGTGAAGGAATCTGCAAGTGAACATTTGCTGAGTAGAATTGAAACCGGTGAAGTTTTATCTGCTGAACCTGCAAAAATCCAGACGATTTGGCTGCGTGCTGGGGTTATAATTGGCTCAGGCAGTGCCAGTTATGAGATTTTACGCAACCTAGTTCAGAAACTGCCGATAATGATAACTCCGAGGTGGGTGCGCACCAAAACCCAGCCCATTGGTGTCGAGGATGTTATATCTTATCTAGAGGATTCAATCACACTTGAATATGATCAGGATCTTGTTGTTGATATAGGTGCCGAACGCTTAAGTTTCCAAGAGATGATGCACCAGGCTGCAGTCGTCTCCGGGTTAAAGCGTTTTCTTTTTCCCGTTCCTGTACTCTCACCCAGGCTCTCTTCCTACTGGCTCATTCTTTTTACCCCGGTTCCATACCGTCTGGCGTCAGCATTGGTTGAAGGGTTAAAAAGCGAAACTGTCTTGCAAAATAACAATGCTGAACAGTTTTATCCACAGATTACTCCTTTACCGTTTAAAGAGGCGGTGGCGAGATCCAACAAAAAGCTAGAGTTAAACCAGGTTCTGAGTCGATGGTGCGACAGTAGTGCGGAAGTTGCTTGTGACATAAAAGACTTTGATGATCCTACTGGAGCTGTATTACGGGATGTGCGCATTGTTCCGTATACCAATGGAGAAAATGCTGCCGATGTTTTTCGCTCTGCCTGTGAGGTGGGTGGTCCCAAAGGTTGGTTTAAATATAATGTTCTCTGGAGAATTCGCGGTTTTCTTGATAAAATCTCAGGTGGTTATGGGCTTAGCAGGGGACGCAGACAGTTTCGGGAATTACGTTTAGGAGATGCTGTAGATTTCTGGAAAGTTGTTGATATAAAAGAAGACAAACGTCTCCTTCTATATGCCCAAATGAAACTACCAGGACAGGGGTGGCTTGAATTTGATTGTCAACCTGATCAACTTGTGCAGACCGCACATTTTATTCCCAGCGGTGTACTTGGAAGAATATACTGGTATTCTGTCCTCCCTTTTCACTATTTCGTATTCACAGATCTGGCCCGTACAGTAGTAGCCGCCTCTAAGAAGCTCAAAGAGAATTAGGCAGGCTGTCTTAAAACGTTATTTGAATTAAGGGTTTTCGAAATTACAGAATTTTTTTGTAAAAGACTAAGGGTCATGTCTGCCGCAATCTTTTCCAATTATTCACCAGGATCACGGTAGTGATTGGCACTATCAGACCAATCAGGGTAATTGCGAGAAATAGGCTGCCAAGTTCATCATAATTACCACGTTCAATAATGAATATCCTATTCATATAACTGGTGCCAAGATTTGCTGCAGATAGCGCCAGATTTGTGAAAGCAGCCATGATGGCAAAGTAGGTAGCCTTCTGGTGAGGAGGTGCTTCTCTAGCAATCCAGGCAAGCATAGGTACCATGGCCACCTGACCAAGCGGCGAATCTGCCATGGTGTCTATAATGGCAATGGTTCGAGCGCCAAAGCCGAAATGCTCTTCTGTCCAGAGGTGCAGGCCGTGATACATGCCGATGAACGGCAGCATCATAATAGTGCCATAGACAGAGAGGAAAACAATGAGATAGGGAATTGGTCTGCGAGTCATCCAACCGCGCAGAGCGAATAATCCAAAAATTACCAGTAAGGAGGCTATCTGCCGCAGTGTACCGAAAAAGGCTTCATCAAAGCCGAGAACATCTATTTGCCACCAGCTGGCGCCGGCTCCGGCAGTGGGCATGGCTCGAAAAACAAAAATTATTACAGCAATGCCGACTATTTCACGGCGACGTTGTGGCTCAAGCTCAGCCATAACCTGGCGCATCAGATATAGGACAATAGCAAGCGAGCCAACAAAGATGGCCTCTTTTTTCAGAGAAAATACTGATAAACCAAGAGTTATGCTAATAACAATGAACACTGCACTACCGCCGAGAATGTACCAGTTTGGTGCAATATTGGTAAGGTTTTGATGCAGGGCTTTGCGGATATCCATTTCAGACATGCCATGCTGTTTCATCTTCTGCTTTCTACGGAGGTTGCTCAGTTGGCCCAGTGTAACTCCTAAAACTGAAATAACCGGAATTAATAGTGAAAATTGATACATTATTGAATAGGAGAGTTTCATTGCCAGCCAACCGCCCAATCCGGCAACTAGGGCGCTACCCCCGATAATTGCAATTCTGCCGAGCGTCTGCATGGTTATATGCATTCGTTTCAGCTCAGTTTCGGGTATCGGATTTCCCTGGTCATCATAATTGGGTACAGCTTCCACGGTCATGGCATCGGCAACTACATCCTGGAGGATAAATCCGATGGGGGCGAGAAGGGTGGAGAGAATATACCAGGTTTCCGCTCTCATGATGGCTATCATTTGTTCCTTATGGCCAGTCAAACCGATCATAATCAACAAACTGAGAGCCATCAGGGTAGCACCGAGATATACGAATAGTGCTTTGCGCCGCCAAAACAGGTCAACCAGATGACCAATAGGCATTTTAAGTGCCCAGGGAAGCCCAGCCCAGAAACCAAGGGATGCAAGAAATGCTGCTGATAAACCGAGCTCCTGCTTGACATAGAAACTCTCGATGATGCCAGTAAAACCGGAGATCCCTGCAGCAAGATAGACCATCAGTGGAGGCAGGTAGCTTAGTCGCATCTCTTTGAAAATACCGAAGAAATCTTGGATGATCCATTTCCAAATGCGCATGATAAGCGTCACTGATGCGGTAGACTGGGCTTTTTCTTTCAAGTAAAACCTGCGGTGTACTTAAGTGATAATAGTATTTGTGCAACAATATCAATTTTTACAATGCTGAGTCATTAATAGCAAGCAGACAAATTTTGGGGAAGTGGCATCTGCACAGGTAGTCTTAGGGTAAAAGTTTTCAGAGGAACAGCTTGTTAATAGGGACAGCAAAAGTAGTGGTACTCCAGAGAAGTGAGGTTAAGTATCGACCTGTTGTTCTATGCCACACGCAGCAAGGCAGTAATTATGTTTTTGAGAAAGTTCTTTTATTAACCCTCAAAATAAATATAATTCAATAAGATGCTTTTTTGCTGCACTGGCAGACAAAGAGAGCTTGGTCGTATTGTCGGGTGGTGAAAGGCTGAGGCAATGCATGGATAATGCCTGGAATATTTAAGGACTGTATGCAAGGTAAGAAAAGAAAATATGGAATAATGAGTGTACGCAACCGTATACTCATTTTTGCGCTGCTCATAACTCTCATCCCATCATTTGGTATGGGATGGCTTCTCAACAATATGATGCATGCCAGCGTTATTGAAAAGAGTGAGCAAAAGTTGCGTCATACCTCCAATCTCATCGAACGGGAAATTGCACTATGGTTTAAGGAACGTAATTATGATCTTTATGTATTCTCCAATTCCTTTGTTGTTAATGATAATTACAGCAGATACCTCAGTTCATTAGAAAGGGATGCGGATAAGGCTACCGGTTCAACCTACATTCGGGTTATTGAAACGTATCTCACTTCTGTTATGAATCAGTTTGAGGATTACACCCGTTTAGTTGTCACAGATAATAATGGTTCGGTTATCGCCACCTCAACCTCTGAAAACAAGAATGCGACATTGCCTTTGCCGGAGGATATGCATAAGCAGATTGAAGAGAATAAGTATCTCAAGGGCCAAGTGTACTTCACCGAGGAATCCGGCGAACCACGTATGTTGATAGGGACTCCGTTATATTCCGACCAGTACGATAAGCATATCGGGATACTGGCGATCGAAGTGAAGCTTAATGGCATTATGGAAATACTTCAGTCAGCATTAATAAGTATAAAATGGGAAACTGAAGTTTATGGTACTTTATTGCGTTTGCAAGACGGTACCCACTTTCTCTCCACAGGTCAGACAGGTGATCAGAGTAATGTAACTGGAAGATCACCCCAACATGTATTAAAACTCTTCAACGGACTATTGAGCCTGGAAGAATTTGATAATTACCAGGGTGTTAAGGTAGTCGGAGTTCTCTCACCAGTCTCCCAACTTCAATGGGGTCTTATTGTCGCAGAAAATTATGGGGATGTCTTTGCCCGGGTGACCCAGACACGCAATCGCAATATTCTTATTGCCTGTTTTCTGGGTATATGGATTGGTCTGGCAGCCTACCTTTTTGCCAGACAAATTATCACCCCTCTAAAGGCTCTCACCGATGGAGCACAACAGGTTGCCGATGGCGATCTCGATATCCAGTTGCCGGTCCAAAAAAATGATGAGCTGGGTTTTGCCACAAAAGTTTTTAATGAAATGGTGGAGGAGCTGAATCAGAGCCAGGCAAAACTTGAGCAACTCGCTACAACCGATGCACTTACCTCCTTAGCCAATCGCAAGCAGATTATGAAAGTATTGCTGAAACAATTTGACTATTATCATCGTTACGGTACAGAGTTTGCGATATTGATGATCGATATCGATCATTTTAAAAATGTAAATGATACCTATGGACATCTAGTTGGCGATCTAGTGCTCAGTGAAATAGGTGGAATTTTCCTGCAAACTTTAAGAAATGTTGACTCAGCAGGGCGTTATGGAGGTGAGGAATTCCTGGTGATTGTAGCTGAATCCAGTGAAGAAGATGCTCTTCATGTAGCTGACCGCATCAGAATGGCTGTTAAAAAACATTCTTTTACCGGCCCGGATTATGCGTTAAACATAACAGTCAGTGTTGGTGTCGCTAAGGTTTCTGCAAAGGATAATAACGAAAATAGTCTCGTGAACCGAGCTGACAAGGCACTCTATCAGGCAAAAGATGAAGGTAGAGACAAAGTTGTCTACCTTGCAGAGAGCTCTGCAGCCTTGAACCGCAAAGGCAAAGTCATTTCATTGCCGCGCGCTGCTGAGAAGTGAGTAGTGAATCCAGCCGTGCATGCCTTCTTTAATTTTAACCTTCACCCAGAGACCACTATAACCGGTGGCTGTTACAGCAGTGTTCGCTTTTTTAACAGAGATGATTTTTGCTTTGATTGAAGGTGTTGCCCTGATGTTGCTGTTCTCTATCACCGTCATGGGGAGGTGGGCAAAGAACACCACTTCGGTATCTGTTTTGGCATCTTCAATTTCACTTTTATCAAGCTGAGTGGATTGAATTATATCCAATGCCTGGCTGGCAAGATAAGCTGAGCCATCAAAATTGTCGATATCCAGTTCAGCCTGACTCTCGGAGAGATACTGCTCAGCTAACTTTATAGAATCATCCCATTTGCCTGAATTATTATTGCTTTTCGCAGTATCGATGATAGCTGTAACCTCGGCAAGTAACCTGACTGTCTCAACCTTGTTTCCTCTATTGCGTAGCTTGGTTTTATTGCGGACAAACTCAGATACCAAACGTTCATTTTTAACCATCAGCTTGTTAAGTTCTGCATGTTTTTCCAAAAGACTTAGCTGCAGCTGGGCTGTCAATTGTTTCTGTTCGTCAATGGTTGCTTTCAAATCTTCATTTTGTTTTTCCAGTTTCAAGTTTTTTTCATGCAGTTTACTGACTAGATCTTCAATTTCAATTGTCTGTTTGACTAACGGAGTGGATTTTACATTATCTTTGGTTGCTATACATCCTGTCAAAGAGATTAGCAGAATCACAATGCTGGTTGCCTGAATTACACTGAGTAGGTGAAAGGTATTATGCTTCATAGAGGGTAATAAAATAGATAGTGGGGAAAGGTAATCCTTAAATAAGCTGTTACCAAAAGATTGCGTTGTTGAGCACACGCAAATTTTGATATATATAAATCTCTAAGTTTGACTCTATATCAAGGATTGGGCAAAATCAAAGAAAAAACCCGTAAATCTTTCACAACAGAATCAAGGGAATTGAGAGTTAGGTAGAATGGCCTAACCGAGGACCACAGAATTATTGACTAATCGAATCACGCGGGGGAAATTGCAAAAAAACAATTTATGTCCTAATCCTTTAGAAATCAAAGGGAATTGAGGCGCCTCCTTTTACTAGGCGATTGGTTTTCTGATCTCTAAAGAAAATGACAGTAAGCCCGCTATCCTTTTAGGTTGCCAGCCAAATCACAGTTTCTGCTCCTCGCTGTGGTGAACGGGGAGTATTTTATCACTCATATCAGTACGCACCCAGCCGGGACATGTTGCGTTTACGGTAACTCCGGAAGATAGAAGATCTGCAGCCAGACTTTTAGTCAGCATGTTTAGCTCATTTTTTATCGAATACGCGATGATAAGTCACATCGGCATGTGGGCTACCAATGATATTAAAAAAGTGGCTCATGCAATGAGTAGAAGGAGGAAAGGCAATCCAAGGCTGTAAAATCTACATGAGGATTTATCGTAGTGAAAATCTTCTCAGTTAAAATCACTCGTACTGATTTTAGAGGTTTAGAACATTATAACTTAATGAGTAAAAAGTTATTGACCAAAACGCTGAACACAGGTTAGGCTTATGTCATAAAGCAATTTTAACTTACTTATCAGTATCGTCTAAATAGGCAGAAGGATAGGGACTTAAAGTCTTATTGTTTTGATTATCATTAACTGCAAGACTTAAGCAGCAGAGGGGGAGCTATGTCAAAAAGAAGTTTTATTTTCATTTTAGTTTTGTTTTTTTCTCAATTGGTAATTGCTGGATGTATTCCATCATCAATGTCTGTTGGTAATCAGCAAGCAAAGACAGTTGCCACTGGCAGTGCTGCAGGAGATAATTCTCAAAATGCAGTGGTAAGTTTGGAAAAATGTACTGCACCTCTGGGTACAATGGCGATATATGAAGAACAAACGGAACCATGGTTCTATCAATTAACAAATGATTACCGCTTACCCTCAACAGTCCCGGTAATCCGATTACTGGCACAACAATCTGGTTGTTTTGTGGTCTTAGAAAGAGGTAAAGCAATGAACCAGATGATGCGTGAACGTGAACTTATGCAATCTGGTGAGATGCGAAGCGGTTCTAATTTTGGAAAAGGACAAATGGTCGCAGCTGATTATACGGTCAGCCCGTCAATCACCTTCAGCTCTTCAGATACAGGTGGTGCGGGTGCAATAGTAGGCGCATTGTTTGGTTCTGTCGCAGGTGCATTAGCTGGTGGCATCCAGACTTCTGACGCGAGTACTGTACTAACCATGATCGAAAACAGATCTGGTGTTCAACTGGCAGCAGCAGAAGGCAGTGCAAGAAGTACAGATTATAAATTATTTGGGGGCTTGCTAGGGGGCTCTGCAGGAGGAGCAGCAGGGGCATATACAAAGACTCCGCAAGGTAAGGTTCTTGTTGCAGCATTTACCGACTCCATGAATAACCTGATTAGTGCCCTCAGATCATATCGAGCTCAAAATGTTGCCGGTGGATTGGGGACAGGCGGAAGCCTTGGGGTTCAAGGTGCTGTGAAGGTTGATCCAGGTGCAACTCTTGGCGTAATGACTGATCGAGAGCTAGATCCGGCAACAGGAAATTACACCTATGTTGTCGTTTCAAGAGACAAAAGTCGAACATTTAATTTTACAAGTGCACGAAAAATCACGTATAAAAATGATCTTATCCAATTTTATTTAGAGGATAATCAGATTGATGAGAACTCAATAAAATTAATTGAACGAAGGTACGTGCAAAAATATTGGCAATAAGTAACTCATTGGAACTATGAGATGAGTTGGCGCAAACCCATGGCATTCCATGGGTTTGCAGTAATTAGGGATGAATTAGTCTTGAGAAATTGCTTGAATCCTCAACTAAAAACGAAGGTTGCACTTATACATTAAATTAAGCAAGACATATAAGGTTCACTCAGGCTGCTTAATTTTAATGCACCTTGCCTAAATCAGTTATTTTATTTTCTAAACATTATTCATTATTAATCTGCTTTACATTTACCAGTGAGAGACAGTATTTATTCGAGCAGGACCACGTTCCACGGTTCGCTGATATTTCACGGCTGGTTTCCCAAATACCATGGAATATCCGATATGATGATCCTCTGGGATTCCAAGCTTTGTCTTAAGATCCGGGAAAAGCCCGAGAACCCATTTTAAAAAGCCATTCCAGAGGGTCCCTACTTCCATGGTCGGGGCAAGCAGATCAAAGGTGACCAGAGCGATATTGGTATCTTGTATTGGGCTTGCCCCATTTTCCGGCGATGATATTAGCAGAACATGGGGAGCTCCACGAAAAATAATATCAACACCCAGTTCTTCACGCATCTGCACGGCCATGGAAAAATATTCACCCGCAGGGTGATCCTTGAGGCTATCTTTATGCAGGGCATCTTTTATTTTTTCATAGACTTCATCACGCATGTTTCCAACAACATCTTTATCATCAATGACAGTGAGCAAATTTTGTTGAGAGTTATGACCGGTTGGTGCATGCCAGATTGTCTCGAGCATTTCCTGAATTAGTTCAATGGGCAGGTTTTCATCCTTATATTGACGCACTGATCTGCGGCCTTTGATCAGGGTAATGAGCTGCTCTTTGACAGGCAAATTTTTTCTTAACTTCCCGGCATTTGCAGGATTTTTTCCCAAAACAGAGAGAGATGCTGTGGGGCAAACGGCAAAACAGTGCTGACAGCGGATACAGGTGTCTTCATCGATTAGCTTAGGAAAATCATCAGGTTCTGCTTTAATAATACCGAATGGGCAATCTTTGGCGCAAAGTCCGCATTTTACACAGGTCTCCTTATCAACTTCAAATTGAACATCAGCATCTGTAATGGCAGGAGTTTCATCAGTCATTGTAATTTCTCCGTATGGCTATTTAAATTAATATTTTCCTATGTTAACTGGTTTTTCCTGGTATAATTTTTTAATTCGCTCGCCATATTGACGAAGAAGATAGGTTCTGTCTTCCTCGGGGATATGGGCCGGTCCATAAACAATGTGGGGGGAGAGCATCTGAAACCCTACGAACTCAAGCATACCTCGCTGGATTGGACGGAGTATTGCATGGATATCGCCATTGAAGCCATCGGACAGATACGCTTCTGCTGGTCCCCCGGTGGTGAGTGAGAGCATTGCTGTTTTACCATTGAAAACACCGTTCTCGTAGAATCTGCCATTCCCATAGGTTCTGCCCATGACAAAAACCCTATCAACCCAGCCTTTTAGCGGCGCCGGAAGACCAAACCACCAGAGAGGGAATTGCCAGATCATCAAATCACACCACTCGATTTTCATTATTTCGTCTTCTATTTCAGCAGCAAAACCTGAAGTTTCAGAAGCGTGGATCTCTTCTAGTTGCTGTTTATAATAGTCAGCATTGCTCCTGCTTTTGAAATTATGGCGTCCTGAGGTAGGGTTAAAATTCTGCTCATGCAAATCTGAAACCTTTACTTCATGACCCTCTTCTTCCAGAACGGTGATAGCTTTTTTAAACATTGCTCCATTAAAACTTCGCGGTTCCGGATGATAATATACGATGAAAACATTCATGAAAAACTCCTGTGATATTGGTGTATAAAAACTAGACTATTTCAGTATTTTGCCGTCACTCCAAGCTTTGCCAACGGATTGACCCAGCTCCCAATACCGGTTGTCCGGCATGGTAAGCATGAAAGGTTTTATGGCATCTACATCCGGGATACCATCAACAAGGCATTTCTCATCACACCATGTCCCTTTGATTTCGCCAACAAAAATCGTGTTGGTTGGCAGATATAGAGTTTCAATGAGCGTCAGCTTGAGGCACAGAGGACATTCTTCAATGAGCGGTGCCCCTTTCAGTTCACCATAAAATAGCTTAAAATGATGGGATTTTCCGTTTTTCTCGCAGAAACCAGACCAACATAATCAGTTACGGCAATCATTTCAGTTGGCGGCATACGGAGGCTGAAATGTTCGGTTTCAACTACTGCTTTATGACTCATGTGATTCTTATTTACAGCAATGGCAATCAGCGGTGGTTTGAAGTTAATCCGTGTAGCCCAGGCCAACGCCATAAAGTTAGGTTTATCCTGGTTTTGTGTACCAAGGATTAACTGAGTGGTTGGTAGGGCATATAGCTTGGGGTCAAATGCAACTTTTTTCATGGGTATTAACCCTGGTGAAGTGTTTAATATTATGCTGGTTTAGATTAGATTCATTGGATAAGCGATATATCAAGTATTTCTCCGTTTCGATTTCCAAGGATGCTCTCTAAATAGAGCTTCGCCAATTGTGCTGCTGGAGTGCCTGGCGAGTTATCCATCCCCATAGCCTCCATGGTTTCTTTCACCCAGCCTGGACTGACAACACTTAGGTGAATGCCATCTGCCATTTCCAGGGCTGCAGCCTTGGAAAACCCGTTAAGACCTGCATTTATCATACTGATCGAGGAACTTCCAACCATTGGATAATCACTTAATTGGCCGCTTGTAAGGGTGAATGAGCCATCCTGGTTGATGTGTTTTCTGCCGAGCAAAACGAGCTTTACCTGGCCAAGGGGTTTATGCTCAAGCCCATAGTGAAAGTCTTCCAGGCTGAGGTCGTTGAGATTGCCAAACTTAGCTAACCCTGCCGCCGAGACAAGACTGTCAAAACTGCCGATATCATTGAATAACTTTTCGACTGACTCGGTAGACTGTAAATCAACATTGAAATCACCACGACTGTTGCCAACTCGGATGATTTCATGATCAGCTGCAAGTTTTGCTACTATTGCAGAACCGATTGTACCAGTGGCAGCGATTACGATGATTTTCATGACATCTCCTAGCCCGAACATTTCATGAAAATCAGCAGAAATGCGTAAATATGTTATTCATATCAATTAACTATGTGCTGTATTGTCGGCTTTTTTCTGGTAACACTTTGTACCCTGAAGAATTCATTCGATTTTCACTCTTCGAGCGTGCCTGCTGATTCCATACTCTTCGTTATCAAGGGCTTGCGGTAAATTACTACAGCGGTAACCTTGATGCCTCTATTATGAAACCAGCAGACACGTGAAATATTCGGGCTAGAACCAACGATTGATGGTTGTACATACAACTATAGTAATGAATGCGTCTATTCCTTCTGTAACTCCTTGCTGGCAATGTTAGTCAGCTCAGTTAATCTCTCTCCCTGTTCTTTGCCGAGAATTTTGCTGTATCTCTCATAGAGGCTGAACCAAGCCCTTTCAATATCTGGTTTCAGCGCTTGGCCGGAATCGGTCGGGTAGATAAAGGTATTCCTGCCTTCTGGATCTTTGGTTATGAATCCTTTAGCTACCAAAGTATCAACAAATCTTGACACTGTGGAAGGTGCCATATGGAGCTTCGCTGCCAATTCTTTTTGCGGCACTCCGGGGGTATCGATGACAATACTCAACACAAAAGCATAGGACGGGGACATTCCCATGGTCGCAAACTCCTCTTCACCCATTCTGGTAATTACCCTGGCAAGCGAGTTCGCGGTGAAAAACAGACAGCATTCAAGTAAATTGGCTTGTGTATCTTTTGTGTCCATACCCGCACTAAAATTTGTTGTACATACAAGTATTATTGTGAGTGATATTTGTCAAGAACAAAATTATAGTTGTTACTTGCTTTCTGCAACTACTGGATTGCGTAGCGTTCCGATATTCTCAATTTCAACCTCGACAACATCGCCATGCTTGAGCGGACCAACTCCACTTGGAGTTCCTGTGATTATGATGTCACCCGGCTCAATGGTGAAATTTTTCGAGATAAATGAGATGATACCAGGAATTGGAAAAATCATATGCCTGGTGTTGGATTGCTGCACAACCTCACCATTTAACCTGCACTGAATTTCAAGATTTTGCGGATCACCTATCAATTCTGGTGGCACAATAATTGGGCCAATTGGACCAAATGTATCAAGCGATTTCCCCCTATACCAGCCTGATTTGTCGTTTTTCTGCAGGTTTCTCTGACTGATGTCATTAAAACAGGTAAAACCCAGGATTTGCTGCATGGCTTCATCTGGATCAATGTTCTTCACTTTGTTTTTCATGATGATGGCAAGTTCAGCCTCATGATCAGTTCGGCAGTTTGCAAAACCATACTCTTCAACGAATGCAGGCAAAATCACAGGATCTTCAGGCCCAATCAGTACATTTGGGGTCTTCGGAAAAAGAACAGGTTCTGTGGGGATCTCATCGGTAAACTTGCTTACATCAACAGACTGACTTTCTTTTATATGCTCCAAATAATTTAAACCTAAAGCAATAATCTTAGTTGGTTCAAGTTGGTATGGATTACCATTCTGAACGGGTAATGTGATGTTCATGGGATACCCTCAATACGTCTGTTTGAGATTTAGATGATTTATGGACGTGCTGGTTTCATGTCAGATAACCCGATTAAAAACCGGTTTACTCTCTACCCATGAAATGCAGCTGTTGCAGAAAAAGCTCGATCTGCTGCCTCTCACCAACCACCGAATACCCTATCTGGATTGACTTTACAATATAATCATTTGGTATAGAGAAATTGTTGTAATCTCCTTTAAATATAAATATACTGCGGTGGCAGATATTGGATTGCTGCTAACCGACTTGGTATCTGTAGATACGCTGTTTGTCTAGAGGCTGAAGATCTTTGCTATGAGGGTTTAACAGAATCCTCTTTGTATTATGACCATCAAAAAAGGAGATGATAATGAAGGCTACAATTACCAGCAACTGTATGGGAGATAGAAACTGTAATAAGCTGTGTGAGGAAGTTTTTGAATATGATGAAAACCAGCTCCTGTCAATTGTCAAATATGATGTGATTCCAGACCAATATGAAGACATTGTCCGTCGAGCAGCGGCCGAGTGCGGCGCTGATGCAATCATAATTGAAGATTAGTTTCAGGATTGATTATGCCATCATTTCGAGAAAGCAGAACTGCCAAAAATATCCTCACTTCTTTTGCTGCCGAGGCCCAGGCGAGAACGCGCTATAATTTCTTTGCCAGACGAGCAGAAGAGGACGGCTATATTCAAATAGCCAGGATTTTTGATGAAACGGCTGAACAGGAATATGAGCATGCTCATCGATTTTTCAAGTTTTTTAATGGTGGAGAGCTTGAAGTAAACTGGAGTTTTCCTGCCGGCGTCACCAAGGATACCCATGCTAATCTGCTCTCAGCTGCTGAGCTTGAGCATTACGTTCATACCACCATGTACCGCCAATTTGCAGATGAAGCCCTAGAGGAGGGTTTTGTCAGAGCTGCAGATACATTTGATGCTATAAGCGTAGCGGAAAAACAGCATGAAAGACTATACCGGAAGCTTGCTGCCAATATTGTCAATGATCAAACCTTTAAGCGAGCCGAAGAGATGACCTGGCGCTGTCTAAGCTGTGGTTATATTCATATGGGGCTTGAAGCTCCGGAGAAATGTCCCGCCTGTGTTAAACCCACCGGCTATTTCGAGCTCTTAGCGGAAAACTGGTAACACTTATAGGGGGAAGGGGAAAATGTCTCCTCCCCCTAGATTACTGCTGGTGTAGCAGATGCTCAGCAGGTATCGTTGTTTCTTTCTTTGCACTACTCTAACACATTGATATTTCTTGGCAAAAACGCAAGCGGTGGGTGTGGGAGTGTTTTCGCGAAGGCTGGTGAATTCCTTTTTACTAGAAATTACGAGGTGACTTCTTTCTAAATGATCTTTGGAAACAGGCGGAAATTATTAAGATAATCGGGTTGTGTATTTTGACATTCAGACAAGTTTGCGGTACTCTTTTTGAATAAAAGAAATAGAAAACTAAGACTTTACAGGAACTGAGATGTATCTTGGGAATTCAATTGTAGTAGAGACAAATAATGGATGAAAAAAAGAGCGGTTATGGGGAGGTAGTAACTCTTCTCCTTAAATCTAAAGCAATTACCAAGAAGCAGGTTGACTATGCTGTGCGTATCCATAGTAAACTAGCCACCACCGTTCCCCTGCTCAACGTTCTCAAGGATCTGGAATATGTAAACGATGAGATGGTTCGCAAGGTGATGATCGGTGCATCCTCATCATTACGAATAGGTGAACTCTTAGTGGAATTGGGGCATCTCGCGGAGCCTGACCTTCAAGCAGCGTTTAATATTAAAAAGGAGAAGGAGAAGGATCTCAAACTTGGTGAGGTTCTTATTAAATACAATTTCATTGATGAAAATTTATTTAACAGAATTTTGTCGATGCAGTTGGGTTATCCGCTGGTTGAGGTCAACCTTTCTGTGGTTAACAAGAACAGATTTAAAAAGATCCCAATTAAGATAGCCCTGCAGCATGAGTTTGTGCCAATTCAGACAGACGATAATTCAGTTCTGGTTGCTTTTAGCGATCCGCTGGATGATATGAATATAAATATGGCCAAGAAGTGCCTTGGCCCGCATGTGCAAGTGGCAATTGCCAGTAAGACTGCGCTTACCGAAACGCTCAATCTTCTTGTTAATCTGCAATCTGGAAAAAAAATAGATGTTGATACTAAAACAGTAGTCGGTATTGTCAACAGCATAGTGATTGATGCTTTGCGTACCGAAGCCAGTGATATTCATGTCGAACCTTTGGCGGATCGCCTCCAGGTACGTTTTCGCGAAGATGGTGTTCTCCTGCATTATAAGGACTATCCCAAGGATATCATTCCCGCATTGATTAGTCGCATTAAGATTCTGTGCGAAGCTGATATTGCGGAAAAACGCAGACATCAAGGTGGCAGGATTCTGTTCGATTATGAGGAGGGTAAGGTTGATATCAGAGTATCCTTTTATGTTACCATTCATGGGGAAAAGGTTGTTCTTCGCCTGCTCAAACAGAAGAAAGAGTTGATGGACATCCACTCCATCGGTATGTCATCCAGGATGCTTAACCGTTTTTTGGAAGATGCGGTATATCAGCCAAGTGGTGTTCTGCTCGTTACCGGGCCAACCGGTTCGGGGAAGACTTCAACGGTTTACAGCTGTATAAATCATATAAAAAATCCCCAAATTAGTATTATTACGGCAGAAGAGCCAGTCGAGTATGTGATGGATGGTATCGCTCAATGCTCCATTGATCCCCAGATTAATCTTACCTTTGATGAGACTCTGCGTCACATAGTGCGTCAGGATCCCGATGTTATCGTAATTGGTGAAATTCGCGACCGGTCATCTGCGGAAATGGCAGTACAGTCAGCTTTGACGGGGCATAAGGTGCTTTCTACCTTTCATACCGAAGATAGCATTGGTGGGCTCATCCGTCTGCTTAACATGGATATAGCCCCGTTTCTTATTTCTTCGACGGTCGTCAGTGTAATGGCCCAACGATTACTGCGGCGAGTTTGTTCATCCTGCGCTGAAGAATCAATCATCACCCCACAGCAGTTACAGCGTTTGGGTTGCACTATGACGGATTTACAAGGTGGTAATTTCCTCAAAGGCAGAGGTTGTCCAGACTGCAAACAGACCGGTTACAAGGGCAGGGTAGGGGTATTTGAGCTTCTTGTTCTGGATGGGTTAGTCAGAGATGCTATCCTGGGACAGCGAACCAGTTATGAAATTCGTCAGATAAGTATTGAACATTCCGGTCTGGTAACCCTGCTGGAAGATGGACTGGTCAAAGCTGCAAATGGTATTACCAGTGTTGATGAGCTGCTGCGGTGCCTACCAAAGCTGAGTGCGCCTCGCCCCTTAGCGGAAATTCGTCGTCTTTCTGGAGAGTAATATGGAAAAGAAAGTATCTTTTGTCGATTTAATCCAGAAATTCATTGATGAAGGCAATGTTGTGTTACCTGTCTTCAGTTCTGCGGCAATGCGGGTCCAGCAGGAGCTGGTGAAGAAGGAGCCTGAAATGAAGGTGCTGATCAATACTATTTCCGGTGATCAATCACTCTCCTCTCAGGTGCTGCAGATGGCGAATTCTGCCTTCTACAAGGGTTTGGTGGAAGTAACCACAATTCAATCGGCCATTGTCAGACTTGGAATGCGTGAAGTTGGTAGAATATCTTTGTTATCCTCTGCTAAGAATCAATTTCGCAGCAATGACAAAGAGCATCGTCAGATAATGCGGCGACTCTGGCAGCATTCGGTGGGCTGTGCCATCGGAGCAAAGTGGCTTTCCAAGCGAAGCGATTTAGATGGATTTGAAAGTGAAGCATTTTTCGCAGGGCTCTTTCATGATGTTGGAAAACTTTTCGTCCTCATGGTCATTGAGCAGATGAAGAGAAAAAACAAAAATATTCGTACCACCAGTTCTCTGCTCAATGAGGCAATGATCACTTTACATAACGGGCAGGGGTATAATCTCATGAAGACCTGGAATATACCTGATAAATATTGTGATATTGCCAGAGATCATAACCTGGTAGAGTTCGATTCAAAAAATCTTCTTCTTGTGCTTGTCCGGGTCGCCAATATGGTATGCAACAAGATTGGTATCGGTTTGCAGAAATCTCCTGATCTGGTCGTTGCATCTTCAGAAGAAGCCCAGTTGCTCAACCTTCGGGAACTTGATCTTGCCGAACTGGAAATCCTCCTGGAAGATACCAAAGCTCTCACAACCTAACTTCTTTCTTTTCACTCAAAAACTCAGCCTGATCCGAAGATAGACTATAGTAACCTTTTCAGGTGGTTGAAAGTTATCCATCTGTATATTTGATGGAGCTGGTTTTTCATTTTCCTGGCCCAATACATTGACGGGCAATTCTGCTTGGTTAAATATGCGGTCCAAAGGTTGGATCTCTTCCCGATTTGTAGCATACCTCTGGAATATACTGTCCAGTTTTATAGTTGCTTTATATGGTTTAATGTAAATTGACATTAAAGAATAAGTTGATATAATAGAGTTATGTTAATATACATAAAGGGAAAGTGTTATGGAACTGACAGAAAAGCAGGAGTATTTTTTTTCTTACCTCAAGGAGAAAATAGCGGTTGATGGGAGGGCACCAAGTTTGCGGCAGGCGGCCCATGATATGGGGGTAAGCCATACTGCCGTGGCCCAGATGATTCAGCAGCTTGAGAAGAGAGGGTTGGTAGAACGTACCGGTCACTACAGCCGGACAATACAGTTGAGAGCAGAAAAAAATGAGGAACACCCCAAACACCCTGGTCGTGAGCTGCCCATTGTTGGGCAAATAACTGCCGGTCTGCCCATGTATGCTCAGCAAGAATGGGGTGGCAGTATTATGGTCGACGGCAACCGTTTTCGTGGCGACAATCTTTTCTGCTTACGCATTCAAGGTGATTCGATGCGCAATGCCGGCATACTCAATGGTGACTTGGTTATTTGTAAACCGCGGCAAT
>CAZWVC010000026.1:0-23871 GCA_964637245.1 uncultured Desulfocapsaceae bacterium
GGACCTCACCTATCTTGTAGATTTTTCGAAACCCCTTCCTTTGTGCGAGGAGAACGTGTTGCACGTTTTTACATGGAGCCTATTAGACCCGAATGTTTTTTTGGTATGTAGGTTTATCCAGGGACTAGATGCTCAGGGATTTGTACTGCAACAACTTTGCCTTTTGCGGTTACCTTCTCTTCCACTATTAAATTTGTTTCAACTATTATCTTTTTTCCTTTAATCTCTACAATCTTTGAACGTAAGTGCAGAGCGGGACCAAGGGGAGTTGGTAACTTGTAGTCTACGTGAAGTGAAGCCGTCACAAAGCGAAAGGCAGGAGATGAGCCCATCTCGCGATTTTCTTGGCGATATGCTGCTGCTGCCGCTGTACCTGTCGAGTGGCAATCAATTAGAGAGGCGATAAGCCCACCATAAACATAGCCGGGAAAAGCCAGGTGGTACTCTTTCGGATGAAAAATAGCAACAGAAGTCTCTCCATCCCAATAGCTTTTTATCTGCAGACCATTTTCATTGTTCGGACCGCAGCCGTAGCAGTGACTATAAGATTCAGGGTAATAATCCTGAAATGCTTTTACCATGGTATCCTCCTTTGAGGTGGGTGGTTAACTTCAGTTGTTGAGATAAAAGATGCAATCAGTTTTACAATTATTCAATCCTATCTGCATCTAGATTAATTTGATATTAAAAAACAACTACTTTGTAAACTGGAATTATGTAGCCAATTGAGGAGGAAATAAATGTCAGCGGGATGAAAAAGGTGGTTGACACTCCTTAATATCCAACCCAATATGAGCACAGAGGATCAGTCAAGTCCTCGTTTTGCAGTGATGCATAATAATGAAATATGGAGGTATTAATGTCACGTATATTTTTTCTTGTTGGAGCATTACTCGCAGGTATGTCTGTGGTTATGGGTTCCTGGGGTGCGCATTCTCAGGTATTTGATGAGGTCCAGTCATTGTGGATTGATAAGGGGTCGCGCTATCAGATGTATCATTCTCTGGCTTTGTTGTGCACTTCGATGTTGCTGGCCACACATAAGAAGATGGCTAAGCTGGCACTGGTGGCTGGCTTTTGTTTTATTGGTGGAATAGTACTATTTTCCGGCAGTCTCTATTTTATGGCTATTAGTTCTGTGGACGCTGGTTATGTGACCCCTGCCGGTGGAATTCTATTTATTTTCGGTTGGCTCAGTCTGGCTTTCTCTGCTCCAGCCAAAAGATGAGCGCACGATAATTACCAGAAAAGGTGCGGAGACATTGGGCAATTTTGTCACATTTCCCTACTCAGATTTTTTACCAAAGCTTTCTCACTTAGAGAGTGGATTAAGCATAGTACTTCGAGGGGTATTGCCTGTCTCGTTGTATCAGTAATTAGAATTTTCCCACTTTTTTTCGCAAATGAAGACTTAACAAAATACCCGAATTCTTTTTATCCAGTATGAATTCATCATTTCGTCAGAAGATCTTTATCCTTATCATAAGAAAACATAATCTCTTTTACCGTAAGAGGTAATTGCTTTGGTGGAGTATAGTACATATAATCAATCTAGCTCTGAGCCTTTCAAAACAGATTTTATTTAATGAATACATAACTATGCAACGTTTTAAGAATATATTGCTTGTTGTAGGGGAGTCGCATCTTTCTGGTCCGGCTACCCAACGTGCCATCAAATTGGCAGAATCGAATAATGCTAAACTTACCGTAATTGATGTGATTTCCACGTCTGCCTTTGGCAGAGGATTACATTCATTTTCTGACAAAATAGAATCCCTCCAAAAGCGACTGGCAGAAGAGCGACAAGATGAACTAGAAAGGCTTATAGCTGAAGCGTCGGTTAATCTGAATATTGATGTTAAGGTACTTTCAGGGAAACCGTTTGTCGAAATTATTCGTTATGTGCTGAGTAATGGTTGTGATCTTGTTGTCAAAGCAGTGGAGAAGGAAAAAAGAATTAGCTCAATGTTGTTTGACTCCACCGATCTTCGCTTACTACGGAAGTGTCCCTGTCCGGTGTGGATTGTGAAGCCTGATGATCACGTGCATACAAAAAAGATACTCGCTGCTGTTGAGCTAGAAGCCCTCGATGATGAAAAGGAGCTGAACAGATTGAACCAGCAGATTTTGGAGATTGCATCTTCCCTGGCTTATCGAGAGTTAGGTGAAATCCATATCGTTAATGCCTGGGTTGTCTTTGAAGGCGAAAAATTCGCCAAAAAGCTATCAAAACACTACGAGGAGGATACCTCAATCTGGGCAGAGGAACAAAAAAAGAATATTGAAACAGCCCAGCAGGCACTTCGTAAAAGATTCATGCACTACCTTCGGAGCCAAAATATGGAGCACATACGCCATACCTTCCATTTTCTTGAAGGTGACGCCGAGGATGTCATAATAGATACAGTAACACGCGAAGAAATTGACCTGGTGGTTATGGGTACTGTTGCCAGAACCGATCTTGTTGGTTTTCTGGTCGGTAATACATCAGAAGCTGTTCTCAACCAGATAAATTCATCGGTTCTTGCGGTTAAACCTCCGGGCTTCATTTCACCGGTTACCATAGAAAGCAGGTAAATGGTATGCCAAAGGAAAGAGCAAAGCGTTCATTAAAATGGATTCTTCTGCGACTCCGTCCAATCCTCCGCTTAATCAAAGGATTTAGAGGTTCACCGCAGGCAATTGCCGGTGGTTTCAGCCTGGGAATCTTTCTTGCCTTAACTCCCACGATAGGTGTACAAATAATTTTGGCCGTTTTTCTGGCAACCTTTTTCAAAGTAAGCAGACCTGCTGCTCTAATCTCCGTAATGATTACCAATCCAGTGACAGTACCTCCCATTTTCACTTTTAACTATTGGGTGGGATCTTTTTTCTTTGATGGTCCCTCAGTTGGCGAGGTTTATCGCCATTTTATTAAAATTGCTGAAGAGATGGCCAAGTTAAATGTTTGGGAGGTTGGAGCCCAACTTAAAGCCATTGCAGCTACCGGGCAGGATATGCTCATACCACTCCTGTGGGGTAGTATGCTAGTGGCAACCCTTTTCGGAGTATTATCCTATGCTCTACTGGCACGTTTTCTCTGGTTTCTAAAATTGCACCGAGAACGTAAAAAGACCTTAAGAGAGCAAAGACAGGCAGCAAAGGACAAAGCATCAAATAACTAGCCCGGATATTTCATGAACAATTTAATGATCACAGATTAAAACATTTTATTTCGAGACATTACGAGTATTACACGGGCAATCTCTGGCAATACAAAGTGTGCTGTCCACGATTACCAGCATTATTCACCCTTCGGGCGAGCCTGAAAGGCCTATGGCCTTCGTTAGCGAGGGTTCGCAGTAGAAAACTACAGCTTCACCCTCGATGCCTTAGCCATAAACCTTTCAGAATCGTGAAATATCCGGACTAGATTCTTCCTGAAAACGGAAATACAGCCCATTTCTCAATCTCGGCGTAGGGCACCTAATAGTATTCTTTAGAGTCTGCATTTATCTGTTTTCGAACAATTTTTTATAATCATTGAATAATTCGTAAAATGTCCGGGCAAGATTCGTTATAGTCACCTAGAAATCTTTATTGTTTTTATTTCCATATTGAATACTATCGGAACTGGAGTACGACAAGGTTTCGGATCGGAACAGCAAACGCCTTCATATCGTTATCATTGAAGGTGGTTCTCTTGGCTGTAAAATGTATCATGGTGAGAATATGATTATCGGAATTGATGTCGGCGGAACCCATGCCGATGGGGTGTTATTGGAAAATGGCAAAATTGCTGCGAAAAATAAAGTCAGTGTCGATCAGTACCACCTAGATGAATCCATCATCACCCTGCTGGAATCTTTATTGCCACAAAATCGTTCGTTACTCAAACGTATCCATCTGAGCACTACTCTGTGTACCAATGCCCTGGTCAACAATGATCTCGATGAAGTCGGCATGTTGGTTCAGGCTGGTCCCGGTACGAACCCGGACTTTCTCAAATGCGGTGATAATCTTTATTTTTTGAGCGGTGCTGTAGATCACCGTGGCCAGATCGTTCGAGGTGCAAGCATCTCTGAGGTTGAAGCTGCTGGCCGAGAGCTAAGGGAGAAGGATGTACATTCCATAGGGGTGGTTACCAAGTTCTCGCACAGAAACAATGAGCATGAGTTGTGGGTTAAAGATAGACTTGGCGATTCATTTCAGCATTTCAGCTTAGGTCATCGGATCTCAGGAATGCCTAACTTTCCCAGGAGGGTTTATACAACCTGGCTCAACAGTGGTTTGAAATCCAAGTTTCATCAATTCAAGGAAGCTATGGAAAATGGTTTTGCACGCTTGGGAATTAGTTGTCCATGTTATATCCTTAAAGCTGATGGCGGAACCATCCCATTTGATACCGGCTGTGAAATGCCATGCCAATCAATCCATTCAGGTCCATCGGCAAGTGTCATGGGCGCACTTGCCCTGGTTGACAACATAGCTGATACTCTGCTGCTTGATATAGGTGGAACAACTACAGATATTGGCATCTATGCCGATGGTGTTCCGCTGCTTGAACCCTATGGCGCAACAGTAGCAGGTCGGCCAACATTAATACGTGCACTGCTGACCAGGAGTGTCGGATTGGGAGGTGACAGCCAGGTTTGTATGCAGGATGGGGAGTTTTCCATAGGCCCTGAAAAGAAGGGTCCACCAATGGCATTCGGTGGTGATACCCCAACCCCAACCGATGCCATGGTAGTTCTTGGTGAAATTGATGCGGGCTCGATGACACAGGCTGAAGAAGCCATGAAGATGCTCGACCCGAATCAGCCACCGGAAAAAACAGCTGCAGTTTTGCTGAGTCGTTTTGCAGATGAAGTGTATTCGGCAGCAGATGCTATGCTCGAAGAGGTTTTCTGTCGGCCGGTTTACACCGTTTCAGCGTTTCTGGAAAGAGAGAAAATTCATCCACACCAACTCATAACTATTGGGGGGCCGGCTAAAGCACTACAGCGATTTCTCAGCGATAGATTTAAGATGGACTGTATTGTCCCACATGACTATGAAGTTGCCAATGCAATAGGTTCAGCCAGGGCAAGACTTACTGTTCAGGCAAGCCTCTATGGCGATACTGCTGCAAGAAGACTGACCATACCGGAAATTTCCTGCATGGAAAATACAGCTCGAAGTTTCGATATGCTTGAAGCTGAAACGCGGCTTGTTGATGCCGTAATGAGCATGGCTGCAGCAATGGGACAGCGCAGTGTACCAGAGATCGATTTTATCGAACGGTTGGAGATGAATACTGTACGGGGATTTGCAACTACTGGAAAGATTATCACTCTCAAGGCACAGATCAGACCTGGTCTTGCAGGAATGGAGGAGTAAGCAATGAAAACATATATGCCCAATGCTTTGCGCAAAACAGGTCTGGTTCTTTTCCCGGCATTTGACTGGTGTATCAGTCCATCCCACCCCGAGCGTGAAGAGAGACTGCTCTATACTAAAGATCAACTGATAGAAGAAGGTTTGGAGGATTTTGGTAATATAGAGTTTTTTAATCCCGAACTTGCGCTTGAACAAGATATTGACAGAGTCCACCTATGCGTTCCTTCATCGGCCAAATTACTTACCCACTCACATTTTATTTCAGCAGGTGGGGCTATTCGAGCAGCACGAGCGGTTATGGAAAAAGAGGTTGAGCGAGCCTTTGCCGTTGTTCGCCCTCCAGGCCATCATGCCATGCAAACGGTCTTTGGTGATCGAGGTTTCTGCATTGTCAATATAGAAGCGATTATGGTGGAGTACATTCGCCGTCATTACGGTATTCGCAAAATTGCTGTCATTGATACTGATTGTCATCACGGGGATGGTACTCAGGATATATTCTATAATGATCCTGACACGCTTTTCGTCTCACTGCATCAGGATGGACGCACGCTTTATCCCGGTAGCGGATTTCTGAAGGAATCTGGGGGGCCTTCTGCACCAGGTTATACAATCAATATCCCCTTGCCACCGGAAACCTCCGAAGAAGGCTTTGATATGGTGATGGAGCGAGTAATCTTACCACTTCTGGATGAGTTTCAACCGGAGCTAATTATTAATTCAGCCGGGCAGGATAATCATTACACCGACCCCATTACCAATATGAACTTTACGGCCCAGGGATATGCCAGATTGAATAAAAACCTCAACCCGGATATTTGTGTTCTCGAGGGAGGGTATTCGATAGAGGGTGCCCTTCCCTACACAAATCTGGGAATCATTCTGGCGATGGCCGGTATGGATACCTCGCATGTAAAAGAGCCTGATTATAACCCCGCTAACTTTGTCCAAAGTGAGGAGATGAACAGCTATATCGAAAACATCTGTGATCAGGCGGTGGAGTTGTTTGAAGACAGGGAAACACTTAAACAACAGTATATTGGCCAGCAGTCTGCGGTGGAGAGAAAACAGATCTTCTATGACACCACAGGCTTTCAGGTAAGCGAAACCAGGGTTTATCATCTCTGCCCGGAATGTCCAGGTTACTCACAGGTAATGGCCGAGGGACTGAACCGCCATATTCACGGTTTCTGTATTCCTTTTAATAGCTGTAAAAAGTGTCAAACATTAGCTAGAGACAATTTTGCCAATACGACCAAGGAGCATGATACTGTAACTGTCCTGCAAGACAGGGTGGAGGATATATTTGAGCGGAAATAGCTTGTAGTTATTGCTCTTTCGATTTACTTAAATAAAAATGATAAATCAGCCTTGCTGCAACAGCTCTCCAGGGTTGCCATTGATTACTTATGCTTGCAAGCTGCTTAGCAGATGGCTTGGTGTCAAGTTTCCGCAACTTCTGATAGCCAATCTCTAAGGCTAAATCTCCCTCAGGCCATACATCAGGCCGGCCCAGAGCCATCAGCAGGTAAATATTAGCTGTCCATGGTCCTATTCCTTTTATCTTTGTGAGCTCCCCTTTGACTTCATCATCACTCATTCCTGAAAGCGAGTCTAAGTTAATCTCGTTATTAATTAGCGCTTCAGCAAGTCCTCGGCAATAGCTGGTTTTTTGCCGACTAAAACCGATTCTTTTCAGTTCTGCATCTCCTAATTGTAGAAAATTAACAGGTTGGGGTTTGCCGATAACGTTTTTTAGCTTGTCGTAGGCAGCTTTTGCAGATTGCAAGGAGACCTGTTGTTCGAGGATAATGTGAACCAAGGTGTGAAATCCCTGCTCTCTCTGCCACAGGGGTGGAGGACCATAATCATTTATAACCTGGGAAAAATAGGTAAATTTATCTGTTAATTTCGCTGCCAATACTCGCAGGTTTTTATCATCAAGTAGCTTCATGGAATGTTTCACATTTATCGTCTTTCGAAATAGTATTCCTTTTTATCATGCATCTTCAAACTTGTATCCGGCACTATAGACAGAATAAATCAGTTCTCGGTCGTGAATTTGGTTGATCTTTTTACGGAGCTTTTTTATGTGACTATCGATGGTTCTGTCACTGACAATTCGTCTGTCGGGGTATATTTGCTCAATAACCTGGCTACGGGAGAAGACCCGTCCTGGATGAGCAGCAAGCAATGACAGCAAATGAAATTCAACCACCGTTAGAGATAAGGGTTTACCGTTGATCTTTGCCTGTAATTTTATTTTATCCAGCTGAAGTGATGCGGCAGATAATTCAGAGTTGTCTGTACGCCTGAGTACTGCTTGAACACGGGCAACCACCTCACGGGGGCTGAATGGTTTGCAGATATAGTCATCTGCTCCGATATTAAGGCCCAGCAATCTGTCTTGTTCTTCTACCTTTGCAGTTACCATTATTATTGGAACCTGACTGAATATGCGGATTTCACGGCATATCTCTATTCCATCCTTACCGGGTAGCATGAGGTCAAGAAGGATAAGGTCCGGATTATTGTCTTTTACCCATTGGACAGTTCCAGACCCAGTATGGAGGCAGTGGGTCGAATAGTCTGCTCTTTGAAGATAATCGCTGAGAAGGATAGCCAGCTCTTTGGCATCTTCAACGATAAGAATTAAGCCTTTCTTCATAGCACGTTCTCAGGAGAGAGGAAGCTGCACCTGGAGACAGAGGCCGCCAAGTTGTGAGTGAGCAGCGGTTATTGTACCATTATGCCCATGGACAATATTAGAGCAGATTGACAATCCCAACCCAGCCCCACCCAAGGATCTATTGCGTGATGCCTCAACCCGGTATAGTCGATCAAATAGATGCGCAATATGCTCATCAGCCACTCCAGGGGGACTGTCTTCGATAGTATAGAGCAGATTGGTACTCTTGAGCTTCGCAGATACCCGGATTAAACCGGGAGAGTCTGTATAGCGTATGCTGTTTGCCAAGAGATTGGTAAAAAGCTGTTTCAAACGTTCATTGTCACCATAGAGAATAACTTCGTCCTCAAGATCTATTTTGGTTTCGAGAGTAATATTTTTATCGGCCAACTGCGGCTGCAGCAAGTTAATGGCTTGTTCCAGTGCCCATAAAGGTTGAATCTCAACTTTTTTATAGGTCACAGCTCCGACATCGGAGAGTGATAGCTCATATAAATCATCCACGATTAAACCCAAATGCATAACTTCTTGATGTAAATCTCTGAAGTTATCGGCATTCGGAGAGTAAACACCATCTTGCAACCCTTCAATTTTGCCTTGTAGGATGGATAGAGGAGTGCGCAGCTCATGCGATATATCAGCTATCCATTGGCTCCTGGCAATTCTATTCTTTTCCAGTATGACTGCGAGATCATTGAGATCTTCAGCTAGTCTCCCCAGTTCATCGCTGGATTTTGTGGTGATACGGGTGTGGTATTTACCAGAGGCCAGATTTCTCGTGGCCTGAGCCATCTGGCGGATCGGTTTGGTGAGTCTGTAAGCCAGTGGAAAAGATAGACCTGCTGCAATCAGTAATCCGGCGATGGCAACTAAAGTCAGGGCGAGTTTTTGCTGTTTTACAAAGACCAGCTGATGACTGTCTGATAGATGTTTTGCCCGGTGGGCTCCAAGATAGCCAACCACTCTGTTCTGATGGTAGATTTTTACAGTGTTGTGGTTGATATCAACCTGGTCATAACCAAAGATTGTTTGTTTCTTCTCATTAAGAAGATATATCCTACGGGGAAAATGGATAGGAATATCGGTTGGCAAAGGACCAGAGACGATTAACTTTTCGCCAAACTTCTTTTCCTTGATTCGCCTGATAAATCGCTCTTTCATATTCCCTTCTGGGAAGCTGTTTACAATAACTATAGCTATCTCTTCAGGATTGGTTGCTATCCAGTTCCAACTGCGCTGTTCTTTATACAGTGCTTCAAGGTCAGCAGCGATTTTTTGAAGTTGCCCGTTTTCAACGGTGTTGACATAGCCAAGAAAACCTCTATCGAAACTCCACTGAAAAACAACAGTCATGTAGAGCACTACTATCAGGATAGCAGCCAAAAGAGCAGCAAAAAGCTTATAATGCAAAGTTATTCTCATAATAATTCAGAAAAAGTTCAGTAATATCCACACGTATATGATACATCATTTTCGCCGGATCAAAACTAAGATTGCAGCTATTTTCACAATCTTTGCACATTCCTGACACATTTGGTCCTTATTCTATCTGTATCTTATAGAAAATAAGAATGAATATCTTGCGGAGTAGAAACGAATTTATCAATGAGAAAAATATTTAACACTTCGAAACAGCTACAAAATATCATGGTGCGTCGTAAAACTATTATTGGGATGATCAAACTCTTCATTATACTGTTGCTTCTGACTCTCTTCAGTTCCTGCAGCCTGAAGACCAATCTTGATTTTGACACACCGCCAGTGGCGTTTCCTGAAAAATTTACTCAGAAAGGTGATCAGGTAATTTCACCCACCTGGTGGCGTTCTTTGAATGATCCTGAGTTGACCGCGCTCATCGAAGAGGCTTTGGGAAACAATTTGAGCCTGCATGTTGCAAGGCAGAGGCTCAAACAGGCTGAGGCACTTGGCAGGCAAACCGATGCGGCACAGGCACCCCAACTTGATGCGCAGGGGAACGGGACCGAGAGCAGGAGCAGAGTCAATGATAATGAATCCACCACCACAAATCTGCAACTTGGTCTTGCGGCTTCATACGAAGTAGATCTGTGGGGCAGGCTGCAGGCGACCAGTGACGCGGCGCTCTTCGAGATAGAGAGTTCAGTCCAGGATCTACAGACCGCTGCCCTATCTATTGCAGCACAGGTAGCCACCAACTGGTATCAACTAGCGGAAAGCTACAGCCAGTTGGAATTGCTCAAGCAGCAGCAGGAAGTCAATATCATCGGACTTCAGCTAATTCGTCTGCGTTTCAATGCCGGACAGGTTGGCATCGCCGATGTGCTACAGCAGCAGCAACTGATCGAGTCAAAATCAGGGGAGATGGCTCAACAACGAACAATTACCAGTCAACTGGAAAACCAGCTGGCAGTTCTCACCGGAACCTCACCTGGACTGCTGCAGCTTCCACTAGAAGCGGAGCTCATTGAATTGCCGCCACTACCGATAACTGGCCTCCCGGTCGAGTTGCTCGGCAAGCGACCAGATATCCAAAAAGCCTTTGCCGATGTTCTCGCAGCAGATCGAAGGGTGGCAGTAGCCATAGCCGATCGCTATCCCCGCTTGAGTATTTCCGCAGACCTCAGCACCTCCGGTTCGGCGAGTGATCTTTTTGACAACTGGTTTCTTGCACTTGCTGCCAATCTCGTTGGCCCTGTAATAGATGGCGGTTCACGCCAGGCTGAAGTTGACAGGACTACAGCGGTTGCCAGGGAACGATTTTATTCCTATGGGCAGTCGATATTAGATGCAATAGCCGAGGTGGAAAATGCGCTCAAAGCCGAGGAGGAACAGGAGAAACTAATAGAAAGTCTCACAATCCAGCTTGATCTGGCTACCAAAACTCTGCTTAATGTCCGCGATCGCTATAAACTTGGGGCTGAAGATTATCAACGAGTCCTCACAGCTCTGCTTTCGCAGCAGAGCTTACAGCTCAGCGTGCTTGCCGCAAAGCAGCAGATTATAGAATTTCGGATTGGGCTATACCGTGCTCTTGGCGGTCAGGTACCGGATGAAATGATAGCCATATCAGGTGTTAATTAGAAATGTTAGGTTAAACAAACGGATAAAGAATGAATTCGATGCAGAATAATCAGAGCTCTCATCCTGGAGAGATACAACGCAGGCCAAATAAGATAGCCAGCTTTTTCCTGCACTTTCTCCTCCCTCTTGCCGCATTGGTATGTGGAATCATTATCACTATGTATCTATTGAAAACTTCGCCAGAGGCAAAGCCCCGTAAAAGACCACCTACCGCCACGCTGGTAGAGGTACAAAAGATTGTAACTGGTCCCCAGAGAACTGTAATTCATGCTATGGGGGAGATTGTACCGGCACGAGAGATTGATCTCAAGCCCAGAGTTAACGGGGAAGTGATCAGCCTCAGCGAAGAATTCCTGCCAGGTGGTTATTTTGCTGAGGGGCAGAAGATCCTGCAGATAGATCCCGTTGATTACGGACTGGTTGTGGAGCAGCTGGAAAGCGAGACAGCTAGGGCGGAGAGCGATTTACTTTTGGAGATGGGAAACCAGCGAATTGCAGAAAAAGAACTCTCTCTCCTGAATGAACAGGTAAGTGCAGAAGAGAGGGCATTGATTCTCCGTAAACCCCAATTAGCGAAGCTCCAGGCAACCAGGGCTTCTGCCGCTGCTAGACTGGCGCAGGCCCGACTTAATCTTAAACGTACTGAAATTTCCACGCCCTTTAATGCGGTTATCGGCAGTCGAAATGTGAATGTGGGCGCGCGGGTAACTCAGACAACCGTTCTTGCTCATCTGGTTGGTTCAGATGTATTTTGGCTTAAATTAACCTTACCGGTTGAACAGCTCCAGTGGATAGACATCCCCGCCACTCGCAAAGAAAAGGGGTCTGAGGTTAGAATATTCAGTCAGGGAAGCACCAATACCGAAAGCTATCGCAAAGGCCACGTTATTCGTCTTGCAGCCTCATTAGAAGAACAGGGAAGGATGGCCCAACTTTTCGTAGAAATTGATGATCCCCTTAGCCAGAAAAAGGAAAATATGAACAAACCCAAACTTCTGCTAGGTTCATATGTGCGAGCAGAAGTCGAGGGTATTGGCATCGCGACCGGTATTAGTATTGATAGAGCACATGTTCATGATGGGGAAAACATTTGGCTGATGGATGATGATGGCTTTCTTGATATACGGCAAGTAGAGGTAGTTTTTCGTAATCGTGACCAAGTCATTATTCGTAACGGTCTGGCCGTTGGAGATCGTTTAGTAACCACATCACTTACATCACCAATAGCAGGTACACCCCTTAGGTTGGCTGGTTCAGAGCCAAAACCTGGGGTTAAGCAGATGGGTAAGGATGTGGAGCAATATAAGAAGCAAGATAGGAAAGTAAGCCGTGCTAAATAAAATGACACATCGCGCCAATGGTCCGCTGGAATGGATGGTGAAAAACCGAGTCACCCCTAACCTGTTGATGATATTTCTCATTGCTGGTGGACTGTTAATGTCTACTAAAATCAAGCAGGAAGTTTTTCCAGCATTTGAGCTGGATATAGTTTCTGTTCGTGTTGCGTATCCCGGTGCAAGCCCGGAAGAAGTTGAGCAGGGAATAATTCTCGCAGTCGAAGATGCCATTGAGTCCATTGACGGTGTCAAAGAGGTGGTTTCTACAGCAAGCGAAGGTTTTGGCAGAATAAATGCTGAATTGCTTGAAGATGTATCACCTCAGGTTGTTCTACAGGATATTGAACAGGAGGTCGGTCGTATTACCACATTTCCTGTAGATGCAGAAGACCCAACTATTTCATTGATTTCACATCAACGTCAAGTGTTACGACTCAATTTATATGGAGATGTGGAAGAGCGTGCTTTGCGTGAGGTAGTTGATCAGGTTAAGGACAGACTTCTGCAAGCGGAGGGAATTACTCAAATAGAAATAAGCGGAGCGAGGGATTTTGAAGTAATTATTGAAATCCCCATGGAAAAATTGCGTATGCATGGCCTGACTCTTGATGAAGTGGCCACCACGATACGCCAGTCCGCTGTGGAGATTCCCGGAGGAAAACTGGAAACGAGAGGTGGGGAAATCCTGCTTCGGGTTGATAATCGGAGTGACTGGGCCACCGAATTTGCTCGCATTCCGATAGTGACCACAACAGGTGGAACAACTGTTTATCTCGAAGACCTAGCTGAAATACAAGAAGGTTTTGAAGAGACTAACCGGGAAGCCTCCTATGAGGATCAACGGTCACTGACATTGAGGGTGTACAGGGTTGGAAACCAGACACCAATTGGGATCTCAGAAGCAACTCATAAAGCAATGAAGGAGATTGGACCCGACTTACCACCGAGTATTAGCTGGAAGATAACCAGCGATCGCTCAGAGATTTACAAACAGCGTCTTCATCTACTCCTGAAAAACGCTTTTATCGGATTGTCTCTGGTGCTTGTTCTTCTTGGTCTCTTTCTAGAGTTGAAACTGGCTTTCTGGGTCACCATGGGAATTCCGATATCATTTCTGGGAGGATTGTTGTTCCTTCCGATATTTGGTATCTCGATCAATATGATATCCATGTTTGCCTTCATTGTGTCTTTGGGTATTGTGGTTGATGATGCTATTATTGCAGGGGAAAATATCTACGAATATCGTCAGCGTGGTCTGCGATTTGTTGATGCTGCTATTGCCGGTGCCAAAGATGTGGCAATGCCCATAAGCTTTTCAATTCTCACTAATATCGTGGCATTTATGCCTCTTTTGTTTGTTCCTGGGACCATGGGAAAAATATGGAAGGTGATTCCGGTTGTGGTCATCACTGTATTTATTATTTCCTGGGTTGAATCTCTACTCATCCTACCCACCCATTTAGCACACAGTAAGGCTGGCAGCAGGATTAAGCTGTTTCGGAAACTGGGCAGAGTGCAGCAAAGTTTTGGTCGAAAATTTAACTGGTTTGCTGAAAATGTATACGGAAACATGCTTGAGCGCTTTCTCCGGCTCAAATTTTTTTCGGTGGCTACCCTTATTGCTATTCTGCTTATTACCTATGGTTATGTTTTTAGTGGACGAATTGGCCTAATATTAATGCCTCGGGTTGAATCAGACAGGGCAGTAGTCACAGCAACATTACCCATTGGTAGCCCTTACAGCCAAGCTGTGCAGGTGAGGGATGAAATCGTGAGCGCCATGTCCAGGGTTCGAGATCAATATGGAAGCGATGAATTGGTTGAAGGCATTGCCTCGCTGATAAATGACAACAAGGTGGAGGTTTTCACATATCTGACTTCACCTGATATCCGTCCTTTGAGCACTCGAGACGTTACCAAGCTATGGCGTCAGGAAGTAGGAACGATAGTCGGGTTGCAATCCTCACTTTTCGAATCAGATCGAGGTGGTCCGGGAAGTGGTGCCGCCCTCTCAATTGAACTGAGTCACCGGGATATAGATATTCTTGATCAGGCAAGCAGTGCACTAGCCGAAAAGCTCAGAGATTTTCCCAATGTCAAGGATATTGATGATGGGTATACCCCAGGAAAAGTACAGTTCAACTTTACCATCAATGAACGTGGTCACAGCCTTGGCTTAACGGCAACAGAAGTGGGAAGACAGGTGCGCAACAGCTTCCAGGGGGCAATAGCACTCAGGCAGCAACGCGGCACCAATGAAGTTACAGTTCGGGTTCGTTTACCCGAGGAGCAACGGCTCAGTGAGTTTGATATTGAAAGTCTGTTGATATCCACCTCCATGGGAACGTTTGTGCCGCTCTCGGATATTGCCACAATTGACCGGGGAAGGGCGTATACCAGTATAACAAGACGAGATAGCCGAAGAACTGTGTTGGTGAAAGCCAATGTAGATCCAATCGGACAGGCTTCAACCATCACGGCAACACTGAATTCTACAGTTTTACCAGAACTCATCGAATCATTTCCGGGGCTTTCGTATGGCTACAAAGGTCGGCAAGAAAGCAGACGGGAAAGTGTTTCCGGCTTGTTTCAGGGATTTATCTTCGCACTTATCTCCATCTATTTTCTCCTGGCGATTCCTTTCCGCAGCTATATTCAGCCAGTTATTGTAATGATTGCCATACCTTTTGGTATAGTCGGAGCTGTAATTGGTCATCTGATCATGGGCTATAATCTCAGCCTTATGAGTATGATGGGAATTGTTGCCCTATCAGGGATAGTTGTTAACGACTCATTAGTATTGGTGGATTATGCCAACAAGCGCAGACGTGAGGGTTCAACCCCATATGCTGCTGTATGTGCGGCGGCGTTAAGGCGTTTTCGCCCAGTGGTATTGACAACGCTGACAACTTTCTGCGGTCTTGCGCCAATGATATTTGAAACATCAAGACAGGCAAGATTTATGATTCCCATGGCTCTTTCCTTAGGTTTTGGTATCCTTTTTGCGACAGTGATCACTTTAGTGCTTGTTCCTTGTCTCTATCTGATCATAGAAGATACCAAAGTATACCTGAGAGAGTCAGCTGGAGTAATTCCAGAGGCCGATAGAAGATCACTTATACCTAACCAAGGTGAAGACTCGCTTTAGGCTAGGAAGGTAAATTCCTAAGATATCTTTTGGGATTACAACAGAAATGGAATGTATCCCTGTGCAAGAAGCAAGGGTTTAACAATTTTCTAGACTTTCCAATGGATTGATATGTAATATAGTTATACATATACACTTCATTCCATGAGGAGAGATAAGCTATGAAAATCACCCTTAGTTTAGACCGGCTAATTCCAATAAGTGTTGCGGTATTGCTTGTCTTTTTTTCCGGATGCTCAAAAAATACATATTACGTTTCACCCGAAACATCTCCTGCAACTTATCCACTGGTCGACTCAGCAACAATAGAGCCAGGACTCAATGTCAGGTATTATGATGAGAAATATGAGCACATCACGGATATGCCCAAAGGAAAGCAATTGGAAAAGCTTGGCAGGTCGGGACAACCTATTTTCAGCTTAAATAATGTGTATGGAAAAAGAAGCAACATTTTTAACAGCGGTAAATCACGGCTCATAGGCTTTTGGTTTTCCGGTCTGATTCATTTAGAAAAACCTGGAGATTTTTATTTTCAAGCCTTATCAAATGATGGTATTCGTTGTTTTCTCAATCAGGAGCTGATTTTCGAGGATCCTCTTAAGCACAGCACCCGACTCAGTCCTGTGGGATTTTTCAGAGTTGAGCAACCGGGGTGGTATCCTCTCCAAATCATCTATTTTCAAAGAAAAGGAACCGCCGCATTGAAGCTTTATTGGAAGCAACCTGGTCAAGGCAGCTTTAAAATTGTTCCTGCTGCGGTTCTTGGCCACACTGGTTGACTGGGATTAAACCATTTGTCTTTGCGTATATGAATTTGAGAGGGCTGATAATCTAAGATTAGCTGGTATTAAATGGAGGGTATAGAGTTATCGGCTCGCATATTCCATACTACATACACTATCCACACTCGTTACCAGGGGGCAAGATGACTGAAAAACGTATTCTTCAAGTTGGTGATTCAGCAAGTTTAGAAAAACAGGTAAGTGAAACTGATATTATTCAGTTTGCCGAAGTAACCGGGGATAAGAATCCTGTCCATTTAGATGAGGAATACGCCAAGCAGACAGTGTTTGGCACGAGAATCGCCCATGGTATGCTCAGTGCCGGGTATATTAGTGCTGTTCTCGGTATGAAACTCCCGGGACCTGGGGCAGTCTATATGGAGCAGAGCCTCACTTTTCTCGCGCCTGTAAGAATTGGTGATACCATAACCGCCACTGCCGAAGTTGCCGAGATTGGAGCGAAAAGAAAAACGGCTAAACTCAAGACAACCTGTACAAACCAGGATGGAGTCGTTGTACTCGAAGGAGTTGCTACCATAAGTCTGCCGCGTCATCTGCGATAATAAGCGCGGTTAATCTTGCTTCTAAGTCACTTTCTTATCCTTGAAAAAAGTGACTTAACAAAGCGCTACAGACATTTCGGTCTGCTCTGCAGATTGATATTCTTAATGTTTGTGCAGAAAAAAATCTAACTGTCCCATGCTATTCTAGGAGGTTGTAAAAAAAGGAGACCCAACTACCTTGATCTGCTTTGCAAACTGTCATTGATAATATTTTCGCAGAACGGAAAATGAGAATCTGCTTCACAGAGACATTTGTTACTTAAGAGCTTGCCCGTTTCTTTTTTCAGTAAAGTTGACAAGAATAAATATTCCCCCTTTCCTCTATAGGGGGATGAATAGGATGTAATTAAGGACTTCTGATGGTTTTTTCACTGGAATGCTATCTGAACTGTAATCACAGAGCACGAGTACCACCTTCAAATGTGAAAGTGACAGCGATGCGTGATGTAGAATTCACCCTATAATGTAGCGAGAGATCAATTTAACTCATTACTTTGATTAGTGAGCAGTTTATTGAGTATGTCGTCTTTGTCAACCTCCGGGTTTTCATCCAGAATAACAGAGATCTCATTGGCAACATATGCTGTGGCGATGGAAGTTCCCGCATAGGTGCCAGTCTCACCACTATTACCAGCTGGCAGGGTGGCAACACCAGGTGCGTAGAGCGAAATAAAGTCTCCGTAATTTGAATTTTCCCACAACTTCCCATCAGCAGTTAGTGCACCGACACCGATGACCTCATCAAATGCTGCCGGATAGACTGGAATACCGCTTGGCTCATTGCCCGCGGCAGCCACAAGAATCAAATTATTCCCGACCGCATATTGGGTAGCATATTCAAGCAGTTCGCTTTTTGTTTCGGATCCCCAGCTCATGCTGACCACCCTGGCCCCCGTTTCAATGGCATGGTCAAAAGAATTGAGAAGAATAGAGTTAGATGTAAAGCCATTCTCGTCAAAGCTACGTATCGAAACAACTGATCTGTTTTCATCATCATTTTCCTCAACGCCAAAGGGTTTAACAGCCCCAGAGGCGATTAGCGACATCTGTGTCCCATGGCCAACCTGATCATCAATAACAGTATCTGGTGCAAGTGCATCGTAGGTAGATACAATGAAGGGACTACCATGAAATTCCTCTGCAAGACCACTGTCAAGAACAGCTATAGGAGTGCCGCTTGCGGGCTTGAGACTCTGATTATCGTCAAACGGCAATGTTTCTGCATTACCACCAGCTATCTTTTCATTTCCGGAGATAGGATAGACATAATCGGGCTCAACTGTTAAAACTTTTTTTTCAGCGGCTACTGTTTCGACAGCGGCTAGAATATCGCTCCCTTCAGCCAGTTGAAGCCGAATAATCCCGGTCTCAAGATTTCTTTCGATAACCGTTGCCTGGAGCTGATTAACCAGTTTATTGATATCGCTTTCGCTCATATTTGGAGAAACACGGAACAGCAGACTGTTTTTCACATAGAGACTGCCATCTTCTCCTTTTTCTATATTTAGGCTATTGCCTACTCCTACCTGATGAGCTGCAGCTTGATTGGTATTGTAAAAAATATAGGCTTCAACTAAACTCAACTCATTACTACTTTCACGCGAATTCTTTTCCCAAATTAGCGTGTAATTATATCCCTTTAGAATAGTATCCATCACTTTTTCAATCGGCGCATCATTAAATGAGGCCGATATAGATGGATTGATGGTCGAATTTATTTGAATGCGGACACCTTGTCGAGAGAGTGAATCGAGGATGGCCAAGAGTGGAGCATTCTTGGCTTTGAGAGTGATTTTATCTCCAGTAATAATAATTGAGTGGCTGTCTACCTGAAGTTGATCACCATATGTCGTTAGAGAACATAGCAAAGTGATAACAATAATAAATGTATAAAATAATTTTATTTTCACAGCTTTTAGAATGGGGTGACTTATTTTAACACTATAATTTCTCTTCCATACGTCATAGTGTATTTCAACTGAATATAAATGTCTTATATGTATTCTTTTTTTGATAAGCAGAATACACTTACAGAATAAGCACTGGATTTAACTGGAGGTGATATTTTTAGATAAAAGCTGGAAAAGAAACACAAAATCTGCTAGTCAAATCGTGGCTCAGATCGACCTAGAACGGTAAAAAATATGTTGGTCCTCTTCTTCTTTTAATCCGAATAATCTTCATTGTCTTAGATCCTTTTTTCACTCTTCTGCACTTGAGAGGCTACTCGAATTTCAGATGCAATGCCGTTGTCGATTTTAGGGTATCCAGGACAAAGGACGTCTTAATATTTTGAATTCCTGGAATGCCTGACAACTTATTGTTAACGAAGGCGGTGTAGCTGTTCATATCCTTGATTGCAACTTTGAGCAAAAAATCGACATCTCCAGTGAGCTGGTAGCACTCAAGAACCTCCGGCAAAATGATGAGGCGTTCCTTTACATTCTGCAGGTTGGAGATCTGATGAAGACTGAGCGAAACCATGATAATTGCCAGCAATCCGAAGCCTGTTTTTCGATGGTCTAAAATCGCGACATATTTATCGATAAGCCCTGATGCCTCCAGCCTTTTTACTCTTTCAAGCATGGCAGGAGGAGAAATCCCGATTTCAGATGCCAGTTTCGCGTTGGTGATCCGTCCATCTGATTGGAGGATTTGAAGAATTTTTATATCGGTGTTGTCAATAGCCATGTTGGTCACGTTTTGAGAATAATATTTGGTTGTCTTGGTTGTTGAGGTTACATTACCTAATAAAATTACAGACAACAAGGAATTTGGTTAATTAAATTAGAATACTGAAGCGGATGGGCTTTGTGCCGTGATTAAAAGATGGTTGACATCTGTTTAATTTAATAATATCAAAAAGCAGTAATCCTTAATATAAGAAGGTTAATGTAGGTTATCGCCTATTAATATATAATTTTATTTTTCACAGGGAGAGTGCGTAATGTTAGGTTTGGAAGGTATTGCTGTTCCTTTAGGTTTGATTCTTACACTGCTCAGTACATTACTCTGCATTGGTTATGGCCTGTTAAATTGGAACAAAGGTTATATTACCGAAGAAGAGATGGAGCAGGAGAAAATTTGGAAGCAGGAAGAAGCAAATGTTGAAGATGCGCTGTAAGGAGAATTGAGATGAGTGTACCTCTGTTGACTACGGTTGTACTGCTGTATCTCTTTATTGTCGGTTACTTGACAACTAAAGCATATAGAGATACCAGAGATGCTGCTGACTTTATGGTTGCAGGAAGAAAGATTCACCCTTTTGTTATGGCAATGTCCTATGGTGCCACCTTTATCAGTACTTCGGCAATAATTGGTTTCGGTGGTGCTGCTGCAGTTTTTGGAATGAGCCTGCTCTGGCTGACGTTCTTGACTATATTTGTTGGGATTTTTATAGCTTTTGTTTTCTTCGGCAGGAGAACGAGAATCATGGGGCGCAATATGAACGCTCATACCTTTCCTGAGTTTCTCGGCCTGCGTTTCCAGTCAGCAAAACTGCAAGGCGCTGCCGGGGCACTCATTTTTCTGGCAATGCCTCTATATGCAAGTGTTGTGCTCATGGGGGGAGCAAAGTTTGTAGCCCAGATCCTGACCATCGATTACAACATTGCTCTTTTTTTCCTGACTATTGTCATTGCCATCTACGTGATAATGGGTGGGCTTAAAGGAGTTATGTATACCGATGCTTTCCAGGGGACTATTATGTTCGTCGGTATGTTGATCCTCCTCTTCATTACTTATCACAAACTGGGAGGTATTATAAGTGCTCATGAGCAGCTCACCTCTATGAAGGAAATTGCCATTTCCATCTTTGGCGCAAAGGGCCATGCAGGTTGGACGGCTTTCCCAGAAGTTGGCTCACCTTTTTGGTTGGTGGTTGTAACCACTATTATCCTGGGTGTTGGTATTGGAGTCCTTGCCCAACCCCAGCTTATTGTCCGCTTTATGACGGTGAAGAGCAATCGGGAGCTCAACAGGGCTGTCTTGATTGGCGGGGTATTCATCATGGTCGCTGTAGGTGTTTCCTTTATAATCGGTGCACTATCCAATGTCTTTTTCTACTTTCATGACCCGGAAACCCATGGGAAGATTGCGCTTGTTGCTGCCAATAAGAATGTTGCGGAAATAATTCCGCTTTACATAAGTCATGCCATGCCACAGTGGTTTACGGCCATTTTCATGATAACCCTTTTGAGTGCAGCCATGTCCACCCTCAGTTCTCAGTTCCATGCCATGGGAACATCGCTGGGACGGGATATATATGAGAAAGCCTTGGGGTTTAGCGGCAACTCGGTGATTATTACTAAATTTGGTATATTGTTTGCCATTATGTTGAGCTATTTTCTTGCTTGGGGGCTACCCTATTTTTTTGAGGGGGGGACTGCGATCATCGCAAGGGGAACTGCGATTTTTTTTGGTATCTGTGCCGCAGCTTTTCTCCCTATGTATTTCGGGGCAATTTATTGTAGGAACATGTCTAGGGCAGGGGCCTATGCAAGTTTTATCACCGGTACCGTGGTAAGTCTCTTCTGGTTATTTTTTGTTCATATCAAGGAGTCAAAGCCGCTCCTCCTCTGTAAAACTCTTTTTAATGTTGATTCACTGGCAGCTGGAACCAGCTGGGCGATTGTCGATCCTCTCGTCATAGCACTTCCGGCTTCTATTCTAGCCGCCGTTGTCTTTGGTGTTTTAGGTAACAAAATTTCAACTACCCATATTGATGAATGTTTTCATAATATAGGGAGAAAGAGTTAGGGGAAGTTCGGACAACTGGCAGTTGTTCTGACGTGATTCAGGTAATCAATTGAGAAGTAAAGATGATACTCGCCTTGTAGTATTTTCAGTCACTTTCTAAAAAAGTGGTTAAAAACAGATAGGATTTTGAGAAATAGCTCGATGTCATGAATATTGTATCATGCTTCCTGAGACAGTAAACGGTATTTTTCTGCAGCATCCTCATCGTCCCAGGAATTGAAAATCACACTGACCTTGACATAATATTCTTTTGCATTGTCAGGATCTTCTTTTGCAAGGGAAAGGCAGAGCTGCAGTAATGTTGCCCCTCTATCACCGGCGGCGAAGATGAAACGAGCATATTTTCTCTGCATTTCAATGGGCATATTTTTTCGGGATCGTTCAAAATTGGCCGTGATGATCTCGTTCACCTTATTTGCAGCGGATAGATCTTGCAGTGCCATATGGACTTTTGATAATTTCATGGCAATGTCCATGTCCCAGCCGTGATCTTCAAGTAATTTTGTATACAGCAGCGTGGCATCAGTGTATTTTCCTGATCGGTAACAGTTCTCGGCACATAGAGTGAGGATTGCCGATGAGTTCTCAAGTTCGGTTGGGAGGGTTGAGAGAAGGTGTTCTGCTAGATGGTAATTTTTTTCCTGCCAATAGATTTCACAGAGTTCAGGATAGGCAGGCAAGGTCTGTGGATGCTCTCTGATGAACCGTTCCAGGAGAATTTTCGCATCCTCCATTCTTTCTAGGTTTATTAAGGCAGTCGCAAGCTCCAGTTGGATAAAACCCTGGGGCTTATTCGAGGTCATGGCTTTTTGAAGATAGTGTTCAGCTATCTCAAATTCAGCATTGTTTAACGCCAGGTAGCCGTTACGAAAATCCTCCCCATAGGTATGGTATTCGCCTCGTTGGGGCTCAGGGAGTGAGGCAACGAGTACAGTGAAGGTGGTTTCGTCATCATCAGTGAGCCTGGCTTCTTCACTTGTACGACTGTCAACTTCTTTTTCAGCGTCCCTTCTGGCTTCAGCAATTTGCTCGGTCAATTGGTCTGCTTTATTAAGTGCCAGCTCGCCGTCGGTGAGGGCCTGCAGAAGATCAAGCAACTCAAGAGCTTCATCGAACTGCTGCAGTTGTATGAGCTTTCCTATATTCTCCAGATGATCACTGACGAGTGCTTTTTCAGCGGATCGGATTTTCTGGTGGAGGATATCTTTCCGGTACGCCGGGATAAAAGGATCTCTGTGCAGTTTGAGAAGTGCTGATTCATATTTTGCCCTGGCGAGCACCCAGGCCTTGTCTTGTGTGTAAACGTCTCCATGGGCTTCAAGATCTTCTGGTGATTGTTGAAGGATTTTATCTAACCAACCCATTGTATTTTCTTTTTAATTTCAAAAATTTTCAAGGTTTAACTGCTCAACGTACCAGACGTGTATTGCTGTCGCAGGTTGAATGTATTTCAAAAAATAAGCGATCTATAGGGTCAAGAAGATGTCAGGTGTGCCACTTTGACATGACTGCTCCATCTTTGCAAGGCCAAAGTTAATCCAGCACATACTACCGATTTTAATATGGGTATGATTCTTTATGATGGTTCAGGATTCCGACCCTTTGGAGACAATTTATGGGCTGTTCCGTTGTCAGCTTTTTTTGTTTCAAAGCGACTGCCAATCAACCCCATTTATCAGCTATAAAAAATCATCTCGTATCGGAGTGAATGTGTCTACCAACCTTACGTGTTTCGTGAGTAGTTGTACAGTGTGAGGGATATTGGGTGGAACGGTGAATATGTCTCCTTTTGTGAGTTTGGTCTTTTCGTTATCAAGAACAAAGATAATTTCCCCTTCAGCAACATAGGAGACTTGTTCATGAGGATGGCTGTGAGGAGGATCAGGTTCGGCAGTGGGGCCGTCATCAAAGTCAATTATGACCATCATCAGGTTATCGGTGTGGGTCAGATATCGTGCACGCCCATTACCTATAGTTTCTTTTACCGCTTCCAGCTCTTTTAGTGTTGCCATGATTGCTCCTTAAGTTGTATTTCGCTTCGTATTAATTTAAACAGGGTAATTAAACCGGCTCGGTAGCGGACTGAGCCGATGCTTGCTCTTTTATGGGGTTGAGAAGCAGTACTAAACCAAAAACAAGAATACTGATGACAGCCAGTATTTTGAAGACCAGTGAA
>CAZWVC010000027.1:0-23165 GCA_964637245.1 uncultured Desulfocapsaceae bacterium
CTGAACCACCGGAAAATGATGCTTGAAATATTATTTCAGGCCCAACCGAAGACCCAAATCAAAAAACATGTTTAGTCACTGCTCGATTTCTACGATTATATTTGCGTTAAAAAGGACTGCAGATTTATTTATCGCTTTCTTGGGAGTTGGATTTAAGAGGAACACTTTCACCAGGTTGCCGGTAACGATTTTTCTTGAGTGTCGGAGAAGAAACAGGTCTTGGCTTTTGTAGTATAGTCTTTTGTGTATTAGCACTCTCTTCCTTATCCAATGATTTGGCAGCCTTCATCCTATCATCGATTAAATCGTGGATACCTAGCTGAACCCCAATCCATAGCACTCCTACAGGAACAACGTGTGCCAGAACAACTAACCCATTCTTCAACTTCTTCTTTTGCAGTCGCATAATCAGATGCATAGCGAAGATAATCAGCGTAGAAAAGAGAACATAAAGACCATAAACTAACCAATACACCTTTATAAAGCTATCAGCTGAGAACAATCCCCCGCTGTGCCCTGTTCCATAAGATTGCACAAGAAGAATCCCGCCGGGAACTGCCAGAACAGCAAGAATGGCACTATGAAGCAGATAAGCTCTCATCTTCTAACTTCTTCCAATTAAAAAGCAAAAAAGAGACAACATTATTTTCGCCTTTCCACGTAAAAGCCAAAAAAAATTGTTGTCTCTTTTCTGTCTGTCAAAACTGATAAGCTAATAGTACTGCAATATCAGTATAGGAGTTCTATTCAGTATTTCCTGTCATCTCACGAGTAGCGATAATATCTTCCAGACGCTCTTTTTCGGTAACCAATTCTTCGAGGCTCATGGATTCCGGTTCGTTAGCAGTTCTGCTTGGAACCCGTATGCCCTGCTCCCTCAACCAGCCATCCACCTTGGTCTGATTTTTCTTATACAGATAAAACCCACCGGCGCAAGCGATGGCACCGGCAGCAAAACCAATTACATGATTTGAGTTAATGCTCATAGTTACAACTCCTGTTTAAATGTTAACGGTATTCCATTGGGCTGCAATTCCAAACCTTCAAGAACACGGTCATGGGCCTGTGCCATGTTCTGTATTTCCTTAAAGAGCAAACTGCTACCGCCTCCGATCCCCCCCAACCCCAGAATGCCAAGAAAGCTTTGCGCCCAGCTAAGCAGGGGTGACCGGGGATACTGTCCAGGTGCCAGCGAAATTTGATAGGTGCGTGGTTCATCACCGTCGTAGTTTTTTTGTAAGGGTCGGACATCGATGCACTTCTCCGGACCCTGAAGAAGATGACGGCCAAAACTGGCAAACCAGGTAACCGTTGCTCCCCGCAATATATTGCCGCGGAACCAAGAAGCCGCAAGGTACCCCACAGAAAGAACTTCTGGATGAATATAGCCGTGTTCACGTGCTTCGTGCCAGCCGTGTTCGACTACCGCTGCCGCTACACCAAGGCCAGCAGCCCTGTTCAACCACAGCAGCCCCGCAGTGCGGCCGCCAATTTGCACACCTCCGGCTGCAAGCAGTAAAAGACCTGCCAAAATAGCACCATCTGTCATCACTTCTGTTTCATTCCCCAGGCTTACACGTACTGGTTGATACCCATATTCCATGGAAAGTGCAATGGCGGTTCTCAGCAGGATTTCTTCGACAGTCAAGTGCCCGGTTTCATGGGTTATCAGCAGGCTTTTGCTTATCTTATTAAAAGAAATATCCACCACACCATCATGTGCCTTCATCCCATCGTAAAAGCGATTTTCATTGTGCGGCGGATGAGAGAGTTTCAGGCGAATTCGTCCTGGTAGTTGGTGCAGCAGGATGACAGTCAGGGAGTTCATTATCTGCCACGCTCCATATTATGCAGCAGAAGCCGCGACGAGTTTAGAACCACTACGACAGTACAGCTGTTGTGCAGCACAGCCCCCCAGAAGACAGGCAACACTCCAACCGAGGCCAGCATAATACCAAGAGTATTGACACCGATGGAAGTAGTAAAATTCTCTCTGACGATGTTCATCGTCCGTTGCGCTAAATTAATCACCGAAGGAATCATCAAAGGGTCATCTCCGGTGATGGTAATATCTGCTGCCTCCATGGCAATATCAGTCCTGGTATTGCCCATGGCAATCCCGACATCGGCATAGGCAAGTGCCGGTGCATCGTTGATACCGTCACCAACCATGACCACGGAGGTACCTTTGGACTGCAGTCGCAAAACATTTTCGGCTTTCTCGTCGGGGAGAACTTCTGCATGATAACGGTCCATGGCCATTCTGGCGGCGACAATCTCGGCATGCTGTTCAACATCTCCGGTAAGCAGGATGATGTCATCCATACCAAGATTACGCAGCCTGTTCAGAGATTTTTTCATATCTTCACGCAGTACATCCTGAACTCCGATAATGCCGATCAGCTTTTTACCCCGTGCCACATAAACCACATTTTCACCCTGCCTGGCAATACGCTGGGCATTCTCTTCGACTGCCGCGTTATTTACCTTGGCCTCCTCCATGAAACGCTTGCTGCCAACCCGGATGATGGAGCGGCCTATTTTGGTGGAGACTCCGCGAGCAGTGATTATTTCATTGTCAGAATGGCTGGGAATATGCCATCCAGCTCGGCGAACCCTCTCAACAATCGCTACTGCCATGGGATGGTTGCTGGTCTCTTCAGCAGCTGCTGCCATACAGAGCAAATCACGCTCGCTCACATCTTTTTCAGCACAGATGACAGAGCTGACCACCGGCCGACCTTCAGTAAGTGTCCCGGTTTTGTCAAAGACAACTGTATCCGCCTCCGAAAGCATTTCGAGATAATTAGAGCCTTTTACCAATACCCCATTGCGGGCTGCAGTGCAGATGGAAGCGGACAAAGCAGTTGCCGTGGATAACCGAACCCCGCAAGAATAATCGATAATCAGCATGTTTAACGCTCTACTCACTTTGCCGGTGATGAAATAGACCAGAATTGCAAGGGCGAAATTCACCGGAATGAATTGAGCTGAGAAGTCGTCAGCATTAGACTGTATCGCTGCTTTCTTATGAGCTGCCTCCTCTACCATGGTAATAATGCGGGCTATTGCGGTGCGGTCACCGACTCGCTCAGCATTAATGATAAGACGACCGGATTTCACTACGGTACCGGCAAAAACCTCATCAGTTTTGGTTTTCTTCACCGGCATATATTCACCGGTGATAGATGCCTGGTCGATTGCAGCGTCACCCGAGAGTACCTTACCGTCTACACTGATTTTCTCCCCTGTCCTGGCGATGACATGATCTCCTTGCTGCAGGGCGGAAAGCCCCACCCGCTCTTCATGGCCATTTTCATCAATACGCCAGACAAACTCTTCCCCCACAGCCAGCATATCGCGAATTGCATTTCTGGTTCTGTCCATGGTATAGGCGGTTAACAATTCTGCAATATCTGCAAGCAGAATAATGGTGAGTGCTGAAACTCCCTGTCCGGCAGCGACACTTGCTAGAATCGCACTAGAACTCAAGGTGTCTGCATTTGGACGCTTTTGCTTGATCAGCGAGCGCATTCCGCTGCGCAGAATGGGCCAGGCAAAACTCATAGCTGTAAGGGCAGGCATAGAAAGAAAACGCCCGAAAAATGTGGTGGGAGCACGCCCAGGTCGCAACCATGAGAACAGCAGAGTCGCCGTGGTTATGCCGATTCTTTGCAACAAAGCACCAAGAGGTTCTTCCTGGAGTCTTCTCTCCTGCAGCATCATGGCATTTTTTTCAGCACGCTCTTCCTTAAACGCATGTAATGACCATGAGCCCAGAACCGAGGTAACCCTTTCCAGAATTTCATCCGAGGAGGCTTCTCTTGCATCAAAATAGATGAGTATTGTCCTGCTGATGATTGATAGCTCTACCGAGCGAACAGCCACGCCATCTTTAAGTTCCTGCAGTATCTCGGCGGTGTACTGTTTGAGATAACCGAGTCCCCTGCAATGGATCCTCACTCTGCCGGGCAGCACGTGACGAATCTCACTGTTCATCAGGGGTGTTTTTTTAGTTGAAAACATCATATGTAATCCTTTGTCGGCTGTCCAAATGCAGCCGTTGGGTCAATGCACTCCGAAGCCATTCTTTAAGACGGTCCAGGACAAGCTCTGGTTTCTGTTCAGCAACTGGGCTAAGCTCGTCTCTGTGGGAAATGAAAATCTTCCCCAGGGAAGTTATAAAGGTCAGTATTTCCTGCTCTGTTAGTTTATGGTGATCGTAGAAAAGTAGCACCGTACCTGTTATCAGGCTTGGAGATACCTCTTCGATCCCATCGGGCTCACTGATGAGTTCACAAATCATTAAAGCCCAGTTCCCATATCGTTTACCGAACTTCTTCATGATGGGAAAATGAAGGCGCATCCGACCCGGTATCGCGTGGATGATTCGTGGTTTTGCCAGAAGAGCCAACCCTGAGTCCAACACCTTCATTAATGCATCCCCTTATCTCTACTCATCAGATTAAACGCCCACCAGATGAGGGTCAAACCGCCTGGAACGGCAGTCCATCGGTCCTGCAGTAATTTTTTTCCACCCAGAAATACGAGTGAGCCAATAGCGAGAGTCTGGAGGTCGAGTATACCCCTGGTCTCATTGTGCACCATCCGGTTGATGCTGCCCGCCAGCTCGCGAATTTCTTCAACTACTTTGGAGTCCACTGGCTTCTCCAGTTCCTGTTCCAATCCAAGCAACCTGGCTAATACGGCGAAGAGCAGCGGAGGATCAATACGGCTTTGGTCATAGAGAACCACTATGCTTCCGGTGATGGTGCTGTAACTAACCTCATCTACCGCTTTGACATCCTTGAGCTGGTTTAGGCCAGAAACCATTTCGTCACAATGTTCCTTGAGTCCCGGTACAACAAATCGGATACGCCCCGGGATAGCATGAGCAACTTGTAGCGGCCCCGTCTGCAACATCGGTAGTCCCTGCAATACCTTGTTCTGTTTGGCCTTCCCTGCCAATGCTGCTATTATCACCCCTGTAATAAGATGCATATTCCACCTGTTTTGATCAACTGGATAAAGAATTTATACTCTATGAGAGATTCTCCTTGACTATCAGTAAAAAAATCCATTCCCAAAAGGTGATAAAATACTTATCGAAAGGTTATCCCGCTATTTTCTTCTACAACGATCTCGAAATCTCACCTTCTATAGCTAAATCAGTGGATTAATGTAACTGTAATAATGGGTATAAACTATGATCTTCTTAGTGTCTGGTCAACTCTTAGTCACCCACAATTACCAGGTACTGTGAGCAATTTGCGAAAACAAAACAAGTAATCGATATAACATAGAAAGATGCCAGTCGAAACGCCTCATGTGGCAGATTCTCATTCTTAGCACAACTTCAAGAGTGAGCGTAAAATGCTGGTTAATACACCACTACTTATTGTGACTAATTACCTGTTGTCCTAAGATTGAACCGTAGCCATGCACCTAAAAATAGTCAAGGCTAATTCTACACGTCCATTATAATTAGCCGAACTTTTCTGAAGCGCCTCCCTGGTGTATCTGACTGCGGCCAACGGTACTCTTCTGGGTAGAGGAGTAATCTTGCCAAGACTTATCGATACGATAATGCAAACGTTTCAACCACGCCTCTGAAGTACAGGCGAACTCAACCAGCGACTCCAGACGAAGCAGGACCTCGTCACTTATCACATGTTCAAGACGATGGACTTCCGGGTCAGCACGTTCAGCAGTCATGCCGCACACCTCAACCAATAGGCGGGTTAAACATTCATCACGCCTGATGATTGCAAGGGCCAGCTCCTTACCCTTATCCGTCAGGGTGATATCCCCATGTGATTTATGTAAGACTAGTCCTTTGCCGACCAGAGTGCGCACAAATTTCGAAACACTCGCCCTTTTTACCCCAAGACATTCAGCCAGCCCACTCGGACGAACCGGTTGCTTAGCAGACATGCGATAAATGGTTTCAATGTAGTTCTCTTGTGCTGGTGTTGTTTTAAATTCTTCCACACGCTCCCCCATGAATGAATTAGCTCATTACTGAAATCATTTTCAACGCAGATATTATTATTTTGCTAAAAAGATTCTGGAACAGTCAATCCGTTAGAACAACTTATACAGGATTATACTCACTAACTCAGATCAAGTAAAATCAGCCATGTAGTTGCAATATTCGCACAACTTCGTTTGCTACCCTGTTATCATTTTACAAACAGCAGGGTTTAAATTCCACATCTTCTTGGTATGGTTAAAACAAGTATAGAATTAAAAAGCAACATTAATTAGCCAAAGCTAACAATGAATTATAGCGTTACCGTAAATAATGTCGTAGTTTATATCTTGTGGACTTGCCCATGTCATATTAGAGCTGTCACATAATCTCACTAATTGCAGGATAGCTGCCTATCCATCCCATCTGCTCTCCCTTTGATATTCAGTCGAATAAATGCGTATAATTTTTGGGCTCTATGTGTACAGTAGCTCGAATATCAAGTTCGGTATAAATTCTATTTTCAATATCTGTGGCAATCGAATGAGCTGTTTTGACATCCATATTCTCTTCAACCTTTATATGAAAGGTCAACTCTTGGCTTGATACGTAATTATGTAAATGGAAGTGGTGTGGGAATATCTCTGTCTGTTGCGATGACCTGATAATTGATTTCACTTTTTCAATGAGTTCATCACTCGGCTTTTCTCCCAGAAGTTTATTGATGGCTTCCATTAGAATTTCATAGGAAGCGTAGAAAAGCATGAGAGAGAGGGCCAGCCCCAACACACTGTCTATCCACCAGAATCGCCCGGAAATAAAGATACCTATAAGCACGAGAACTGAAGAGAAGGCATCGGTACGATGATGCCAGGCATCGGCTTTGACAGAAAGGTTGCCGGTATGCCTGGCCACATAAAAAGCATATTGGGCCAGCAGTTCCTTCACCACAATTGATATTATGGTAACGACAATGGCCAGAGTACCAAAGTTGGCCTGATCCTGGGCTCTGAAATGCAGTAAAGATTCTTTGAGAAAATCATAAGCCACAAGTCCGAGAAGAAACCCTATAAAGATAGCACCAATGTGCTCCCATCTACCATGGCCAAAGGGGTGTTTTTTATCTGGATCCTTATTTGACAGTTTAATCCCAAAAATAACGATGAGGGAACTGAGAGAGTCTGAAAGTGTGTGCCAGGCATCAGCAGTCAAGGCAATTGACCCAGAAACCATTCCAGCCCACAATTTCAAGACAAACAGAACTGAATTGATAAGTATCGAAACAATGCCCTCTATATAGCCTGCTCTCTTCTTATCCATATTTACAGTTTTTTGAAAATCTGTTTATGCAAAGATCGACGTTTCATTGCTGTTCAATGTCATTCTTGATTTGTGTATTTACTCTTTCCTCTCATTAAAACCATGAAAATCGCTGAAATTCAAGAGGCGTTCAGTAGACGCGTAGATCAATTCTCTGAAACGCCCCTATCGTCTCGGACACTTTTTTTGGTTTTAACGCTATTTCTATTTAACCTGCTCTTTTGACTTCACTTTGCATTTTTCTGTATAATGAAGGTATGACAATGTTACCAAAAAATGATACAGGATAAAGCCAACCCCACCTTGATTTAAAGTGGGACGGAAAGCCACGGATCTTTAAGAGACTGCCGGGTTGCCTTGTATAAGGCAATTCGGCTGTTTTTTTGGGGAGTATGGAATACCACCTTGGTTGCTTTGCTTGGCTTACCTAGAACTGGAATTAGTAAAGGAGGTGATTAATGACGGGATACTAAACATTACTGTACACTCCGAAGACATCCACAGGATATAAGGGTGTGGATTGAAGCAAAAGCATACAACGTATAGGACAATTTTCTGGAGACTGTCTTCAGGAACTATTAAGAGGGGGATGCGTATGTTTATAAAACAGTCGGATTTATTGTGGGGATTGGATAATGATTTCATCAAGAATTTTATCGATTCTGCGATGAAAAAAACTCATCCGAAAGGGTACAAACTCTTCGGTGCCGGAGATGCTGCAGATTATTTTTATATCCTGATAAAAGGAAGTATACGGTTGAGTGTTGGGAAGAAGGACAAAACGACATACCTGGTAGAGCATGCAGGTGAAGCATTTGGCTGGTCTGGGCTGGTGGGAATGGAAACCTACTCAGCCTCTGCTGAATGTTTGGAGGAGACAATGGTAATGATTTTTGCCAAGGAGTTTGTCAGAGAAGTTGCCGACAACGATACGGCAAATGGCATGAGATTTTATCGAAGGCTCGCCCGAATGATTGGAAACAGGCTGATACACAGCTATAGACTCGATGATGCTGATGCTATCTATGGCGTCCACCCAATTGAAGCAGGTGACTCTACAGAAAAAAGAGCTTGAGCGCTGATGATTGCTTCTCAGCAAAGGGGTGGGATGCTCTTCTACTCTCACCCCACAAAGGTTGAGAAATACATTTGAACCTTATTTTTGTAATTGTATCGCCTCATATCAAGAATCTTTTGACCTTTTTCATCTTCGATTATCATTAATATCGATCCCCTCTCCTATTGCAAATCCTCCAACATCAGAGTCCATTAAACCTTGCATACACCATGACCAGTATGCGTCTGTATGCCCTATATGAAAGTTTTAAGGTACTGCTGCGTAGATAAACCATAATTTTCTCCCCTTCACTTTCCGTACCTAAACAATATTAGGCCCGGCTTTTCCTTGTGGGGCTATCCTGACTTAATTGTACCACTTAATTGTTCGGATAATAAATCGGATAGCCAATGCCAGAAACAAGAGAAACTCTGTTCAACAATTAAGTGTTCTATAAGCAGGGATACCAAACAACCATCTTAAAATTGAAATGAATTATGAATATGAAGAGATAGCAAAGTTCGAAAATCTCAGCTTTTTCTAATGCCTGTATCTTTTTTTCCCTTTCGTTGTACTTCTAAATATAAATACGATATCCTTTAACCATTAACTAATTATTCCGATGAAATTGAATGAGAATACCACTCCGCAATTTTTATATATTTTTATTTCTGGCTGCAATTCTCGCATTTCCTTTTAATTCCCAAAAAGTAAATGCAGCATCAAGTGGCAAGATCCTTCTTATTCATTCCTACCACCCAGGATATAAATGGACCGATGATATAACCCTGGCTGTCAAAGATGTCCTCACCAGGCAGAACAATCACGAGCTTTTTGTGGAATTTCTCGATACAAAGCGCCATGTTTCCAACGATTATCTTGACGAACAAGTAGAACTTCTATTTAAAAAGTATGAAAAGATCGAAATTGATACAATTATCTGTGTTGACAACAACTCCCTGAATTTCGCACTGGCTCACCGCGAATCCTTTTTTCCGAAAATTCCAATAGTATTTTGCGGTGTCAATTCATTTCATGAATGGATGCTGCACGGAATGAAAAATATCACCGGAGTAAATGAAGAGGTTGATCTTCGCAAAACTATTGATCTCATGCTTTTGCTCCACCCTGAAGCAAAAAGAATCGTGGTGATTAACGATGAAACTGAGACAGGCGAAATTATCAGAAATGAGGCGTTGCAGGTAAGTATCAATTATACCGATATACAATGGTATATGCCAGCCATCCTAACAATAGAGGAACTGCGTGAAGAGGTTCTATCTCTTGACAAGGGTGATTTATTACTCCTGGGAAACTTTGGGCGTGATTTTAATGGAAAGAACATTGATCTCAACGAGTTAATACGACTTGTAACTACAGATGTCAAAGTCCCGATTTATGGGCTTTGGGATTTCTACTTAGGCAAAGGTATAATCGGCGGTTATCTGGTAAGCGCAAAATTTCAAGGTAAACGTGCGGCAGAAATGGCTGCTTCAATACTTGCTGGGCAAATGGCCGATGAAATACCAATAATTACCAAAAGCCCCAACCATTATTTCATCGACTACCAGGTTAGCAAGCAATTAAAGGTAGATCTTGATAAACTTCCTGCAGAAACCATCGTGGTTAATCGGCCACCAGATTTTTATAACTCGCATAAAGAGATAATCTGGGTAGGCCTAACGGCTTTAGCCATCCTGACGTCGCTTTCTATTTTTCTGTTGTTTACTGTAGTACGTAAAAATAAGGCAGAAGCAGGGTTACGCGATCTGACCACAGAACTCAGCTCGCGTGTGGATGAACGTACTAGAGAGCTGTCTGTTGCCAACCTGGAGCTGCAAGATAGAGAAAAACAATTACAACACCTTCTCTCCAATCTCTCCGGTATGGTTTACAGATGTAAAAACGATGAGCATTGGACAATACTCTACATTAGCGAAGCCTCACAAACGATTACAGGATATAGCCCTGATGATCTGGTGAACAATAGGATAATAAGTTATGCAGAGGTAATTGACGAAAGAGATCGGGAGTATGTCTCGGTAAATGTCAAAGAAGCTATTCGCGCCAAAAAACATTTCACCTTCGAATACCGAATAAAAACCAGATCCGGGCAGACAAAATGGGTCTGGGAACAAGGTCTGGCTTTATATGATAATGCAGGGAATGTTGAGTATCTCGATGGTATTATATCTGATATTTCCGATAAAAAAGCTTTGGAGCTGAATCAACAGAAACTCGCAATTGCAGTACAGCAAACAGACGATTTAGTCATTTTGACAGATATTTCCGGAGAAATTGAATATGTCAATCCTGCCTTCGAGAGAGTAACAGGCTACTCATTGGAGGAAGTGCTTGGCAAGAATCCGCGTCTATTAAAAAGCGATAAGATGGGTGATGATTTTTATGCGCAAATGTGGGACACACTTAATAAAGCTGAGGTGTGGCGAGGTCGAATCATTAATAGACGGAAAAATGGTTCAAAATATGTTGCCGAAGTTTCAATTTCACCCATTCGCAACAATAAAGGTGAACTGATCAATTACGTCGGTCTGCAAAGAGACATCACTCATGAAATCTCCCTGGAAAAAGACCTGAGACAAGCCCAAAAACTTGAGGCAATAGGAACTCTGGCAGGCGGAATCGCTCATGAAATTAACACTCCAACTCAATTTGTAGCAAGTAACCTTGATTTTTTTCTCGATTGCCAACCTGACTTCAAAGGTTTCCTGGATGACTGCTTTTCCCTGTGCAGAACAGAGTCCAGCTCAGCCGACAGAGCAGACAAACTGAGGGATTTGAAAGAGCAATATGATATAGACTATCTCATGGAAGAAATCCCGCAGGCACTCAAGCAATCACTAGATGGGGTAAATCAGATAGCAGAAATAGTACGCTCGATGAAACAATTTGCTCACCCAGGTGAAACACACAAGACACTTGTTAATCTAAATGATGCAATAACCAATACGGTAACAGTCTGTCGCAATGAATGGAAATATGTCGCAGATATCGACTACAGCCTGGCCTCTCAACTTCCTGAAATACTCTGCCATCACTCTGAACTCAACCAGGTAATTCTCAATATTATAATTAACGCCTCACATGCAATTGAAGGAAAACTAGACTCAGATGAAAAGAAAGGCAAAATAACTATCTCTACCAAACAGATTGACTCTATTGTTGAAATTGCAATTGAAGATAATGGAGGAGGTATTGAATCAAGTATTTTAGAGCGAATATTCGATCCTTTTTTTACCACAAAAGCACCTGGAAAAGGTACAGGACAGGGCCTGGCCATTGCACACACAATTATTACCGAAAAGCATCAAGGCGAACTTACTGTCGAATCTGAAAAAGGTGCCGGTACAACCTTTTATATTCGCTTACCAATTGAAGCTTCACAGTAATGAGTTGTTTTTCGAGATGGACCTCTGAAAACCAAGGTAACCTTTCTTAATTATGAACAAATTCTCTTTTTCCACTCAGATATTCTGATTTGATTGGATATAATTTCTATTGTTTTTTACCATCTCATTATATCTTTACCAGGTAATATCACCCAATCTTTTAGTTGATTTTGCCCTACTTCTTTTACATTTAGCGTTAATGCTCTTGCATGATCTGGGTGAAATATTGCCCTCTGCTATTTTCCGGGCATAGTCGTAATATCCAAGATCATCTGTTGATTAAATAAAGCCGCAGAACAGCTAATCCCATGAGTAATTTAAAAAATTTATAAAACCACCAAGCTTATTTTTTGTCAATATTCCAACCTCTCATCGAGCTCTACTAGTTTCATCGGATTCTTTCTAATGACTATCATATGATACAGTGCTGAGCTGAGCAGAATAACCAATAACGATCACTCAACCTGTCCATTGCATCGACTGGCAATCAATATCCCCAGAACAACATAAATAATTAATATAGCTGATGATAAACCGTAAGCACTGGTCTCGGAGAAGTGTTTTAGCAATACATTGTTTAACATAAATGGCATGCCGTAATAAGATAGCGGCGCGAGTGCGACAACCCAGAAAAAAAACAAAATACTCATTATTCTCCTCCAAATTTTAGAAATGCTTTTATGAGATAATCTTCATTTGGGTAAAATCTCCGATACCACAAAGATACCAAAATCCATCTGTTTGATTACAAATTAGCCTATCTATTTTTTGCATCTATAGCCAGTTTTTTCTGCGATAATTCAAGATTCTTGTGAATAAGTAATGATTGCTCAACGATTTTGGAATATCCATCTTTCTGCTAGGGATAAAGCCAGTTAATTGCATTTTCTCTTAATAAAAAAACCATTTTTAGTAGACTATATAATCCTGCCTTCACAGCGTGTTTTTTCTTTGTGCAAAAATAAGGATAGGTGGGGAGAAATTGTTTCTAAAATTGCCCTTTTCCTACAAATCGGGTTGGAGAAAATATTTCCATATCAAATTCAGACGGAGTCTCAGTCAACATGTCTGCCAATATTTCCCCTAAAATCGGAGCAAATTTAAAGCCGTGACCTGCTAGTGCTGCTGCATAAATATTTTGAGACCCCGGCTTTCTACCGAGGTAAAAATTACCATCAGGAGTCATGGTATACAAACATACTTCCGAGCTGACATGACAATGCTGAAGATCAGGGAGAAATAGTGATATCACCTTTTTAATTTCCTGTGTCTCGCTTCTCGATACGTTCCTGTCAAGCACATCCGGGTTACACGATATTAGTCCGTTATGAAAAGCAGCCTTTATCTTTGACACCCGTTTCATTACTGGTAATGAATAAAATTCACGATACTGTTGGGATTCGTTCTTGCCATTTTCTTCTGGAATTTGCCAGAAGTTGACTGGAAATTTTCCCAGGGAATACGCCTGATCATAACCCACCTCGAACCAGTGTACAGGTACTCGTTTCGGATCTAATACTCTCGTAGACAAATTGAGAAGCTTGCCTGTCCATCCACCTGCCGCAACAAGAAGTCTGCTAGCAACGTAATCATCTCCATGGCAAAAGACGGTAACGGAATGATCTGTATCTGTAAGTTTACCAACCGGCCTATTGAAGATCAGCTTTGCTCCAGCTTTTTCCGCTTCCGTCAAAAATGCCGCGACACTGAAGTCAGTAAAAACTATCCCGGCCTCTTTTTCCAGGCCACCGACAAAGTTGTCAGCCGGGGCTAATTTCGGCCACTGCTTTTTTATTTCTTTTGCCGTGAGAAATTCGTAAGGAATGTCATAAGCCTGGGCGCTTGTTAAAAACCCTTTCACTGCTGGACAATCAGCAGGGCCAATTGTTACATTACCAGTTTTTACCAGGAGGTCATGACCAGAATCCTTCTCCAATTTGCGCCAGAGTTCCCACGATTTCATTGCCATGGGAACATATGAACTCCCCTCCAGATAGGCGCGTCTAACGCTGCGTGTAGCACCATGATGACTTCCCATACTGTGCGGCGGTTGATGTGCATCAAGCCCCAGTACCTTGTAGCCGCGTCGAGCAAGAGTCATGCATGTAGCTGATCCTGCAGTGCCAAGACCGACAATGATATAATCAAAAATATCCATTTTTCATTTGGCCAAAGAGTCTGGTAGCTGTTTATGAACCGGTTAATTTCGTAAAAAATATTCTAAAATTACAGAGACTAAACTTATTATCTGGTTATCCAAGTAGAAGATCTTTGGCAGCATTAATCTTGGCCGTTAGAAATGCTGACCCCCCACTGTCGGGATGAACCGCTTTCACAAGGCGCCGCCAGGCTTGGTGAATCTCCTCCTTCGAAGCACCTGGTTTCAGGCCAAGTATCTCGTAGGCCTCTTCTTTGCTTAGAGAATCAAAACTGGATTTACCTCCTGCCTCCTGGTAAGAATCATGGTCTTGACGCTCACGCCAATTTGGATGGTAGCGATCAAGGAAAGATTCGAGTAAGGCAACACTGTCGGTGTCTTTAATAATCTCACGGTAAAGCGATAAGATCTCATACTCACTCAGCGAAGAAAGCCTGACTCCCTCCAGACTCCCACGTAATACCCGACCATCCATTTCTCCCGTATCATGGTCAAGCTCCATCTCAAGATAGGCTGAACGGACTGTGGATTTTCGTCCACCGGAATAAGTGGGAGGTCGCAACGGTCTGCTGCGCCGCCACCAGGATAGTCCCAATAACATCAAAGGAACACCAATCACACCACGCCGAAATAAGGTCAACAATCCCCCCACACTCATAAGAATAATCGGGCCAGAACTCATCAGCAATGCTGCTATTTTTTTGGGCGGCATATTAAGAATCATCCAAAAAAAGCAAATAGCTAAAAATAGTAAAAATAAAATGAGATAAGCCATTCAGCTGCCCATAAAATGGAGTGTGGAAATCATCTTTTAATTTGCTCAAGGAGCAATTTTGCCCCGCCTCTACCACTACTTGAGAGGGCTTTCAAACCTCCCCTTGCATAAATGGCAACTGCGCTAAGTAGTTCAGCAAGTTCTTTGGCCGAATTTTGCCCAAGTCGAAAATAAGCACCGTTTGTAAGTTTAGCCATTTCTCGAAAAGCCCGTTCAGCTGTCACATCATGCCCCTCTTGAAAGAAAAAGCAGCGCACCCCTTTTAAGCCGAGTTCTCCGGCCCGGTGGCAGAGCAGATCGATACTCTCTTCCATAGCATCTCCAATGAAAACAAGGGCTGAGACTTTCGATTTCATCGTTTCACGATTAGCATGGTTGAGAATCTTGGCTATCTGGGTGTAGCCCCCTCGACAGTGGATACCTAGCATCAAATCACGCAGAGCAGCTGCATTAATGACCCACTTAGAGGCACGACACTCATCGAATCCGCGAAAAAATACCAATTGAACCGATAACCCACCCGCCTTACCCACTGCATCAAACATCGAAGACTGAATTGTCATAGCCCTTGTCCAGGTTGGTTGCCGACTCAAAGTTGCATCCAAGGAAAAGATCAGTCTTCCACTGCTAGATGTGTCTACCTTCGCAGCAGCATTGAGAAAAGATGTAATATCTTGGGAAGATGATTTTTTCCGAAGAGATGAACTCTTCTTTTCTTTGAAAGTAATATCTTTGTCTTTCATGCCCTATTCCTAGTAAAATTGCTAGGCGATGCCTAAGATCAACAATTTCCAAAATAACTGAGGCAAGAAACAATAACTGTCTAAAACTGGAAGTTAAAGACTGGTTTCTTCAACAAAAAAGTATTGCCTTGATATCCTTTTTTCAACCATCTTAGAACTAACAATAAAAAATATTCTGATAATTCCTGTTCTTCAGCAAAAGTGATCTAGCAAGATAGGTGATGGTTTTTTCTCGGGAATCTGTAGGCTGGATGGCTACAGTCAAGCCCCCTTGGACGGGTTTATAGCGTCCCAAGGAAAAGGTCAATACCTGTCCCAGACACATTGCTGAGCATTAGAGGTAATCAGGTAGAGGTTTAATTAAGTGCTAGGTAATAGACCATAGCTTTTTTAACCTAACTTTTTCCCACGATTTTCAATAAATATGAGCAGCTTAGGGGAATTTACCTCCTTATTACAGTTCTTTCAAGTATGGACTTTCGGGGATTATACTCATTAGTAGCCGATACAGGCTCTTCATTCTCATAAGCTCATCGAAGAGCACCGACTATGGCTACAGTCAGAAGTAGATTCCATGGAGCATTCCTTTGCTTTTATGAAATTGCAGATGTTATGACAATTGATGAGTTAAGAAAAAAGGCTTATTCAAAAGTTAACCCACGAGACTTATCAAAAACCTGCAAAGTCCCATTGGTTGTTGGAGCTCTGGAAACGAAGGAAGGCAATATATATAGGTGACTGTATTGATGCAAAATGCGGTTTAGGCAACTTTGCCGAGTACTTAGTAATAACTCAAATAATAACAAATGAAGCTTGAATATCAAACAGTTGGCTACAGTCGGTATTAATAACACAATATATCCTCTTGCAGTCGATAACGGGAGTTTATGTTTCCAGTAAATAATAATAATAGAGATACATAAGTATTAATTGGTGAAAAAAACGTGTATAAACTAGACCAATTACGACCTGATATATTAAGGAAGATAACTAATATATTGAAAATTGATAGAGAGAAACATCACAGCTTGGTGGAAGAGTCAGATCGCATATAAAAGATTTACAAAACATGATCAGACCTTTGAAGGAGGCAATCATGACAGTCAATTTCTCCAATAAATCCATGACAAATGATATCAATTCAGCTAACCTACTTGTAATTTTTATCATATACAATCATTATCAATAGGGTAATTCTATCTTATATATTTGGAAAAATGAAAACCTCACTTCTCCTCAATTTACGATTCCAGCGCATACTATCTGGTCTAGTTTTCTTCAGTTTTTTTATTATTGGGACAAATAGCGTGCAATCGGCTTGTGACTGTGGTTCTACAAATTCTAACGCTCCTTGCACTGGAAACACAATATCTACGATAGTCAGCGGTGATAATCGGAGTATTACGTTTAATTGGACTTTTAATTCTGGTGACCAGCCGATTCGATGCGGTCAATTTGCTAATGGTGATTATTGGATTTCTCCTGCTGCTGGTCATACTATTGTAACATTAGAGAGCATTACAGGTGAGGGTGGTAAGATCTTCGCTGATGAAAATCCTGTACCTGAAGGTATGGGGTTTTTAGGCGTAAATTATGGTAACCAGGTTGCCGCTGAAAATATCATTCCCAGTCTTCCGCAGAATTATAGCAACAAAACATCCTTGGTTGCAGGAATTGAACGTAACCAGGTTGAGAATGGAAAATGTGGAACAAAGGCAATATTAGGTGGTTGCATCGATGCTTACCAGGTTATTACCATATTGGACATGGTACCGCAGAACGCTGGCTCTACCGTTTTGCGTCCTAATATCATTCGACCCGAAAAAGAGTTGATGGACTTGTCTGATTTTGATTTCTCACGATTGCCATCTCGTTCATTTTTTACAGGTGTAAATGCTGAAGGTATTGAAAATATTCGAAAACTCTGGGCACATCATATTGAAATTTTTAGCATGCGTGATAAAGAAAAAAAGGGTTATTCTGAGGGTGGCCGAGCATTTCGAGCTGATTTAGTCACCGACGACTATGCTGCCTCTGTTGCAAGGACTTGGCATGATCATCTTGCGGTACTGATGTCACAAGATCATTCACTACCTGAAATAATTCCTGCATTAGCTTCTATGTTGACCTATGGAAAGGATATTTATTATCACACATATACACATGATGGTGAACGGGAACGTTGGTTCGGTGTTGGTGCAGGGCAAAGCCTGGGGCGCTTCCCGGCGGCTGTATTCTTTGCAGCCATGGCACGAAATACTAAATATGGTGATGTCCTCAAACTGGGTAGCTCAACGCAAATTAATATTGGTGGTCATAGCATTCATGAGCTTGACCAGGTAAATATTGGTCCGAACGGCCCAGTTTGGGGTGATGGCGATGCAAATGTCGCCACGAACCAGTATGAGAGCGGTCGCTACTGGGGTGAGATGTTGGTTGGTCAGGAGTTTAATGGCGCACGCTTCAGCGGAAAAACAACAGGTCAGAAAACCAAACGTGATCCATATGGCTATATTGACGGCCCAGGTAAGTTTCCTGGTGGCTCGTATGCTGGAGTATCAGCAGGTCCGATTCGTGGACTGGCCGCAGAAATGCTACTGATGCCTGAGGTCTGTGAGATCGTAAACTACGACGCGATCGTTGAATATTCTTTGCGTCTAACAAGCATTGGCCGTCTTGTTGATAACGACCCTTGTGCCCCACCAGACCCACGGGAGTTGACCGGAGATCGTATAGCCGAACTTGAAAAGGCTGGTGAATATGAAGGCAAAGAAATACCAGAACCATGTGACACATATCGAGCGCGTAATTGCAAATACTACGGTTTAAGCTGGGATCCTGAAGTCACTGAAAGACCTACCTGGGGTCCTGATCCGGATGATCGAACAAAGTGCATTGTAAATGGCAATGATCCAATTACTGACCAACCACAAACCGGCCGGTTTTCTCAAATTACCACTGAACAAAGAATTTTCGGAATTGGCTATAAATCTTTGCAGATCGAAGCCAACTGGGGAGCGATTCATGCAGGACGAAGCTCCTGTCGAAATGTGGTATCGACCAGACCAAAGCCGCCCAGCGACTTAGAGATAACAGTCCAATAAACATCATGAAAATAATGATAAAAGCTAAACAATTCTTTGCTATTATAACCATTTTAATGATTTTTACGCTGAACATCTCAATTACTTCAGCACAAGCGCATGAACGCGATATTTCAGTTATTGTTTCATTACTCTTGTTGGATGGTGAGAACACTATCATGAAGAATTTACACATCAGTTGGAAAAGACCAACTCTGCGCGAAGACAATACCGTGTTAAACGAAAGTGATATTCAAACTTATCGGATTCGCTATAAACGGGTTGATGACATTCAAGGATATCATTTCTTTCTGGCATATCCACCGAACCTAACCACCAATGTGACACTCTCCGGCAAATCTGGTGATCGATACGAAATGGCAATATCTGCCATTGATAAAGATGGACAGGCGAGCGATTATTCTGAGGATGTATTCTTGACATTTTAAATGTCTGAGTCAGTCAGCCTTAAGAAGCTCCTTTTTCTTTGGCTAGTGCATGTTACTTTAGTTTCACTGCAGCAATTGTTTCTATTCCTCCTTTTATGCACTTGATAAATCAATGTCCAACCTGATACAGATGCTCCTTATAGCGTTGAAACTGGTGGCTAGGAAAGTTGAGAAGTTAAAAGTGAAAGGATAGGTTTATTATGAGGAATACTATGTAGATCCAAAGAATTGTTGCGCTCTTTAAAACATCATTGGCACTGATATTAGCAATGCTTTCATACTTTTTCTTTGTATTATCCATATTTTCCTTCAAGCAGCGCATTGATGCTCTTAACGTAGTCCTTGTTCTGGCAGGGTTTCGAAACATGATCGACATAACGATCATCATGTTTCAATGTCTTGATGGACTCCAAAAACTCTAAATTGCCAGATATGAACAATACGGGTGTGCTCTTATGCTTAGCTCGAAGATGATTGTAAACATCAATACCGCTAATTTTTCCCGGCAAGATATAATCTAAGCTTATGACATCATATTTATTTCGTTCTATGAGATCGATAGCCATTTGTCCGTTAATAGCGATATCAACTTCGTGGCAGCATGGGGCGTGAGTCAGTATTCTGTATTGCACTTCGGAGATCGCCTCCTCGTCTTCCACGACCAATACACGCTTACCTGATACAACTCCTTTTGTACTTATCTCAACCAATTCCTTGGGAGACAGTGATTTTTTCATTTCCGGAAAACAAAGTGTGATTTTTGTTCCTGCATTCTCCTTCGAGTCAACACTTATAGTTCCATTATGCTGCTCAATATATTTCTTCACATTGGCCATTCCATACCCAGTACCTTTAATTCCTGGGGCATAGACTCCTGCAGTATCCCTCCCACCTTTGAGGGTGAAAGCCGGCTCAAATATTCTCTGCATATATTTATCAGGAATGCCGCAACCGTTGTCCTCTATTTCAATACATATCTGCCGCTCTTGTTGCAGTGTTCGGATCCAGATGTGGGGGGTATCGGTCTTACTCGTGGCATGCAGAGAGTTCTGCAGGAGATTAACCAGACAATGCTCGATCATTCCCGGGTCGGCGAGGATATCAGGAAGACCGGGACTCCACTCTTTTATCACCCCGATATTCTGCATATCTTTTTTCAGGAGATTAAGCACAAGATCAATTTTATCATTAACCGAAAAGTATTCCTGCTTCGGTTCCTGATCTTTGGCAAAAGCGACAAGATTGCGTGTCAGGTTTCTCCCGCGTAATGTCTGGTCGAGGATCAGTTCAAGCGTCTGCTTAATATATTCATCCTTGCAGTCGAGTAAGGCAATCTCGGCATTTCCCATTACCGCGCCTAGCACATTATTGAAATCATGAGCCATTTTCCCAGCAATTTTTCCCACCAAGGCCTGTTTTTCCCGCTCAGCCGCATAATGCTGAGCACGGTCCATTTCTGCCTGGGCAAACAATCTCTCTTCTTCAATACCTATTGCAGAAGCCAATATACCCAACATTTTTTTATCATTCTCGCTAGGGTGAAATTCATCCTGGAAAACCACGCACAATGAGCCCCTGTTCTTACCTGCAAAGCGTACAGTTTTACCGACATAGGTACATAAACCATAGGCTGAGACATTTGGATCTGAGGTGGCATATTCACTTTCTTGAAGATCTGTTAAAATTACTGGCTGTTCAGATGCGTTTAAGATTGTGTCATAACAAATATGGCCTTCGGGAGCATCTTCGAAAAGGTAGCCCTCGGGCGGATTCCAACTGCCAATAGTTTTCAACATCCCATTTGACAAGCGGTTATAGAGTGCGCAGGCAGCTTTTAAATGCTCACCAGCCAAACCAACCAGCAGGTTTATGTTGTCAATCGGATTTGGGGTAAAATTGAGGAAGCAGTGATTTATCCGAGAAAGAAGTTGCTCACTAGCCTTCAAAGCCTCTTCCGCCTGTTGAATGGGACCCAGATCAACATCAAGACAAAACATTTCCCGCCCAAGGGAAGATTCAGTCAGCACGTGGGAGGAATAAACAGGAACATCTCGTCCCTCTTTATCACACAGAACAACCGGCCCAGCAGGTATCTTTACATCATTTTCGAGCCATCGTCCTATATCGCTCTTTACTTGCTCCCGCATTCCGACAGGAATTATAAGTTCCTCAAGCCTTTTGCCAAGTGCTTCATCCCGTGAATAGCCGTAGAGTTTTTCACTGGCATGATTCCAAAATGTCACTACTCTGTCCTCATCATAGCCCTGAATGGATATTTCGCTGACATCTTCGATAATCTCACGGAAACGCTTTTCACTTTTTACCAGTAATTCTTCTGCCAGTTTCTGCTTATGAATATCACGGCCTACACCTACAATCTCCTCTACCTTGCCGTCCTCATCTATAACTGCAGTGTCAGACCAGGCAAACCAGCGCCATCCGCTCTCAGTCATTGCCCGTTGCTCTATAAAAGCTGTATGCGGAGGTGATAGCAGACTCTGCATAGCCTCTTCAGTTGCTAATCTGTCATCTGGGTGAACCAAGGGCATAAATGTCTTGCCTATCAGCTCATTCTCTTTTTTGCCAAAAGTTGCACAATAGGAGGGGCTCACATAAAGAAAACGTCCTTCAGGGTCAACTTTGACAATAAGATCAGATTGATTCTCAATAAGTAGTCGGTATTTTTCTTCACTAGCCTGCACTTGATTTTCTGCATACTTGCGTTTAGTAATGTCGATGGTTGTCAGAAGTGCTATGACCTTGCCTGATGGCTCTTTATGGGTAATGAGTTTAAGAAAAACATAGCGAAGATCCCCTGCAAGAGTCCTTATTTCACCTTCTGTCTCAACTTCGCTCTTGCCATTCGCCAGGGCGATCAGCTCTTCTCTGAATCCATCATGGGAAATCTCCGAGAAGATCTTGTCCAGATTTCCCAACAACTCATCCTTGTCAGCGGCATCGTGCAGTTTGACTGCCGCTCGGTTGACATCTATGATTTTCACTTTCTGAGCACAATTAAAAACCTCGTCTGGGTTATTCTCAAAATAGCGCCTGAAATTAGCAATCCCCCTATCCCTCAGGACATCGAAATAGCGAAAAACTTCGGTGAAGTCCTCCTCCCAAACTGGGACTGGAGTCTCCTCAAAAAGCATCCTATCCCTTTGGCTCCTGAACGGTAGTTCGTCTTGAGCCTGCTCTTGATTAGCAATACCAACAATGGTGGCACAAGAGCAGAGAACTTTATTATTTTCATCAACATAAGAGCGGGCAGAAATTAGTCCGTCTAGTGTGGTGCGATCTTTCTTAAGGAACCTAAATTGAACATTGTCGATACTCTCATTTGCAGTTAAAGCAGGCAACATGACTTCTCCCGTATATAACCGCGACTCATCAGCTAAGAAATCGACCAATTTACGTTGAACAATTTCCTTTCGCGAATATCCCAGTGTGTTTAGCCAGATGTCACTGACGCCAAGTAGTCGACCGTTTGCGTCAATAGCATGAGCCATAATTGGGAGATCTTGTATAAATTGCAGATATTCACTGAGGCGAAAATCACTTGAATTCACCTGCACTGAGCGAGTAACAGATTGCGATTTATTACGAGTTGGTTTTGGGTTCATGCCCCCCCTTCGATGACAGTTCTTCAATTAATGTGGAATTTCTAACTTTTACCACCCTTCGATTTCACTTCCGGGGCTTTCTACATCCTATCTGTTTCTAACCCTTTTTACCAGATTCTTCTACACTTCTACAATAGCTAGCCCAAAGATGACACTGCACGCATACCCCGTAATAACCAAAGGTAATACATTGTCTATAAGCATGAGTTAATAATCGCTCGTGAGATCCAACCGTCTAATTTCACCTTTTCCCTCACCGAGTTTGACTTTGTTTAGAAATTCAAGATACTATCTAATAGCATCCGTAGTTTTGAAATAAAATGAGCATAACTTAATAGATTATTAAAATTTCATAAAATGTAGATGTTGATAGAAAATAAGGAAAAAATTGCTTTATTTTGAATACATAGGAGCCGCTAAAGATAGGGATGTCATATCCTATGTCGTTACTTTTCTGCATTGCTGCTATGGTCTTCATGGTGTTGATTGAGAAGTATCGCAAAAATCATTCCCAGGGAAAAGATCTCTTAAACGAATTCTTGTAGATGGCGCCAAGCCGTATCCACTACCGAGTGG
>CAZWVC010000028.1:0-22652 GCA_964637245.1 uncultured Desulfocapsaceae bacterium
ATTCGGTTGCGAGCACAGCACCATCACGCCGACAGAGCGGCCGCCGACAATCTTGAAGAAGAGCTGAAACAGCAGGTTGTCACATAGAGCAGTAGTTATAACCTGTTGAGCCTCTTGCAAAATGGCCTTTTCGCCCATACTCAGCGTTATGCTCAAAATTTTTATCCTTGGAATATCAGGTGTATACCTGTGGTAAAAATCCTCATTTTGCAAAAGGCTCTGTTGTCTATTCTCTTTTAATCAGTTTCAATCTTCATAGATACCCTTGAAAAACCACCCATCAATTTGCTGGAAGTCGTATAATTCCCTGGATACGATCAAGTTCTGCCAGCGTTTTTGCATAACTAATAGCTGCTAAATTTTCTTGACTGAGCGCTTCGGCATAGCTCTCTTGCGCTACCAGGACATCGAGGGTTGTTCCTCGTCCCGCCTCAAATTTTACCTGTTCGGCCTCTAAGCCCTTGAGTGAGGCCAGACTCGTCTTCCGGGTAGCATCGAGATTTTTAATTGCCAGTCTGACATCGCGTATGGCAGATCTGACTGCCCGTCGAATATCCTGCTCAAGAATTTCGGAATTGGTTTTTGCCTGGTTGAGTGAGGCTTGGGCCTGGATCAATCGTCCTTCTGCTAAGGAGTTGTCCAGAGGTCTGGAGAATGCCAGACCAACCTGCCAGGATGAATCAGAGTCACTGGCAAGATTATCAAGAGAGTTGCCATAATTGTCATCGGTACCGCTTAAACCCAAAGCACCAAAGAGTTCGAGAGAAGATCTGGTTCTGTCTTCAGCATTGGAGACGATTATCGCTGCAGCCTCTTGGTTCAGTTTAGCTGCCTTCAGATCCGGTCTGTTCCTTAGTGTATTGGCGAGTATAAGGCTGGCATCAAATTGCTGTGTCTCGGTGGAAGGCAAATCACTAGGCTCTATAGCCATCTCCCAGTCTTTGCTGTTCAACAGTATTTTAATGCGGTCTTCGGCAAGACCTATTGTTCTCTCAGCTGAAATTAACCCTTCCTCTCTTCGGGCAACTTCAGATTGAGGGCGGAATAACTCAACTTCTGCGAGTTTGCCAGCCTCGATCCTATCATTAGTTTCCTCAAGCAGTTTTTGCGCCAGTTCAAGAGATATTTTCTGCACCTCAATGTCTTGATAGCTAAAGACTAAATCCCAGTAAGAACCTATTACTGCTGCTGCTAGATCTGCAGAGGTGTTCTCTACAATCATCGCCCTGGCATCTTCCTGTTTACGGGCAGCACGGATCAGGGCTGTCTGATTATCAGGACCGAAGCCCTGAAGTAGTGGTTGACTGATTCTCAAACTCACCCCCGATGAATAGGCGGGGTCAATCAGCAGAGTCTGGGGTGAAGTATCAAGTTTGTTATTCTCCCAGTTCAGTTCAACGAGTGTACCTGGAGTAAAGGTCTTTTGCAGGCCAGCGCTCCAGTCGGCGACAGATTCTTCATCAGCTCCATCGGGCACAAGAGGGGTAAGCCGGGTTTTCCCGATACCAGTCTGGGCTGTGAGGACTGTATCAAAAATGCCTTCTTCTGCTTTTGTTGCCCCCATGGCCTCCACCAATCTCTGTTTATCCAGCTTGAGATCAAGGTTATTGTACAGTGCCTCTTTGATTGCCTGGCTGAGGCTCAATTTTCTGCTTTCAGCCAACCCATTGCCGGCACATAGAAATGTTGCCACAACAATGCACAACCAGATAATATGCGATCTAGTGAAACTTCTTTTCATTATGCTTTCCTTTTTTCTCTCTCTCCGGCGAGCAGGGGGTAGGGTTTCCAGTAGATATTGCTGATAACTCTGCCAATCTTCTCGCGAATATGGGAAAAACGCTCAATCATATAGTACAATGTCGGTACAACGATCAATGTGAGGAATGTTGCCACCATCAGACCAAAAATCACTACCACCGCCATCGACTTCCACAACTGACTTGATTCACTTACCCAGGATATAGCCATGACATGAAAATCGAAGGAAATACCAGTGACCATTGGGATGAGTCCTAAAATGGTCGTAACTGCGGTGAGCAGCACTGGCCGGAGACGGGTTGCTCCAGCTGATAAAACCGCATCGCGTAATGCAAAACCCCGGTCCCTGAGTTTGTTGGTGTAATCGATCAAAACGATGGCATTGTTGACCACAACCCCGGCTAGGGAGATGACTCCGACACCGGTCATAATAATACCAAAAGGTGATTGAAACAGAGTGAGTCCAAGGAAGGCCCCACCCAGAGAAAGGATCACCGAAGTCATAATAATAAAGGGTTGAGTGACCGAATTGAACATGCTCACCAGGATAAGGAAGATAAGCAGCAGGGCCACACCAAAGGCTTTGGATAAAAATTGTTCCGATTCCTGCTGGAATTCGTGTTCTCCAGTAAAGGTCAGCTTGTAACCCGGAGGAATCGGCAAGTCCTTCATTATTTCGGCAGCCTGCTCCCGTGCTACAGGACCTGGAATCTTGGTTTCGTCTACGTTAGCCTTTACGGTCACCACTCTTTCGTTGTTAATTCGATTGATATCTCCAAGCGATCCACCAAACTGGACCGTTGCGATGGTGGAAAGCGGCACCATCTGACCGGAAGGAGTAGGCAGCATAAGCTCATGCAGAACATCCACCACTTTTCGATCACCTTCTTTAAATTGGACAGTTATGTCATAATCGTCGTCACCTTCTCGGTAGGATGAAACTTCCAGACCGTTGTAGGCGCTTTTCAAGGCAAAGCCGATACCATCAGTAGTCAAACCAAAGAGAGCGGCTTTCTGCCTGTCCACATTAACCTGGACCGAGGGGATTCCCTCGACAAAGTCGTCACGAATATCCTTAACATGCGGAACTTTACTGAGTATATCCCTGATAGTTTTTGCAATCTCACCTAAAACGGCGAAGTTGTCACCGGCAATTTCAATATTAATAGGTGCCCCTGTTGGCGGCCCCTCTGCTTCCATGGCCAGGGTAATTTGGGCACCGGGAATATCTTCCACCCGGGCGCGAATGTCGTCAACAGTTTTATGGGTAGTGCGGTGTCTTTCCTCTATTTCCAAAAAGCGTATTCCGACATGGTTTGGTGTATTGGCATCAAATGCGGACCCGCCGCCAGTGGCGAGAATCCCTTTCATATAGATATTCTTGATATTCCCAAGATCACTGGGACCATAAAATTCTTCACCAGTGGCTTTGGTATGTTTTTTGCCAGCCAGTGCTTTTTCAGGTGGAATATCGGTTCTGTTGCTGTCCATACCTGCCAGGGCAAGTTCGAGCCGACGGATAATAGTATCTATGTAGTCAAGGTCTGCGCCTTCGGGAACATCCATATTGAGGTACATGCCCTTGGGTTCAATATCCGGAAAAAATTCCACAGGTTTTTCCAAACCAATGGCAAGAAGCCAGGATTGAAAGAGCAGAATAAGTACGCAAAAAGCTGTAATAACAACAGTTATTGGCATATCCAGAGCTGATGAGAGAAATCTGGAATAGCTTTTCAGCAGCGGTCCTTTAATTTTAATTGGCTGCTCAACAGCCTGAGCAACTTCTTCAAGGCTTCTTTGCGTGATTCGCTCTTGCTTCTTAACTTTCATGAAAATCGAAGCAAGTGCTGGATTGATGACCAGAGCAACAAAGAGACTGGAAGACAGGGTGACGATCAAGGTTAGCGGCAGGTAACTCATAAATTCACCCATGATCCCCGGCCAGAAAAGCATGGGAGAAAATGCTGCCAGGGTGGTCATGGTGGAGCCGATAACCGGGTAAGCGACTTCAGAAGTGGCCTTCATGGCCGCTTCAACCCGGCTGGTACCCTGTTCCATAAACCGGTAGATATTCTCGATAATGACTATGGCGTTATCCACCAACATCCCCAATGCCAGGGTAAGGCTGAAGAGCACCACCATATTGAGGGTGATCCCCATTATATTGAGAATAGTAAATGAAAGCAGCATGGATAGTGGTATGGCCAGGCTCACCAGCAGGGCATTGCGAATTCCCATGACAAAAAAGATAACGATCATAACCAGCACTAGGCCGGAAAGAATGTTGTTTTCCAGATCCTTGACCCATAGCTCGATATCACGTGCTTTATCCATGACCTTGGTGATTTTTGTGCCGCTGGGCCAGGTGGTCTGAGACTCCTCGATGATGCGGTCAACCTGCTCACTGATGGCTATTATATTTTCACCCGATCGTTTCTTAACGGCAATATTCACAGCGGATCTGCCGTCCAGCCTTGATCTACTGGTTTCTTCCTTAAATCCGTCCACCACTTCGGCAACATCTTTGAGATAGACCGGCTCACCTTTGTGGGTAGTTAACACCAAGCCGTAGATTTCTTCCGGTGCGGAGAATTCTCCCGGCACTCTTAGCTGATATCGGCCATTTCCAAGGTGTATTGTTCCCCCGGAAGTGTTCTGGTTTTCACCTTTTACCACGGATTGGAAGCTACCTATGGTAAGCCCGTAATAGGCTAGTTTTTCAGGCAGCACCTCAACCCTGATTTCCCGCTCCAGCCCACCAGTTACATCAACTTCGAGTACCCCGGTTATTGCTTCGATATCATCCTCAAGATCATCGGCTATCTTTTTGAGACACGGCAGACCACATGTTCCTGAAAGAGAAAAGACCACGATGGGCAATTCTGAAAAATTGACTTCAAAGACTGAGGGGTCCTCTTCGATATCGGTGGGCAATTCACCGATTGCCTCATCCACCTTATCTTTTACATCCTGCAATGCCTGGTCGATATCAGTACCGGTGACAAATTCAACATTGATTGAGGAACTGCCTTCAGAACTCACCGACTGCAGCTTTTTTAAACCATCCAGGCCCTTGAGCTTTTTCTCGATTTCAATGGTAATGGTCGTTTCAATATCGGCAGGAGAAACACCGCGGTAACTGGTTGACACAAAAACGTTGGGAATAGTTATATCCGGATCACTTTCGCGGGGTAGCACCATGTAGCTGTACACCCCGAAAATAATAAGCAGGATGGTAAGCACAACCACGGTTGTACTTTTGCGAATGGCTGTATCTGAAACTATCATAGGGTATACTCTGTTAGTTCGGTGAGGGTCTTAACAACCTTTATTTTCTGGCCGCTTTCTACGTCGCGATGACCTTCGATAATAAGCTGGTCTTGATCAACCAGGCCATTAGTTACCTGAACCATCCAATTCTCCATAATGCCAAGTTCGACGTTTTTCTTCTTCGCTACGCCGCCTTCATCAACATAGACATACTGCTCATCGTTGCGTGAAATAACGCTGTACAAGGGGATGGTGATAGCATTCGGAATGGATTCTTTAATAATATCAGCGCGAATAAACATTCCCGGTAAAATTTCCCGAGAACTGTTATCCACTTCAAGTTCCAGTTTGTACAACCTGGCGGTGGTATCAGGAGATGGCGAGAGAAAAAACTTTTTCCCGGTGACTACAAGATTGCCCAGAGCCTGTACTGTTAACTCGATCTCATCAAGTTTACGCACAGCGGGAACATCGGATTCTGGTATGCCGATTATCGCTTTAACCTTGTCTATTTTGAGGATTTCGGCAACCGGGTCAGCGACCGAGAGCAACAGTCCAACCTTGGCATCAAGCCTACGCACAATCCCGTCCATCGGAGCCTTGATGGTGCAGCGCGATAGCTGCAACCGAGCATTGTCGAGTTCGGTTTTGGCTGTGATTAAGCTGGTTTCCTTGCGGTCAAGTTCTGCCGTGGGAATAACTCCCTTGGCATACACTTTTTTATCGCGCTGATAATCATCCTTGGCATACTCATAGGCTGCTTCTGCTTTTTGCACGGCAATTTCGTAGTCGCTGGATTCAATTCGGGCTAGAACATCGCCTTCCTTAACTTCGTCACCCTCTTTGACCAGAACCTCGGTAATTGAACCTGCAACTTTAGCCATGAGCTCCAGGCGGGTCCAGGGTTCAACGTTGCCTGGCAGGTTTATGCGGTCGCGAATTTCAGTTGGCTGCAAAGTGTACACGACAGAATTGACTGGAGGGCGTTCATTACTTACCGCGGCGGCTTTGTCAGCCGCGATGAGCTCGTTTTTCTTCATGATAGCCATGCCAAAAACCACAATAAGGATAAGCATGCCCAGAAGTACCAGCCGAGGTAGCACGCTCCAGATGAAAAATACCGTTTTTGCCCGAGGTGTGGTGGGGTGTATTTGATGACGATCCATTGTGTTCACCATTTACTGCATTTTTGAGATTGATGTAGGTGCAAGACCTTCCAGGGCCTGTTCGAAGAGTAGCCGCATTCCTGGAGCAACCTCTTCAGTTTCAATTCTTCCTGAATACCAGGATGAGACGACCATTATATAGAGGGCATAGAAATGTCCAGCCAGGTAGAGTAGTTCGATATCCTGGCGCAGTTCATTTTTTTTCTGAGCCCTGCTGAAAATTGAAAAAAGCAGCTCAAGCCATTGGTTGTCTACTTCTTCATGGCTTTCTTTATCCCTGTCTTCAGGGAAAAGAACCTGCTGCATAAAAAACCGGCCAAATTCTTTGTTCTGGGTGACATGTATAAACTCGCCCATAAATACGGTCATTATCTGTTCAATAATGGGTGCATGCGGGTCCGTTTTGCTGGCCAGTTCGGCATGGACAAATTCTAATTGTTCTTCACAGAAGGCATAAAAAATTTGGGTTTTCGTCTGGAAGTATGTATAGATGGTCCCTTTGCCTACGCCTGCCTCACGGGCCAATTCTTCGATGGAGGTTTTTTCATAACCTTTTTGATCGAAGAGACGGACTGCAGCTCGCAATATTGCTTTACGGGTTTTCTCTTTTTTTTCTTCGCGTGTTATGCTCATTCATTCTTTCCTTGTATAAAAAAAGTCGACTACAGTCGAGATTTATAACCATATTTTCAAAATGGTCAAGCTAAAAAGTCGACCGCGGTCATTTTTTTTAAAGAATCACTAAGCATTTGATTACAGGTTAAAAATAATAATTATTATCAACAAAGGCGAGCGTAAACAATAAGTTGATATTTGGCATACATTTGAAAAAAGACACGTTTTGACTAAACTAGTTTGTTATGATTGGTTGGTGGGTGAAAAGATAGAGTAAATCTAAATTATTGCGGTCTAGATACTGGCTCTAATCTTCGACATGCACTGCTGTTGATTTTTTCGTTATGCTGAATATTGTAATCCAAGATTTTTAACAATTATTCACAAAGAGGTTTTAATGGATATTCAAATGTTGGCAAGCCAATGGCTGAGTCAACTTGCCAACTACATACCACTGGGCTATGCCTTTGGAGCGGGAATGGTCTCAGCAGTAAACCCATGTGGTTTCGCCATGTTACCTGTGTATCTCTCCCTCTATCTTGGGGTAGAAGATGAAGATTTTTACTCACGCTCTGTTGTCTTTCGCTTTGCCAAGGCAGTACTGATTGCAGTTGTTGTCACCTTCGGTTTTGGCCTTTTATTTGGATTGGTTGGTATTCTTGTCTCAGCTGGAGGAGCTTTCTTGAACAGTATAATGCCCTGGCTGGCAATGCTTGTCGGTACCTTGCTTCTCTTTTTGGGTGTGTGGATACTCTTCGGCAAACACTTTTCCTTAAACTTCATGTTAAGCCTGGCGAATAAGATTGGTGATCCTACTCATTTAACCCTTAAAGGCTTTTTTCTTTTCGGTGTTGCCTTTGGAGCCACATCACTCAGCTGTACCCTCCCAATATTTCTCGCGGTAATGGGGAATTCGCTGACTGCAGGGGATGTTACTGATGGAACTATCCAGTTTTTTGGCTATATCATGGGAATGGGGTTTGTGCTGCAAATTCTCACCCTGGGGATGGCATTCGTCAAGGAAGGGGTAGTGGTGGGGGCCATGCGCAGGTTCCTACCGTATGTGCATAAGGCATCGGCAATTCTCATCATTTTTGCTGGAGCTTACATAATTTATTATTGGCTTACCAGCGGTATGCTCTTTCAATAGATCTATTTTTCATCCAGGTGTCGTTTCAATTCATCGGCTGTAGTTATTGGAGAGTGACAGGTATAATCCCTGCATAAATAAGCAGTAGCCTTGTCATCTACCTGAGTCACTGCCTGGAGAAAACCAAGATGTTCGGCAAGCATTTTGTGATTTTTACCTCCATCAGCAAGGAGAATGTGGAGTTGTGGCCTGAATTTACTCTTTGCTGCATGCATTAGTCGAACTGTTTCCAAATCGTCTTTTCGTCCCGCAATAATGAGGTGTTGGGGGGTCATATGCCAGATTTCTGCAGTATTTAACATCAAAGGCATGGCCAGGCCCTGGGCTTCGAGCACCTTACCGAATGATTTTATGGTGTTTTCAGTTATTGCAATCCATTCGGGTTTGTCCAACATTCTGCCCAAACGGAGATAATTTGCAGCGGCAACTGAGTTTCCCGAGGGTTCAGCGCCATCGTAACTCTCCTTCATTCGGGTAAGAAGATCTGTTGATTCACCACTACTAAAGAAACCCCCATTCTGGTCGGAGAAGAGCTCTACCTGTTTCTCGGAAAGCTCTATAGCTGCCTGTAGATATTGGTTTTCGTGCGTTGCCGAGTACAGATCGAGCAAACCCTGGATCACAAAAGCATAATCTTCCAGCACTGCATCGAAGCGAGCCTCCCCATCTCGCCATCGACGTTTAAGCCTATTATCCACCATCAGATTTGTAAAAATGAACCGGGCAACTCTTTCTGCTTCTTCAAGATAATCCTGCCTCTCCAGAATGGAACCTGCCCGGGAGAGAGCTGAAAGCATCAAACCATTCCAAGCAGCTATTATCTTATCGTCAAGGTGGGGACTGGTACGTTTTTCACGTCGTGCCAGCAACTTCTGCCGTAAATCCCTCAACGATTCCCTTAGCTCTTGTGGTGTAATAGCGAATGCTTTCGCAAGTTGGCTGAGTGGTTCAATCAAGTAGGGGATATTTCTGCCAGTAAATTCTTGTGCTGGGTCTTCCAGGGCATTGCCATTTTCTTTTATCCCATAGCAGGTAATGAACTGGTCTGCATCCGAACCTAATATTTCCCTAATCTCACTTGCTTTCCACAGATAATAGGCTCCTTCTCCATGTTCGCTCTCATCGTATGGATTAACACTGTCAGCATCTTCGGCAGAATAAAAACCACCGTCTGGATGCTGTAGACTGCGCAGCACATAATCAATTGTTTCTTCCACAATATCTGAATAATACGGGTCATCCGTAAGCTGGTAGAGCTGCACATAACTAACTACCAATTGTGCTTGGTCATAGAGCATTTTTTCGAAATGTGGAATACGCCATTGCCGATCAACAGAATAACGGTGAAAACCTCCGCCAACATGGTCATACATACCTCCCATTGCCATAGCCATTAAAGTGTTTTCAGCCATTTTGTGGGCAATGGCGTTATGTGTTCTATAGCCATGGGTTAAAAGAAAATCCAAGCAGGATGGTCTGGGGAATTTATTTACATTGCCAAAACCGTGATAGTGTGAATCATAGCTGTCGCATAACGCTTGATAGCAGGCGTCTGACCATGCCGGTTTAATATCTGGAACCATTGTAGTGCTGGTCATTGACACAAGGAAATCGGTAATTTTCTGCGCAGAGTCGGTCAATGCTTGCCTGTTTTCCAGCCAGGCTCGGTGAATGGATTGAAGAAGCTGACCAAAACCAGGATGATTAGGACGCTGTTCCGGCGGGAAGTAGGTACCTGCAAAGAAAGGTTTCTTGTCAGCAAATAAAAAAACGGACATGGGCCAGCCTCCGGCGCCAGTCATTGCCTGGGTGGCGGTCATGTAGATACTGTCGATATCAGGTCGTTCTTCCCGATCAACCTTGATAGAGATAAAATGGGTGTTAAGAATATCGGCGATTTCCTGGTTTTCAAAGGATTCGTACTCCATCACATGGCACCAGTGACAGGTTGAATATCCGATGGAGAGAAAGAGTGGTTTGTCTTCCTCTTTGGCTCTTGCGAAAGGTTCTTTTCCCCAGGCATACCAATCTACCGGGTTATGGGCATGCTGCAGGAGATAGGGGCTCTTTTCATGAATAAGCCGGTTTGGTTTATGTTGTATTCCTTTTGTGTTATCTGTCATGAGCCTGCATCCTACAATAAAAGTTTCAGCGGATTCGACCAGGATAAATAGTTTTAACGTTATTACCTGCGAAGGATTACCACTGGCGTTCCTTGCTGACATCTGCTAGAAGATATTCTCTCTACATTTTTAATATATGCACGTTTTTCACCGTGTCTTTTGCTACCAGCTTTGCCCAAAACCTGGTGATTGCGTTTGCAGTAAAAAGTATTTCTGGTATTTAATACAGCTATACTGGTGAGTTAAGGAGTTATGGTGAGCAATAATAAAGCAGTAGCTTCAGCAACCGGTGCATTTATAATGTGGGGACTCCTGCCTATATACTGGAAGATGCTTGATGTTGTTCCAGCCTATGAAATACTGTGTCACCGAATGACCTGGTCGCTTGTCTTGACTTTTGGTCTTCTTGCTATTACTGGCAAGCTGCAGGGATTTTATCAGTTATTTAAGCGACGCAAGCAGTTTTTCTATTTTCTCCTTACGGCAATGATCCTTTCAGTGAATTGGCTTATCTATATCTGGGCTGTGAATGCCGGATTTATCATTGAAGCAAGCCTCGGGTATTTTATAAATCCGTTGGTTTCAGTATGTTTTGGAGTAATCATACTCAAAGAAAAAATCAGAGCTGTTCAATGGTTTTCTATCGCTATTGCAGCTTTCGGGGTGGCATATCTAACCTGGCTATATGGGACTTTCCCCTGGATTGCCGTCTCACTTGCCACATCTTTTGCCTGCTATGGATTATTGCGAAAAATCACCACGGTTCCAGCGCTGGAGGGATTGTGTCTGGAAACCGCTATTCTCTTTTTACCCGCCCTGGGTGTATTGCTTTACTTTGAATATAGCGGCACTGCTGCACTGTTTCATGGTGGAATAACACAGTCTATACTTCTCATTGGGACGGGGTTGGCAACAACAGCGCCACTGTTGCTATTTTGCTATGCTGCCCAGAAAATACCGCTTTATCTCATTGGTCTTCTTCAGTATTTGGCGCCAACAATTAACCTCTTTGTTGGTATTTTCATCTACAATGAAGCCTTCCCGCTTGAGAGGATGATCGGCTTTGCTATTATCTGGGTGGCGCTTGGTTTATTTATCTGGGATGGTCTAGTTCGGCAGATCAAAATACATACAATTAGGATTGATCCCGCCAGGGCAGAATAAAAATCGACGATAAAGACAGATTCCAACTATTCAAGTACATCATTGATTACCTCGGCAAGCTCATCCATGTCAAAGGGTTTGGCAATTGCTGCGCAGAAGCCGTATTCATCAAAATCCACCATTACAGGATCATTTGAATATCCGCTTGACACGATAATTCTTGCCTCGGAATTAACATCGAAAATAGCAGCAGCTGTTTCTTTGCCACCCATGCCCCCTGGCAGGGTAAGATCGACAATTACGCCATCAACTGGTGAACCGGTTTTCCACATGTGTTTATATACATCAAGTGCTTCACGAGCTGACCTGGCACAAACGCATTCATGACCCAGGTGAACTAGCATTCTACCGGCAATATTGAGAAGCATCTCTTCATTGTCCACGACCATTATCCTGAAACGTTTTCCCTTGCTCTTCGATTTTTCCTGCTCTTTGGGGGGATGCTGGTCCACGGCTGCAGGCAAATATACGGTGAATATTGTACCTTTGTGTTCATCTGAGGTGAATATTATATGACCGTCGTGTCGCTGGATAATGGAGTGGGCAATGGTCAGGCCAAGGCCACTGCCGTGCTCCTTCGTGGTGAAATAAGGATCAAAAACCCTAGATTGGTTCTTCTCACTGATGCCCTGCCCGGTATCTCGTATGGCAATTTCTATATATTTGCCGCTAAGATTCGCTGGAAGTTCGGCAATCTCTTGGCTTTTTACATTTCGACAACTGATAATGATTGCCCCTGAACCTCGGATGGACTGTCTGCCATTGGTAACGATATTCTGGAGGACCTGACCAATCTGAGCAGCATCGATATCGACCAGATATAAATCCTCTGGAATATCAAAGCTGCTGACAATGATAGAACCATGGAGGGCATATTCTACTGAATCACGAATCAATGTTTCTATTGATGTGGTTTTCCGAATGGGTGTGCCTTCTTTTGAGAAAGTGAGAAGCTGCTGGGTCAGTGCTTTGGCTCGCCGGGAAGCTTTTTCGGCATTTTTTAATAATTCTAATGAATCCGGCGGGGTGCCTGATAGCTTGCTGACGAGATTAATATTGCCGATGATCGCGGTGAGCAAATTATTGAAGTCATGGGCAATACCGCTGGATAGAACACCCAGCGATTCAAATTTATTTGCCTGGAGGACATTTCTCTCCATCTCTTTTCTGGCCGAGATATCACGGATAATCCCTACGGTATGCCACTGCTCTCTTTTTTTGAAAGCTGAAAATGAGACCTCAACAGGAAATTCCGTACCATCCTTCTTGTAGCCGAACAGCTCGATAGTTTTTGCCTCCATGCTATCACTGTCAATTGGTATATTAAATTGCTTTGACATCTTGGTGAAAGCTGACTGGTGTTTTGGAGGAGAAATTATAGAAGTAATGGATTTTTCCACAACTTCCTGGGCAGTGTAGTGAAAGAGCCTTTCCGCTGCAGGGTTCCAGTGTAATACGTTTTTGTTGTTATCTATAACAATGATGGCATTGGCTGCTGCCTCATTGATTGCCCGCAGTTCTTCTTCATTCTCCCGCATTGCCATCTCCGCCTTTCTCCGGCGCAGTGCCGTGCGGGCAAGGAGAAAAGAGCAAATCGCAATTATAAAAAGACATACGGAATAAAGCATGAGAATGCGACCCAGGATTTTATCGGGCCATTCATTGAGGATCTTTTCAGGAATAAAGGAAACAGCTTTCCAAAGATATGGGTGATCAATAATTGTTGCCGTGGCATCCGAACTGTTTTCAGGACTATGGTCCTGTTGATCTGGATAGATGGTGCTAAAGGTTACCAAGCCTTTTTGTGTTAAAAATTGACCACTCTCTCCCTCGTTTACTTTTTGCCATTCCTCTGCCAAAAATGTCTCGATTCTTTTAGATTTTTCTTTCCCTGGCTCTGCAGGTAATCCCTGAATTGTGCCATTGAGATAGTAACCTTGTGGGTTGATCAGAATAGTTTGTATTCTGCTGCTGGAAGAAGCCGCCTGAAGTTCATCGAGTATGTGGGCTACGGGGTGACTAAGGACAATGATACCCCGCTTATTGTCTGCATCATCGACAACCGGCATACTGAAGCGCAACACTGGAAGCATAGGGAATTCAGCTGAACCTTTTGAGCTGAGATCATATGGTGATATGTATACGCTTCCTTTTGGTGAAGCGATTGTCTCCTGGAAATATTCCTGCCAGGCCTTATTCTGCAGGCTGCCTTTGACGGCAATTTTGGGGTTGCCGTCTGACGTTCGGATTACAACAACTTCCGATCCGCTTTCGTCGATAAACTGGATTTGGCCATAAATCTTTTTAATCTGCGCAAAAAGAAGCAGCTCCTCTGCTAGACTGTCGAGTTGAGAAGCATTATTTGCCTTAAGATAATCTGTAAGTTCGCTTTGCAGGGCAAGAAACTGCAAATCCGTATAGATTGTCTCAAATTTATGTCGGACCATCTTGACTTGAGAGTCTATTGTATAAAACTCACGTTTTTTCAGGTTAACAAGATCCGTCTTCACATCCTTGTAATAGAGCATTACTGTCAAACTGCCGAAGAAGATGGCAAGTGGCAGGAAAATAACCAGAAAACGCTTTATTGTTTCCATTATGCTGACAGAGGCAGAAGATGTGTCTTTTTTTCGTTCCATGCTCCAAATATGAACCAAGCAGGCAGAGGCCTATAGAAGGCAGTAACCTATAAAGTCTAAAAATTGTTGTTAAAACCAGATTGTAACAAAAAGTAAAAGTCAAACATCTAACAATTTCAATCGAAATTGGCAATAATATTTCATTTTCCATCCCCATGGGGCAAGAATTAAGGGCATTAAGGCACTAATAATTGTGGCGTAAAGAGAAGGTTGCAAAGCACCACTATGTAGCGACATTCTCTATAAAGTAAGTATTCTTTGGATAAATGAGGCAGGCAATTCAGCCGGGATATTTACCGTTATTTTCTAATGACTATTAAGCTATTAAGTGGCTTAAAAAGCAAGAGCCCGAAAAACGTAGAAATTAGTTTATGAAAGTAACATGTTGAATTTAATTCAGATTACAACATTGCAGCGATGGTTTCATCTATGATTGCGTCAAGGCTAGAGATTGAAATAGGTTTTTCCAAATAATGGATAAAACCTGCACTCAAACCTTTCTCAATATCCCTTGGTGAAGAGTTGCCGCTTACAGCGATAACGGGAATCGAACATATATCAGGATCTACCTGCAGTTCTTTAAGGACATCAAAACCTGAGATATCAGGTAAACTCAGATCAAGTAAGATAATATCAGGTTGTTGCTCTACGGCCAGTCGGAACCCCTCTGTGCCAGTTTCGGCTTGCAACAGTCGTATATTTTCTCTGCGCTGAAGAATAAATTTAACCAGCTGGCGGTTGGCTGAATCATCTTCAATATAAAGAATAGTGTACTCTTGTGATGACATATCTAACCAGATTTAAGTAATGAAAAAGACATGAGTTAGAAGCACAATAATTACTTTTTAAGGTCTATAAACTAAAGCTTAGAATGATACAAAATCAATGTATAACTATAAGTGAGGCCTGAAGAATTACATCCCACTGGTGAAAAATAATTTGAGCTTCTTGGTAATAGCATATATCCTAGCAATATGGTTTAGAACATAATATTGAAATTATTTAGCTAAGATATGGAGATGAGCAAGAAAAAAAACATACTGAAAAAAATAATGCCAATTGCCGTACTCAAAGCAATGACATCAGCCGCTGAACAGGCTGTTCCTCAAAATTTGCTGGTTGAAGGCTATATCCCCATACGTGATTTTCCTTTTCGTGTCGGCAGGGAGTCCAGGGTGAAAATTGTTGACGGCAGGATAGAAAGGGTCGAGCGCGTTAAATATAGCAAGGCAACACCCAACAATGAATTATATCTCATTGATGATGGTCACCGGCTGAATATATCACGAGAGCACTTTCAGATAGAGAAGGACGGACAGAAGTATTACGTTTATGATCGGGGCAGCGCCTGTGGCACAATTATTGGTGACAATGCACTTAATGGTAAGCATAATCCTGCCACAGCTGAACTTAAAGACGGTGACATTATTGTTATCGGTATCAGACAATCACCTTATACATACCAATTTATTGTTCTAGATGGCTTCGATTTACAGGAAAAGGAGCAAGAGGAATAGCCTGAAAGGTGAAAAAAGGAGTTTGCCGACATAAAGTGCTGGTACAAAGTGTACCCTGAAAAATCAGTCTTATATGAGTTATAATATGCAGTTATTGTTTGTTAAAACACTATGAGATAGCCTGTTTACATGAAACATTCGAGTTAGTGTGCCTCCCGGATAGCCTGGGTAATTGTTAGTGCATGTTTGGTTGCAGCAACGTTATGCACTCGGACGATATCTACATTCCTCTCCATGGCCATAGCAGAGATAACCGCAGTGGGTAAATCTCTACCGTCGGTATCTAAACCTGTCAGATCACCAAGGAAACGTTTGCGTGAATGTCCCAACAGCAGTGGTTGCCCAAGCTTATGAAATGCCTGCAGATGTTTTATGATTGACAGGTTATGGTTGAGCTTCTTGCCAAAACCAATTCCCGGATCAATAGTTACTCGGCTAAGTTCGACCCCATTATCTCGAAGCCATGCTAATCTATCTTGAAAGAAAGCAGCGATTTCTGTAATCACATCACCGTATTCCGGATTCACCTGCATATTTCCGGGGGTACCCTGCATATGCATGATGATCAATGGAACCGATGTTAATTTGACAAGATCAAGCATCTTGGGGTCGTGACGCAGTGCTGATACATCGTTGATGATGTCAGCCCCCTCATCTAGAGCTTGGCGAGCAACAGCAGCCTTGGTCGTATCAATAGAAATGGGAATGACATGCTCTGTGCGGATTGCTTGGATAACAGGAATTACTCGATGCAGCTCTTCTTCTATGGAAACAGGTTCTGCAAATGGTCTGGTTGATTCACCGCCAATATCGAGAATATCAGCACCTTCCTCGATCATCATTTTTGCCTGATGTGCAGCAGCCTCAAGACCAAAATGACGACCACCATCGGAAAATGAATCGGGCGTTACATTGAGGATGCCCATAATTTTCATGGTGCAATCCTCAATATATATTTACGGTGTATCTTCAGCAGGACGACCATCTTTAGGGCGAGGAGGTGGTTCATCGGCCGCAGGAGAATCATCACTGCCTGAAAGATCAACCCTATCCTTGAATTCGGGGTCAATAACTGGCTCCTGTTCGTCCTTGGGAGTTTCAGTGGCCGAGGTGCTTTCTTGTTGCTTCTCAGCTTCCGGCTTTGACTCACGCTTGTACTTCTCCGGATGGAGTTCCTCCATAATCACTTCGATGTCATCAAGAACAATGGTCTCTTTTTCAAGAAGTTCTTCTGCCATTTTGTCAAGAATATCTCTGTTCTCAGAAAGTAGTGTCTCCACCTTGTCCTTGGCTTCAATTATTATTCGCTTGACAGCCACATCAATCTGCCTGGCGGTTTCCTCGCTGAAGTCGCGGTGCTGGGCAATTTCCCTGCCAAGAAATATCTGTTCTTCCTTTTTTCCATAGGTCAATGGCCCGAGTTCATCACTCATACCCCATTCACACACCATCTTTCTGGCAAGTTCAGTGGCTCTTTCGAGATCGTTGCCAGCACCCGTGGTAATTTCGTCAAAGACCTGTTTCTCCGCAATCCTGCCGCCAAATAGGATACACAGAGTGTTTTCCAGATATTTTTTCGAATGGGTATACTTCTCATCAATGGGAAGCTGCATGGTCAGACCAAGTGCTCTACCACGCGGAATGATGGTCACCTTGTGGATTGGATCGGTCTCCGGCAAGAGCTTGGCAACCAAAGCATGACCTGCTTCGTGGTAAGCGGTCACTTCCTTCTCTTTTTCGGTAATGATCATAGAGCGGCGCTCTGCACCCATCATGATCTTGTCTTTGGCTTTCTCCAGCAGCTCAAGATCAATCTCCTTGGCACCCGAACGGGCAGCCATCAGGGCTGCTTCATTGACCAGGTTTTCCAGATCTGCACCTGAAAAACCAGGGGTGCCCCTAGCCAATACTTCAAGATCAACACCGGAGGCCATTTTGGTCTTTTTCGTATAAATCTCCAGGATTTTCTTACGTCCACCAACATCGGGAACCGGTACAATGACCTGACGGTCGAAACGACCGGGACGTAATAGAGCTGGATCGAGGACATCTGGTCTATTGGTCGCGGCAACAATAATTACACCCTCACTTGACTCAAACCCATCCATTTCAACCAATAGCTGGTTGAGGGTCTGTTCACGTTCATCATGGCCACCGCCAAGACCAGCACCACGATGACGACCAACAGCATCAATTTCATCAATGAAGATGATGCATGGGGCGTTTTTCTTCCCCTGAGTAAAAAGATCACGCACGCGGCTGGCACCAACGCCAACAAACATCTCCACAAAGTCAGAACCGGAAATAGTAAAGAAAGGAACATCAGCTTCGCCGGCGATTGCCTTGGCAAGCAAGGTTTTACCTGTACCTGGAGATCCTGCAAGCAACACACCTTTGGGTATTCTACCGCCCAGCTTGGTAAATTTTTGGGGTTCCCTGAGGAAATCGATAATTTCTTCAAGCTCTTCTTTGGCTTCATCGATACCTGCGACGTCTTCAAAAGTGAACTTGTTTTCACCCTGTTCCATCAAACGAGCTCTGTTTTTACCAAAGGAAAGTGCTCCGCCTTTGCCGCCTCCCTGCATTTGCCGCATGAAGAAAATCCACACACCAATGAGGAGGAGCATGGGGAACCAGGATACAAAAATGGTCATCAGAAAAGAATCTTTCTGTACTTCCTTAACATTGATTTCAACACCAGAATTACGCAGCATTGGAATCAGCTCATCGTCATTCATGGGGTAGATGGTGCGAAAAGGTTTGCCATCTGAAGTGGTTCCTGAAATAGTATCTCCACTGATGCTTACACGATTAATCGCATTTGATTCAATTTTAGCTATGAAATCACTATAGTTAAGCGATGTGCTGCTACCCTGCGGCTTGTTAAACAGATTAAATAACAGGATCATAGTCAGGGCTATGACCAGCCACATGCTCAGGTTTTTGTAAAAAGTGTTCAAAGAATCCTCCGAGGGTTCTCTGTTTATGATTTTGTTTCATTTCACGCTCATCATTCGATAGGAAGAGCGCAAGAAACCATCCTTTCAAATTAGTCAAACTACATTAAAACATAATGATTCAATGTCGAGGGGCAATAGAATTTTTTCCTTTTTCTTATGTAGTGAAGTGCTGCACTGGTTTCACACCTACAGAATTTTCCCGCAACTCTAACAATGCTCTTACCGTTGCTCCAGCTCCTGATACGGTCGTGGTATACGGAATGTGCATATCAAGTGCTGCTCTGCGAATGGTATAGGAATCTTCCGTTGTACGTTTTCCATATGATGTATTCACAATCCACTTTACTTCATTATCCTGCAATTTATCAAGGATATGGGGGCGTCCCTGGGAGATTTTGTTGATTCGGGTACAGTCAATTTTGTTGTCTTGCAGGTGTTTTGCCGTACCATCGGTTGCCAATATTTCAAAGCCTATATCTACAAGTGATCTGGCTACCGAAATCACACCGTTTTTATCGCTGTCCCGCACACTGATAAAGACTCTACCAGATTCCGGCAGGGTCGTCCCCGCGGCAAGAGTTGCCTTAGCAATAGCCAGGCCAAGATTATCATCAATTCCCATAACCTCACCAGTTGATTTCATTTCTGGTCCCAGCAGAGTATCGACATTTTCAAAGCGGTCAAAAGGAAAGACAGCCTCTTTTACTGCCCAATGAGAAATCTCAACCTCTGAAGTGAGACCCAACTCTGGGAGACTATGTCCCATCATGATCTTGGTGGCCAGTTTGGCAAGAGGCACCCCTGTTGCCTTGGAAACAAAAGGTACAGTTCTTGAGGCTCGTGGGTTTACTTCCAATATATATAGAGTCTCGTCTTTAACTGCATACTGCACATTCATCAGGCCAATGACACCCAGCTCTTCCGCCATTGCCTTGGAAGCCTCACGGATCTCCTCGATAAGTTTATCGGAGAGAGTATGAGGTGGCAGGACACAGGCTGAATCACCTGAATGAATACCCGCTTCCTCAATATGTTCCATGATGCCGCCGATGATGGTATTCTCACCATCACTAATGGCATCAACATCCACTTCAGTGGCATCTTTGAGAAACTTGTCGATCAACAGAGGATGCTCAAGGCTGGCAACACCAATGACCTGCATGAAATCACGAATACCATCGTCAGTATAAACGATGCGCATATCCCGGCCGCCCAGCACATAGGATGGTCGGACAACCACCGGATATCCTATTTGATTGGCTGCTGACAAAGCTTCCTCAAGGGTGTATACGGTGTCGTTAGCCGGCTGCCTCAGACCCAACTTGTGGAGAAATTGTTGAAAGCGCTCACGGTCTTCGGCCCGGTCAATGGCATCGGGTGGTGTACCGATGATCGGGACACCTGCCTCTTCGAGTTCAACGGCAAGATTCAGCGGCGTCTGACCACCAAACTGGACAATAACTCCGTCAGGTTGCTCCATTTCGATAATACTGAGCACATCCTCCCTGGTGAGCGGTTCAAAGTAGAGTTTGTCGGATGTGTCGTAATCGGTGGATACGGTTTCAGGATTCGAGTTCACCATTATGGACTCAACACCGATCTCCCGGAGGGCAAACGAGGCGTGAACGCAACAGTAATCAAATTCAATACCCTGACCTATCCGGTTTGGTCCACCACCCAAAATGACGATCTTCTTCTGGTCACTGGCAGTTGCCTCATTTTCCTGCTCATAGGTAGAGTAATAATAAGGAGTATAGGATTCAAATTCGGCAGCGCAGGTGTCGACGAGTTTGTAGACCGGCAGTACACCCGATTTTTTACGGAGATTGCGGATGTCATCTCGCGAGGTTCCGGTCAGATGGGCCAGCTGAAAATCGGAGAAGCCCTGTTGCTTGCAGCTTCGTAAAAAATCCGGCGTAAGACCCTTAAAACCACCATCCTTAATCTGGGCTTCGCCTTCGACAATCTGGACAAGATTGTGGAGAAACCAAGGGTCGATAGCGGTTAACTCAAAGATCTTCTCCACCGACATCCCTCGTTTCATGGCCTCGTAAATATGGGCGATTCTTTTAGAATTAGGAACACGCAGGCCTACTTCCAGATCTTCATTTTCGAGATGGGTGAGAATTTCCTTGCCGTCTCCGCCGAAACCGAAACGCCCGGTTTCCAATGAGCGCATACCTTTTTGAAAGGCTTCTTTGAAAGTCCGGCCTATGGCCATGGTTTCTCCCACCGATTTCATTGCTGTGGTGAGCAGGTCTTCAGCCTCGGGAAATTTTTCAAAGGTCCAGCGGGGGATTTTAACGACACAGTAGTCAATAGTGGGTTCAAAGGAGGCATAGGTCTCCCGGGTAATATCGTTGCGAATCTCATCAAGGGTGAAGCCCACCGCCAGCTTGGCTGCGATCTTGGCAATGGGAAATCCGGTGGCCTTGGAAGCCAGGGCAGAGCTTCTTGATACCCGTGGATTCATCTCGATCACCATCAATTCCCCGTCTTCAGGGTTAACGGCAAACTGGACATTGGATCCGCCGGTTTCAACACCTATCTCGCGGATAATGGCAATGGCAGCATCCCGCATTATCTGGTATTCCCTGTCGGTCAAGGTCTGAGCTGGTGCCACCGTGATGGAATCACCGGTGTGGACGCCCATGGCATCCATATTCTCGATGGAACAGATAATAACGACATTGTCGTTCTTGTCCCGCATTACCTCAAGCTCATATTCCTTCCAGCCGAGCAGACTGCGTTCGAGCATAATCTCGGTTGTCATGGAAAGATCAAGACCAGACAGGCAAAGATCCTCAAGTTCCTGGCGATTGTATGCCACGCCGCCCCCGGTGCCGCCAAGGGTAAAACTGGGACGGACAATGACGGGAAAGCCTATCTCATCGCCGGCCGTTATGGCATCCTCTATGGTGTGGACGATTGCCGATTCCGGTACTTTCAGATTAATTGCCTGCATGGCACTACGAAACTCTTCCCGGCCTTCAGCCTTGCGGATAACCTCGATGTTGGCAGCCAGCAGTTCAACCCCGCACTCCTCAAGAATTCCTGTTTCCGCCACCTTGATGGCAGTGTTAAGAGCGGTCTGGCCACCCAGAGTGGGCAGCAGGGCATCGGGACGTTCCTTTTCGATCACCTTGATGACAATCTCAGGGGTGATCGGTTCGATATAGGTTGCATCGGCCAACTCAGGGTCGGTCATGATGGTCGCTGGATTAGAGTTGATCAGCACAACTTCATATCCTTCCTCCTTCAAAGCCTTGACCGCCTGGGCACCGGAATAGTCAAATTCGCAGGCCTGGCTGATAATAATCGGGCCGGAGCCGATGATGAGTATTTTATGAATATCAGTTCTTTTGGGCATAGTTGCTACTCTTATAAATGGAGTTACTGTAAGTCATCGGCTAAGGTTGCATCATTTCGATGAACCGGTCAAAAAGATAGAGCGAATCATGCGGTCCCGGTGCGTGCTCTGGATGATATTGGACGGAGAAAGCATCATAGCGTTTGTGACGCATACCTTCGAGACTGTTGTCATTGAGATTTATGTGGGTAATTTCTACTTCACTGGCATCAAGACTGTCGGGGTCGACACAAAAGCCGTGGTTCTGTGAAGTTATCTCCACATGACCAGTGGTGAGATCTTTCACCGGCTGGTTGCCGCCGCGATGACCAAACTTGAGTTTGTAGGTGGTTCCACCATAAGCCAGACCGAGCATCTGGTGTCCCAGGCAGATACCAAAAATAGGCACTTTGCCGAGAAGCTGTCTCAAAGTTTCGACCACACATTCAACACCTGCCGGATCACCCGGACCGTTAGAGAGAAATATCCCATCAGGGTTCATGGCCAGAACTGTATCTGCGTCTGTGGTTGCTGGAACTACCTGGACCTGACAACCTTTCTCGGTGAGAATTCGTAATTGATTGAATTTTACCCCAAAATCAAATGCAACCACTTTGAGCGGGTTGGTGATCTCTTTTTGGGTGGTGCTGAAATCACTTCCCGGCACTGGCAGGTTATTAGACCAGCCGTAAGGCACATCGCAGGTTACCCGTTTAACCATGTCCTGACCGATAAGGCCACTCCATTTATTGGCTCTGGCAACCAGAGACTTGTGATTGAGATCCTCGGTAGAGACAATACCTTTCATTGCCCCTGCGGTACGGATATGCTTTACCAGTGCTCTGGTATCAAAACCCTCAACTCCCAGGACACCGAATTCCTGGAGAAAATCGGCAAGTGGTCTGGTTGAACGAAAATTTGAAGGGATTCTATTGTAT
>CAZWVC010000029.1:0-22645 GCA_964637245.1 uncultured Desulfocapsaceae bacterium
AAGTGGTTTTTCCATGATCGATATGACCAACAGTTCCAACATTGACATGCGGTTTAGTCCTTTCAAATTTTTCCTTTGACATTTTCTTGTCTCCTCAGGCCTTTAAATTAATTCAGGTTGTGTTTATCTGCATGTGGAGCCCACGACCGGATTTGAACCGGTGACCTCATCCTTACCAAGGATGCGCTCTACCGACTGAGCTACGTGGGCGCCGGTAATACTCTTAAATATGGAGCGGGAAACGAGACTCGAACTCGCAACCCTCAGCTTGGAAGGCTGATGCTCTACCAATTGAGCTATTCCCGCCCTAAAATAAGTAAAGTGAAATTGAGAGATGGTGGAGGGGGGAGGATTCGAACCTCCGAAGGCGATGCCGACAGATTTACAGTCTGTTCCCTTTGGCCACTCGGGAACCCCTCCTTATTGAGACATCCAAAAAAGATGCTGCTATTTAACCTCTCAAAAATACTTTGTAAAGCTTTTTCTTGGAGCTGGCGATGGGACTTGAACCCGCAACCTGCTGATTACAAATCAGCTGCTCTGCCAATTGAGCTACGCCAGCTTACAAAACTGGAGAATATACAGAATTTAAAAATAGAAAGCAATAGATATTTTCAACGAGATACAAAAATTCTATCGAAACCGGACCCGAAGTTCCAGCACTTTTTTCCCATTGAAATGTCGATATTCTCCAGCTTTTCGCGCTAGAAATATAGGTAAGTATTGTTGAACCAAAAAAAAAGGGCCGGTGAAACACCGGCCCCTATAATTGACTACACTTGGATGTTACTAATCCAGTGCGCTTTTTGCAAATGCACTTTCTCTGTATTTCTCAAAAGCCATCGCAAATGTCCGGTATACCAAATGCGCAAATTTAGTGTATGGCATATAAAGGAAAAGCATCACAATACTGACTAGGTGCAGATAATATACAATATGACCGATGGTGGCAAGACCAGCCCAGCGGCAGACCTCTGTCAATAAGCCGGTTACACCAACAGCAGTGATTTCCCAGATGAGAAACCAATCATAAAAGTTACCATCAATTCCTGATGCTTCTTCCTTTTGTGAACGTGAGGTCCACAGAATATACATCCCATAGAGAAACAGTACAGTAGAAACATTAGCCAACAACTTAACTGGATTCCAGAAGGACATTGGTCCATGAAACTGCGGTAGAAAAAGCCCAAGGATATCATTGGCGATCAGCGACCAGGTGGTAACAATTAACAGACCGATAAATGCCCAAACCAGAGGCTTATGACCTTTGGCTCTCTCTGTATTGACAGTACAATCCTCAAATCTTTTGTGACTCATTATCTCAACAATTGATGGCCAGAGGAACTGCTGGATAAATTGGACAACTGATGGCCTAAAATCGGTATTGAGAGCCTGTTTTTCCGCCATCCCTTTCCAGAGGTTGGTAATTGCCTTATACGAAGCAAAGATTGCCATACCTGCGGCAGGAACTGTAAAGAGCACGATAAAGAAGATATTTTTGGCATACCAGTGGAAATCCCAGTGACCAAACATACGCTGATAACCATAGCCGGCCTCGAAATTAGCACTCCAGTTATCCATAAGTCCTCCTGAGAGGAACCACATAACAAATACAATTACTGCAGGAATACCGATTAGCAATGGTAAACCTTTGGCACTGGATGCAAGGTTTGCCAAGCCTCTTGGCCAGGCATAGAAATTATAGGCATAGGCCCTGATTGCTCCCATGGTCTCAGCCGGTTTGGCTCCACGAGGACATTTCTCAGTGCAATCACCACACTGGTGACAAAGAAACACATTGGGATCGGTAAGAAGATTTTCCTTCATTCCCCACTGAGACCATATCATCTCTCGACGCGGAAAAGGTTCTTCGTCACCGGAAAGTGGACAAACCACAGAGCAGGTCGCGCACTGGTAACATTTCTTTACAGTGTCACCACCGACGCTCTTGAGGTATTTTATAAACTCTAAATCTGGTTGGACATTCATATTTTCCCCTCAATTGTAGTATCTAAAATCAATCATCGTCAATAGTGACCATCACTGGCCCATACCTGCAGTGATGAATAATTCATCACTGCAGTAGATGATAAATAGCAGGTTTAGAAACCCTTGAATGGATTGGGTCCCATCTCAACGATTTCTTCTACAAAATCATTTAAAAGCTGTGGGATCTTGTCATAGTCGGTGATCGCTACCTGCTCGGCAACAACACGTTCTGACTCCAGACCAAGGGTCGACAGAGTATCACCTATATTTTCCATACGCTTATTGGCAATCTCAGAGCCTTTGACAAAGTGACACTGATAATCATCGCCATAGGTACAACCAAGCAACATGGCTCCGTCCATACCAGCGGACATAGCATCTCTGATCCAGGCCATATTCACAGAGCCAAGACAGCGTACCGGTACAAAACGGACCATATGATTAATGCCATTGCGTTTCATACCTGCCATATCCAGTGCCGGGTAGGCGTCATTCTCACATACAAGAACCAGGATTCTCAGCCGGTCATCATCATCTTCTGGTACTTCAACTGATTTAATCATTGAACCGATAAGATCGATTGAGTAATCAGAGAAGTTGATTATACGCTCAGGACAAGCACCCATACAGGTACCACAGCGACGACAACGGGTTGGATTCGGTAATGGAGTACCTTTCTCATCATCATCAAGTGCACCAAATGGACATTCTTCAGTACACCGTTTACATTGGGTACAACGCTGCATAAAGAAGTCTGGATAGGTTGCATCACCGGAACGTGGATGTACAGAAACACCTCTGTCAGTGGATTCCAGGCACTGAATCGCTTTCAGTGCTGCACCGGTTGCGTCATCAATGGTTTCATCCATGGTAGCTGCCTTACGGACCCCACCACAGGTGTAGACTCCTGTTCTCCTGGTTTCATATGGGAAACAGATAAAGTGAGAATCGGCATAACCATCAAAGATTTCCAGATCGGAGAATGCTGGCCCCTGACGATAGGCAAGGTTGATGGTGTGTTCATGCAAGGTGGTGGGTTCCATACCAGCAGCCAGAACTACCATATCTACTTCTATATTGAGGTCTTCACCGAGCAAGGTCTTTTCAACCCCCACACTTACCTTTCCACCTGACTCTTCAACCTTTACGACGTTGCCTTTGGTCATAAAAATGCCTTCATTATTTTGGGCATTCTTGTAGAACAGTTCCATATGACCAGGGGTACGCATGTGCTGATAGAGGATATATGCCTTGCCATCGGTATTATCCTGACAGACATACTGTGCCTGCTTCAGGGCCACCATGGAGGTAACCGAGTTGCAGTATGGAAAGTCATCATCATTTTCCGCGCCTCCTGGACTTTGTACAAATGCGACGTTCGCTGGAACCTTGCCTTCTTTAGCAAGCCTTTCGAACTCAGCATTGGTTACCACGTTTTTAATTTTACCATAACCAAGATGCTCATACTGAGAAACATCGGCAGGCTTCCAGCCGGTGGCTAGAACAACAGCACCATATATTTCAGCACTCTCATCAATGGCAACATACTCCTGGAGTCCTTCATTGGGATTTTCCATTTCCCCTTTTTCCATTTTCTCCTGCTCATCTACAGTAACCTTTTCAGGGGCATCCCATTCAGTACTCTCACCAGTCTTTTTCAGTGAAACCCTGAAGGATCCGGGTGCACCGGCAATACGAGCTACCTCTGTACCTGTTCTAACGGTGATGTTGGCATTACCGCTAACCTCAGCTAGTAATGCTTCTATAGGATTTGCCTCGAGATCGGCATATGGTGCAACACTAGGAAAGGATTGACGCCAGTTTAGCGCCTTGCCGCCCAGTACATCTTCTTTTTCGATGATGGTTACAGTTTTGCCAGCTTTTGCTGCTTCTAATGCTGCAGTCATACCAGCAATACCACCACCCATCACCAGGATGTTTTTATTGGTACCTTCCTCCAGGGTATATGGCTCTGGGAGTTCGGTCTTTTGGGCTCTGGTGCAGGCCATACGAACGTAATCCTGAGCAGACTCATTGAGCCACTCTTCGGCATCGGCGTTTGGCTCTTCACCCTCAGCGGGTTTCACTTCTGACCAGACCACTTGCTCGCGCAGATTGGCACGAGTGGTAATGGTACCTTCACCAAAATCAAACTCTCTTTGCATGACCCGTGGAGAGCATGCAGCAATAACAAAGGTGTTCACACCTTCGTCTTTCATATCTTTTTCCATAAGGGCACGGCCCTCGGCTCCACAGAGGCAATCATTAGTCTTGCACTCCATAGACATTTCTCCGGTGACGACCTCGGCGAGAGCTTCCATATCGACTGCATCGCCGATGCCACAACCAGAGCATAAATATGCGCAGAATTTTTTATCCATTGTCATTACCTCCCGGATACCTGAATTGCCTTTAAGGCAGCTGCAGTGGATGATTGGGTTGCGGTTACAACATCAGCGGCTTTCTTAGCACATCCAGCCGATATCATGCCTTTGTCAAAATCTGAGACAACAAAGCTGTTGCTGTCCATATTCAGCTCAACAGGAGCACCATCAACAGCAAGTGAGGGTTGCATTCCAGTAGCGAGAACGGCAAGATCTACCTTTTGCTGGTGTTTGCCTCCAGCTATTGTATCTTCAGCTACAACTGTTACACCACCGTCAGCCTCGGGGATAATTTCCGCGACTTTACCTTTGATAAACTCTGCATTTTCGTCTGCTTTGAGTTTTGCGGCAAACTTCTCGTATTTACCAGGGGTACGCAGGTCTATATAAAAGACATAGATCTTGGCATCAGGATATCGCTCACGCACGTAGGTCATTTGCTTTAATGAAGCCATGCAACATATATGTGAGCAATACTCAAGATGATTTTCATCGCGTGATCCAGCGCACTGGACAAAAGCTATGGATTCTATTTCCTTTTCATCGCCAGGCCGGACTATGGCACCACCAGTGGGACCACTGGGTGAGGCCATTCTTTCAATCTCCATATTAGTGACGATCGCTTTGGACTGGTCATACTTGAGGTTATCCATTTGGGTGGGATTGTATGGAACCCAACCGGTTGTCCAAACCACTGAACCAACGTTTACAGTTATGGTCTGAGGCTGCATTTCAAGGTCAACAGCGTTATATTTACAGGCTGCTTTCACTGCTTCTGCGCCCTCAGTAGAGAGTCCTTGCTTCTGGATTAGATATCTTCGAGGAAATGCCATCTCATGGGGGAGATACGCTGCTGTTATTTTATCCATCCCAAAATTGAACTCATTGTCAATTTCATCTGGACAGGCAGCGGCACACTCGCCACATGCTGTGCAGTTGCTGTTCACATACCTCGGTGCGATTTCAAGGGTAACCTCATAATTTCCGGCACTACCACTGATTGACTTTACAGTCGTCATGGTATAAGTGCGGATCTTGCGATTATCTTTTACTCTGCGGAAATTGATTTCCAGTCCGCAGCTCGGCGGACATAACTTAGGAAAATACTGATTGAGTTGGGCAACGCGTCCTCCAAAATAAGCGTTTTTCTCAATCAGAAAAACATCATTTCCGACTTCTGCGGCTTCAAGGGCTGTGGTGAGCCCGCTGATACCACCGCCTACGACCAAAATTGCACCTGAGGTGCCTTGCTCGTCAGTCATACTTTCCTCCATTATAACTCTTAAAATATTTACAATTGATACCAAACCAATGTGAACTAAACATGATTAACGAATGAATATCAACTATGGAACTGCTTGTCAGAAGGATAACCTTCTGATTGAAACCGGTACTGGCTTATCAAAGATTGAAATTTACCAAATATCAAGCTTGGATAAACTAATGCAGGTATATAGAAAAAATCTCCAGAAGCCTGAGGCTCCTGGAGATTTTATACATCACATCATGTAGTTAGAACCGAATCATTAAATCCAGGGTTCGGTCTCAATGATGTTATGGCACTCAACCTTCTCACACGACCATTCGCTCGTTGCAGGATCGAAGGTGGAGTTAACGAATACTTTCCAGTTTTCGTCGTCACAGGTTGGGTAATCGGATCTGTAGTAGAATCCTGGGTAACGGGATTCCTTACGGAATTCGATGTGACGAATGTGAGCTTCAACACACCAGATACGATGGTAGTTCTCCCAACAACGGAGAAGCTCATGGAGGTCACCAGCCGCCATCTTCTCAGCGTCTTCACGGAGAAGCTGAAGGAGATCGAGACAGATGTTGAGCAGTTTACCAGAAGTCATGTAGTAAGTAGCAACACCACCACCATACTCATCGGTAGCTTTCATCAGACGCATCATCAAACCTGCAGGCTTGCAGTAGTTTGGATTTACGTCTTCAGCGGTGGAAGCACCTACGAACTCTTGATAACGACGCACAGGTGCATAGATCTCATCAGCCAGTTCCTGTGGAGAAACAGAGAGCTCTGGGGTGAAGTCAGCATTGTCACGGCAGAATTTTACCATCTGCTTGGCAACAATTCTTCCCTCAGCATGTGATCCTGAGGAAAACTTATGTCCGGAAGCACCAACACCATCACCCGCGGTGAACAGACCGTCAACGGTAGTCATACGGTTGTAGCCCCACTTGTACTTATGAGCACGAGACTCATTAGCTACATCAGGTACCCAGTCTTCTTCTGGTCCAGAGGTCCAGATACCACAGCAACCTGAGTGAGAACCAAGCATGTAAGGTTCGGTTGGCATAATCTCAGAACCTACTTTCTCAGGCTCGATGTTCATACCAGCCCAAAGTCCTGCCTGGCCGACAGACATATCAAGGAAATCTTCCCATGCTTCAGATTCAAGATGTTTCCAGAATTTCTTCAGTTTCTTCTCGTCCATACCGGCTTCACGACGCTCATCAATGAAGGCGTTCAGAGCAACGTCGGTAGCCATGTAGATAGGACCACGTCCAGCTCTCAGCTCATTGATCATGAGGTGATTACGCAGACAGGTAGGGGTAACTGGGGATGCGCCATAAGGCATGAATTTCTCCAGCTCGTCCTTAACTGCGTCGCTGTTTGCATAAAACTCACCAAGACCATTGGATACTTTAGCTTTGAAGAGAAGGAACCATGCACCAACAGGACCGTAGCCATCTTTAAAACGGGCTGGGGTGAAACGGTTTTCCATCATGGTCAGAGTTGCACCGACCTGCGCACACATGGTGTAGGTGGAACCAGCATTCCATACTGGATACCAAGCGCGGCCTTTACCTTCGCCTGTTGAACGTGGGCGGAAAATATTAACAGCACCACCACAAGCAACAACAGCGGTCTTGCATTTGAAAACAAATACTTTGTTTTCACGGGTGGAGAAACCAGCGGCACCAGCAATCTGGTTTGGCTTGTTCTTGTCGAGTACGAGCTTAACGATGAAAACACGTTCAATGATGTTATCTGCACCAAGTGCGGTTGCAGCAGGCTCTGCTACGATACACTTGTAAGACTCACCGTTGATCATGATCTGCCATTTACCGGTACGTACAGGGGTTCCACCTTCACGCAGGGTTGGAGCAGGCTTAGCACCATCGATGTTTTCGCCCTCTGCATCTTTTTTCCAGACTGGGAGTCCCCATTCCTCAAAAAGCTTAACAGACTCATCAACGTGACGACCACAATCATAAATAAGATCTTCACGGACAACGCCCATAAGGTCGTTACGAACCATTTTCACATAGTTCTCGATTGGATTCTCACCAATGTAAGTGTTAATAGCTGAAAGACCCTGAGCAACAGCACCAGAGCGCTCAAGACAGGCTTTGTCGACGAGCTTAATTTTCATGCCCTCGGGTGCCCACTTCATTATCTCAAAAGCAGTTCCACATGCAGCCATACCACCACCGATGATCAGACAATCTACGTCCATTTCAACGATTTCAGGATCGACTACGGCCTTCAATTCACCTTTCGGTTTATTTGGTAATGCCATATTTTAATCTCCTTTTACCATAAAGATTTGAATAACGATTAAAAGATTTGATTTCGCTTACTTAGGAGTTGGAAGGTCGGCTTCGAGAAGCAGACATTCGTCATCAAGTGAACCGCCTCTTTCGCCAGCATAGGCATTGGCAGCACCTTCAGCGGTTGTACGGATAGGAAACTTAAAACGCTTCATCGCGCCATTACGGAACTTTACAGTCCACATAATGGAGTCAGATGACCTCATTGGATGAACCTGGCCACCCATTGGTACGAAGTCGTCATATCCACGTACAAAGATCGCACCTTGCGGACAAATCTTTACGCAGGAATAACATTCCCAGCATGCATCTGGCTCTTGGTTATAGGCCAGCATCGATTCTACGTTTAGTACCATCAGATCATTTGGACAGATGTACATGCATGCGGTTTTGTCTCCGCCTTTGCAGCCGTCACACTTTTCAGGATCTACATAACTTGGCATTAAACTACCTCCTCAGTTTGTTTTAACTGTTGTGATCCTGCTTATGCAGGATCCACTAAACCTATACAGATTTATAAGTACTACTTCATTTGCACCTTCTGTATACCGTGAGCCGTGCTGCTCTACCCTCGGTATCTAGCCGTAATTTTGGAGAAAAACAAAGTCACTCCAGGACCACTCCAAAATGAACGGTGACTCATTTTTCCGAACTTGCTTTATAATTTGTTGCCAGTTAATTGTCAAGAAAATTCCACAGGACACCACGCTGTGTTATTCATAGCCGCTTCGTACCAAAACTTCTCGTGGTTTCGAGCCATCTGCGGGGCCAACAATACCTTCTTGTTCCATCTTTTCAATCATTCTGGCTGCACGGTTATAGCCGATACGTAAACGCCTTTGAATCATAGAGATTGAGGCTCCTCCAGCGTCGCATACAGCAGCCACGGCCTCGTCGTATTTCTCGTCATATTCACCGTTATCATCTGAAGCACTTTGTTCACCCGCATTTTCCATCTCTTCAACAACGGTTTCGTCATAGGTCGCCGCCCCCTGATTTTTCCAAAATTCAATCAATCTGGAAGTCTCATCTTCTGATATATAGGCACCATGAATTCTTTTAAGGGTGCTGCTGCCAGGAGGGAGGAATAGCATATCACCAGCCCCGAGAAGATGCTCGGCACCTGAGGTGTCGAGTATTGTGCGAGAATCAATTTTGGATGATACTTTAAATGATACACGTGTAGGAAAATTCGCCTTAATCAGACCTGTCAACACATCCACCGATGGTCTCTGGGTTGCCAGCATTAGATGAATCCCAGCAGCTCTCGCCATCTGGGCCAATCTTGCTATGGCACTCTCAACATCCTTTGAAGCCACCATCATTAAATCGGCTAATTCATCAACAATGACAACAATATAGGGCATTTTCTGCTCAGCAACCTCATTATAACTCTGAAAACTTTTCACTTTAGCTTCTTCAAGCATGCGATAGCGTCGTTCCATCTCACGTACGGCCCATAGCAATGCTCGGGAGGCCAATTTCGGTTCGACAACTACCGGATGCAGAAGATGCGGAATACCCTCATAGCCGGAAAGCTCAATTCTCTTGGGATCGATCATGAGAATTCGAACCTCCTCGGGAGTTGCATTAAAAAGTAATGAGGAAATTATTGTATTAATAGCAACACTCTTGCCTGCTCCTGTGGCACCGGCTATGAGAAGATGTGGCATTTTGGCTAAATCTGCCAAGGCAGTGTTGCCAACGACATCTAGACCAAGGGCGATGGTGAGTTTACTCGTGCTATTTCTATATGAATCACAGGAGAGTATATCACGAATATAGACAACCTGTCTGTCCTCATTGGGAATTTCTATACCCAATGCTGCTTTGCCAGGAATGGACCCAACCACTCGCACTGACTGTGCTTTTAGGCCAAGCGCCAAATCATCTGCCAATCCTGCAATTTTGTTGATCTTCACCCCAGGCGCCGGAGAATACTCATAAGTTGTAACAACCGGACCTGGTGAAATCCCCACCACAGAACCTGAAACCCCAAAATTTACAAGCTTCTGCTCCAGTTTCTTAGAAATCTTGTAATAGGTCTCCTTCTCAACCTGCTTTTGCTCCTGTTCATTTTTATTGAGCAAGGACAGTGGTGGTATTTTCCAATCACCGCGGGCAACCGGGGTGAGGGAAAATTCTTCAGCCTCTTTTTTCTCAGCCTTTGGAAGCTCCTTCACCACTGGTGGACCAGTAGGCACTGGTGGTGCTGCGACTGGGGTCTCCACAGGTTTTTCAAGTGGACTCTTTTGTTTCAATTCAGCCACCTTTCTAGCCTTCCGGGCTTTCTTCTCAATCTTTTTCTCCCGGCGCCGGGAAAAGAGTCGGGCGAAGAGACTGAAGATACCGCGAATCACCCGCCAGATAAGAGCAAATAATTGATAGGGTGAGAACTGGGTTGAAAGCATCAAAGAAATGAGAAAAAGCAAACCAAGAGTAAGGACCGTACCTGGACCACCAACCACCGAGTTCATCAATGAAAAAACCGTTTTTCCCAAGAAACCACCGGTATCAATGAACTCGGGTGTTTGCAGGGAAAGCGACGATAAGAGTGCACAAAATGAGATAACCGCGCAGGTCACTCCCAAGGTTACCTGAGGTAACCTCTCAAATGACATAGTCGGGCTGAAAAACAACATGGATAACAAAAGAACCAGAAATGCCAGCATATAAGCGCCCATTCCGGTGAAACCAATGAAAAACTGGGCAATAAGCAGACCAATTTCACCACACCAATTGGTTTCGGTGGCCATATGATGGGAGAGAAAACTTAAAAATAGGAATATGGAGAGAAAGATTCCCAATACCGCCACTAGTTCCTGCCTGAGACTCGGTCGTGTTGCACTTTTTGCCTGTGCCATGATGTAAAAACTCCTAAGATTACAACTTCTTTCAACCCAACTTCGGGTATTTTGCCAAAAAGCGAAAATAGAAACACAAAGGTAGTGAGAGGATACGCGATTCACTCCCGTGTTTTAGGAATAAACCCCACCTGTCAAATGTCAATGGTTGTTAGAATATCTAGGTGGGGTGTTATCTGCAGCTCACAGATTTAATAGGAAAACCATAAAAAAGCAAGATGATCTGAAGGGGATTTACGAAAAGAAAGTATCAGGACTGGATCTCGTTTTTCACTGCATCCAGAATACCATTTATGAAGGCAGGTGACTCATCACTACCATAACGCTTGGCTATTTCCACAGCTTCATTAATAGCAACCTGATGAGGCACATCTTCACTGTAAAGCATCTCGCTTACCGCAATTCTCAACAAGTTTCTATCTGTTATGGAAATACGTTCAAGTCTCCAGTTTTTGGCACATTGACGAATCAACTCATCAACTTTCTGTTGATGACTTAGGGCTGAATTCAGCAGAACCAAGGTATATTCCCGTGCTTTTCTGCTCACCTGATAGAGTCCGCAAAACATCTCAAAGCGTTCATCTATTCCCTCAAGAGATAATTCAGCATCGGAGCTGAAATCATCTTGAAAGAGAAATTGCAATGCGGCCTCTCGAGCCTTTCTTCGTGTACCCATGGATTTGTATGAAATTATTACATTGGTATACTATCACATCGATCATGCGACAACATGCCAGGTGATCATGTTTCTAATTATCTCAAAACTTTTTCTGGTTAATTTATTTGTAACTAACGACCAGAGATAGTTCATAAGATCAAGACATGCATAAATCAGACCCCGGGCAAAGTTGGAATTCCGGGGTGAGATGATTAGCATAAAATCCAAATCAGGATATTATACATTTTATTGTGGGAACTAGTTGAGACTGCCAATAAGGTTAGCCATCTCCACAGCGGCCATTGCTGCTTCCGCCCCCTTATTACCTGCTTTAGTGCCAGCTCTTTCGATCGCTTGCTCAATAGTTTCTGTAGTCAAGACTCCAAACAGGACAGGAACACCTGTGTCAAGGCCAACCTGGGCAGAGCCTTTCGAAACTTCATTGACAACAACATCAAAATGAGGGGTTGCCCCGCGGATAACCACTCCCAAACAAATAACCGCATCATACTTTTGGGATTCGGCAAACTTTTTGGCAATTAATGGAATCTCGTATGCTCCAGGTACCCTGGCAATATCAATATCACCATCGGCTGCACCCGATCTAAGCAGGGCATCAATTGCCCCCTCAAGCAACTTTTCCGAGATAAAAGAGTTGAATCGTGCCACCACAATGGCAAATTTTTTTCCGTCCGCTTTATAATTCCCTTCAATCATGTTCGCCATATCTTCTCTCGCTCTTATGTACTATTGGTCAGATTTATTAGTATTAATCGTCTACTTCAATGAGATGTCCCATCCTGTCACGTTTGCATAACAGGTAACCTTTATTCTCAACATTAGCTTCCATCTCCAAGGGAAGACGATCAACTACCTCTATGCCATATCCCTCAAGGCCGATTAATTTTTTAGGATTATTGGTTAGCAGACGCATTCTCTTCACGCCGAGGTCACGTAGGATTTGTGCACCAATCCCATAATTACGCAGATCAGCTTTGAAACCAAGTTTGAGATTGGCCTCCACCGTATCCATTCCCTCTTCATCCTGAAGCTTATAGGCTTTTAATTTGTTGACAAGGCCAATGCCACGCCCTTCCTGCCGCATATAGAGGATAACTCCGCAGCTCTCCTGCTCCACCATTAGCATTGCGGCATCAAGTTGCAGACCACAGTCGCATCTGGCTGACCCGAAAACATCACCAGTCAGACACTCAGAGTGGACACGCACCAAGACTTCAGTTTCAGGGGTTATTTCACCTTTGATGAGCGCCAAATGTTCATGATCATCCACATCATTGGTATATACTACAGCTTTGAATTCTCCAGCAATTGATGTGGGTATGCGTGCCTCAGCTGCTCGATGTACAAGAACATCTTCACGCAAACGATACGCCACCAGATCTGCGATAGTAGCAATTTTCAGATCATGTTCTTCTGCGAATTTTTCCAGATCGGGCATTCTTGCCATGGTACCGTCTTCATTCATGATCTCACAGATCACGCCGGCAGTTCTCACACCGGCAAGCCTTGCCAGATCTACCGACCCCTCGGTCTGGCCGGTACGGACAAGTACTCCCCCTTCTCTGGCTTTGAGGGGGAAGATATGGCCCGGACTGATTATATCAAAGGGTTTGGCTTCCGGATGCACTGCTGCCTGAATGGTTCGTGCTCTATCTGCAGCAGAGATGCCAGTGGAAACCCCCGTTCTTGCTTCAATACTAATGGTAAACCCTGTACCATATGGTGACTTATTCTGTGATACCATCATGGGAAGATCCAACTGTTCGATGATATCGGGGGTCAACGTAAGACATATGAGGCCACGACCATATTTCGCCATGAAATTAATAGCCTCTGGAGTTACAGCTTCGGCTGCCATGCAGAGATCACCTTCGTTTTCACGATCCTCATCATCAACCAGGATTATCATTTTTCCGGCTTTGATATCTTCAACAACCTCTTCTATCAGACTGACTGCCATATTATTCACACAATTGTCGTTTAGTTTTATTCTTTAGTAAAAACCGTGTTCTGTTAAAAAGCCGGGATTGATATCGCTGTCTTTTGCCTGCTTACTTTGGGAATCTTTCAGCAGAAGCTTCTCCACATATTTCCCGATGACATCCACTTCTATATTGACCCTGTCCCCTTTTTTCAGATTTCCCAAGGTTGTCATCTGCATGGTATGCGGAATAATAGAAACCTTAAAAGTCCTTCCTGAACACTCATTAACTGTAAGACTTATCCCGTCTATTGTAATGGAACCTTTTTCGATAACATACCGACTCAGGTCTTCGGCAAGGGTAAACGTCCAGATAGTAAAATCGCCAACGTTTTTTATATCATCCACCCTGGCAGTGCAATCAACATGTCCAGAAACTATATGCCCGCCCAATCTATCGGACAAACGCAATGCTCTTTCCATGTTTACCAGGGAACCAACGCTCAAAGCACCCAGTGTTGAGCGCGATACACTTTCCGGAGAGACATCTACGGAGAACCTTGAACCTTCAATATCGTAAGCGGTTAAGCAAATACCATTGACAGCTATTGACTCACCTTCCACAGGATCAGAAAGTTCAAAATCAGCCTCCAGCCTGAAGACCAGACCACCTCCTGCGCTTTTTCTCTCCAGCAGTTTGCCTCTACCTTCTATTATACCGGTAAACATCGTGTATGACCCAGCCTTTTACGCTCCCTTTTCCAATTCAACCGCTCTTTCCAAAAAACTCTCTGCGATCTTGTCATGCTTATAGTTCTTATGAATCGATGCAATGGTCCTGAATGTATCGGCAGCTTTACCGCTTTCTCCTGATTTAGTGTATATTTCGGCCATTTTCTCCAATATTTCCACCGTACCTTTTGGGTTATTGTTGGCGTGATAGAGATCGAGAATCTGCAGACACCTGGAAATGGCCTCCTTATACAGTCCAGATTCAGTATACGCAACAACAAATTGTTGTGAGAGGGCAAGCAGGCTTAAAGGATCCCCCAGCTTCTCGCAGATTTGTTCGGCACGTTCAAAGTGCGTAATTGCCTTTTCATATTCTTTACGTTGCAGACAGACACTGCCCAGCTGATTGGAGGCATTAGCTATACCGTTTTCATCATTTCTTTCCTCAAAACCAATGAGGGCATTGTGCAGGGCAACTGCGGCCAGACCGGTTTCATTACGTTCCAATAGACCTTTCCCTTCAAGGTATTCCGCCTGAACCGGGTCTTTTTCTCCCCCTGACTTTTTTTCATCCTGTATAGGTGCAATGTCATTAGCATTTTGAATCGAGTTACTCATCTTACTTATCTCCGTGAATCGCCTTTACTGCTTTTGCAGCTTCTGCTGCAACATTGGTTTCTCGTAGCTCACCATCCTGCCAGAGGGTAAACGTTTCATTGTCATTGCTCAGTGCCATCATCTGGATGGCAACTTCGGTGGCTTTGATTCTACCAAAGAGTCTGGCAATATTTCCCCTCACTTCGGCTTTCGGATGGTTGAGAAAATGAAAAAGGTTAAAAAAAGGTGTATCTCTGATCAAGTCAGGGCGTGTCTTGGAAATCTCCGCCAGAGCCCAAATAACTTGAGTTTGGGTTGATTCTTCACCTAAATAATTAAGCAAATGTTTGGTAAATGCGCCAAAAATATCAGGTCGCTCAGCAATAACCGACCCCAGGGTTTCCACCATCCCCCAATTAGTAGCCGCAGAATCTGAACATGCCTCGAATAGGCGATGAAGCAACTCTGAAACCTGACCTGGCTCGCGAGTTGAAACGCGACTACAAACCTTACCTATCAGCCAGGCAGTATGCCATCGTTTTTCCTCGAGCGGATCATAGAGTCTGCGCTGCAGCAGTCTCAAGGTTTTTTTGTCGTCTAAGCAAAGCGAGACAAGACCATCAACATCTCCATTTTCCGCCATTTCAAAGACCAGTTTTTTATTCGCTTTACGTTTCTTTCTTTGAGGATCAGGAGCTGGTTCTACCTCAATTTGGAGTTTTGGCGATGTGTCATCTACACCACGCAGCTCTTGTTTCTTTGTCCTCAACCGTTGGGCTAATTGGGACATTTCCGTATGTAGTCGCACAAAATAGAGCACTCCACGAGCTGGTCTACCGTCAATATTCCCGGTATCGACAACCTGGTGGGTGATCTCATCATAGTTTTCTATTCTTCCTGTAAGATAATCATCCTCAGGCATAAGCTCCCATGCCAGATCATCGTTATCTTCACAGGCAAAGATAAGTGCTTCAACCATTGCAGAGCCAACATTATGCCCTGTGACATCGCAAGTATATATTGCTCCACACTGGCATTTGCCGACGGGGAATTCACTCATTTTCCTCTCTATGGCATCACTTGCCTTACTTACTTTTTGCCCACAGAAGGGACACCACGGAGGAGTTAATATTGCTCTTTTTTTCATCTTTACTATTTACACGAAGAGACAATAGTCCGCTATGCACCTAATTTTTCAGCGAGACTTTGCTTAAAATTAGGATCAATTGAATAGCCAAGTAACTCCGCCTTTTCCATATGCTGTTTTGCAGCTTTAAAATCTTCACTAAAATAAAGTGCGACAGCTAAATTGTTGTGGGCAAGAGGTGAATCCGGCTCCAGGGCAACACCCTTCTTTGCCGCTTTCAGTGCACGTTCATCTTCTCCTTTCATGGTAAGAACCGAGGTTAGATTCATCCACACACTGGCAAGATTGGGATCGTATTGCGCAGCTTTCTCATAGGCTTCAATAGCTTTTTCCAATTCGTTTTGATGCTGCCAGATAAGTCCTAAATTCGCATGGGCCTGGGCTGCCTCTGGTATTACTTTCAATGCCTTTTCATTGAGTTCCTGGGCTTTTTTAATGTCGCCCTTACCAAAATATATGGCACCAAGATTAATGAGGCTCTCCACCGAGAGAGGGTCAATTTCAAGTGCTCGTTCAAGTGAATCAATCGCCTCATCGACCCTACCGGCTTTCATCAATACCAGGCCCAAATGATGATGTGCAACTACATTATCCGGGCTTTCCTTAATTTGCTTATTAAGCTCTTCGATTACTTTTGGAATATCTTCCTGCAGATTTTCAGTCATTTTCTTCCTCGATGGTTTCCCGTTATCCTGTCGATGATAACACTATATATAATAGATACGATATTGTTTAATTTAAAGCATATTCCCCCAGCGTCACCAGCTATGGGAGAAATCATAGGTGTAGAAGCGCTAACACTATAGGCACCTTGCATCTTCTTGCAAGTAGAAAAACCCAACGGATGAAATGTTACACAATTGAAGCAGGTTAACTCATCTTACCAAACCAGTTGTCCACCATCCACTGCAATTGAAGCAAGAACTTCTTTGGCATCCTTAACGTCCCGTGAAATTTGTTCCGACAATTCTCTCACACTAGAGTAACGTACTTCATTTCTCAGAAACTTAACCAAATTCACCTTAATGGGTTTACCATAGATGTCCCGGTTAAAATCAAAAATATGGGCCTCGGCAACAAGTTTTTCTTCTCCAAATGTCGGATTATAGCCAATATTTATAACTCCCCCGTAACAGGTGTTGTCATAGGTAACCTGACAAACATAAACTCCTCGTTTGGGGACCAGATCTTCTTCTGAAATGTGTAGATTCGCCGTGGGAAACCCAATTTCCTTGCTACCACGCTGCTTACCGCGTTGAACCTCACCTCGAATCTGATAATATCGCCCGAGTAATTTACTGGTATCCATCATCCTGCCTTCTGAAACAAGTTGACGAATTTTCGTTGAGCTAACAATTACATCGTCTTGATAGTATGCATCTATAACAGTTACCGAAAAACCTTTTTCTCTACCCTGTTTCTTGAGAAAATCAATGTTTCCTGCTCTGCCTTTACCAAAAGCATAATCGTAGCCAACAAATAAATCTTTTACACCGATTGTATCTATTAAAATTTCCTCAACAAAACTCTCAGCAGTTGTCTTGGCAAACTCCACGTCAAAAGGAATGATGAGCAGGACATCAATTCCGGAGAGGGCTATGAGTTCAATTTTCTGCTCAATTGTCGAGATGAGTTTTATGCCACTTGGCTTAAGAATCTGGAGCGGATGAGGATCAAAGGTGATGGCAATACTGCTGCCATGACTATGATAAGCGCGCTGCTCTACAACTTCAAAGAGCCGTTGATGTCCGAGATGCACTCCATCAAAGTTGCCTATAGTTACACTAGGATTTTCGAATTTTTCTCCAATATCACTGATCTTACGTATAATTTTCATTGGGTATAGAAAAAAAAAGGTTATTATCTATTTTCGTATCAAGAAAGTCTTGACAAAAAACTAGCCAACAAGCATATTCTTGAACGTTGCCGAAGTGGCGGAATTGGTAGACGCGCTAGGTTCAGGGTCTAGTGGGGGTATCCTCGTGGAAGTTCGAGTCTTCTCTTCGGCACCATTTAATTCATACAGGCTGCATCTTTTTCATTAAAGGTGACAGCCTTTTTTTATCCACCTCCCTGTCTTTCCTAGCAACTTTATTCAAGGTAATACATTTTCCTGCCCTCGTATAGCATGATACCGACTTAACTGCAATCACACTCTGTAAAGTGATTACTCTGTAGATGGTAAGTAATTCTGTTTCATTGCTGATTATCAAAGGCTTTGATTGTACAAAACTAATCTAACACGCTGAATCAGCATAACTTATTGCTCAGACTCTATTTATTACGAATTAATCACTTTTGCCAAACCAGAGAAAATGTGTAATCTCGTCAGTTTATTGGTACTAAAAAGATACCATCAATTTCAATGTGAATTTCATTCAGTAAAGTTGAAAGTGTTGTGCAAAGTGGCGTTATACTATTGACGCCCTAACTAAAAAATAATAGAATGTCGCTGAAAATTTAATATATTAAACCTAATTCCCATCCGCTGGGAAAGCGTAAAATTCGACACTATCACCATACTTCAAGGAGTTAAGTAATGCTTGAGCTCAAGAAAGGAGAGGATATCCTCACCGTTGTCGGTGGCATTACCACCATAAACGATGCCAGGAAGGTCATAGAGGATAACCTCGATGCATTAAATAGAGAAAAACTTGCCGTAATCAAAAATGAAGAGGCTCTGTTAAAGGTTGCCAATGCCATTTCCATGTGCAAACCAGAAGAAGTTTTCATAGATACTGGCAGCCCGGAAGATGTGCAATGGATACGAGAGTATTCTCTCAAGAAAAAAGAAGAGAAAAAACTAGCGAAAAAGGGGCACACTATCCATTTTGATCTTCCTCAAGATCAGGCAAGACTGGTAAACCAAACTTACTACATAATTAATGAAGGTGAGCAGATGAGCTCACTGGCCAAATCCGTACTTAGAGCTGATGCATTAGATTATGTAGAAAAATATATGAACGGCATCATGAAGTCGAAAACCATGATGATCGGCTTTTTCAGTCGTGGGCCAGTGGGTGCTGAAGCCACCATTCCGGCAATAGAAATATCTTCCTCCACCTATGTCTTTCATTCAGCCGAGATCCTCTACAGAAATTGTTACACAGATTTTGATGCAGAGGCTGAACGTGCTGGACTCTTCTTTACCAACGTCCATGCTGAAGGAGACAATACCCCAGAAGACGTTCCCAATGCCAGGATATTCATGGACAGGAGTTGGCAGACCACATTTTCCACTTTTTGTACATATGCCGGCAACACCCTGTTAATGAAAAAAGGAAACCATCGTTTTTGCGTAGATTATGCCACCTATTATAAATTAGGTGAACAGTTATCTGAGCACATGTTTATTACTGGTATGTCCGGTCCGGGTGGGCGGAAAACTTTCTTTGCCGGGGCGGCACCATCAGGCTGTGGAAAAACCACCACAGCAATGGTTGGTTCCGATTTTATTGGTGATGATCTTGCGCAAATCTGGATTGCAGCAGATGGCAGTATTCGCGCTATTAACCCCGAAAAAGGTATTTTTGGCATAGTTGAAGATGTCAATCGTGAAGGAGACCCTTACCTGATGGATTGCCTCCGTGGCGATGGTACCGAGGTTATTTGGTCGAATGTACTCATTGATGATCAGGGAACACCCCACTGGGAAGGCAATGGAGAAGATAGCCCGAAAGCAGGTACCAATTTTCAGGGAGAATGGTACGAGGGCAAAAAGGATGCTGCGGGTAAACCTGTACCGATGTCGCATAAAAACTCACGCTGTACTCTGCTTGCCTCAGCGATAAAAAATCACGCGACCGCTTTGACTGAAGACCCGGCAGGCGCACCGCTTAAGGTAGTTACCTATTCCGGACGTGATGCTGATACCATGCCGCCAGTTTGGGTTGCTAAAACTGCTGATGAAGGTGTCGTCATCGGCGCATCTATAGTCTCCCAAGCTACTGCAACGGAAATAGGCTCTACAGGTGTTCAGCGCCAGCCCTGGGCTAATGCCCCATTTATCCCTGGAGCATTAGCTGATTATATGGATGCGCAGTTCAAATTCTTTAACTCAGCGAAGTTTACCGATGCCAGTCGGCCCGTAATGGCCGGTTTGAATTACTTCCTGACTCATGCAAATAGGGGTGGTGCTGGATCAGGCCTACTCGGCGAGAAAAAAGATGTTAAAGTCTGGCTGGGTTGGCTGGAGCTTTATGCCCATGGAGATGTCGGTGCAATTCAAACACCCATTGGCATGCTGCCAAAGTATGAGGATTTGAAAAACCTATTTGCTACCATCGATAAGGAATATCCGAAATCTCTCTATGATATGCAGTTTGCACTGTATATCGACAACATTGTAAATCGTATTGATTTGCAAAAAGAGGCATACAGTAAAGAAGAAAATATTCCTGCCAGACTCTATGAGATCTATACAGAGCAGAAAGAGTCTTTGCTTGCTCTCAAGAAAATTCATGGTCCTGTTGTGGCAATCGACACATTTTGTTAACCTCGTATTTTGAAAATCTACAGGGCTGCCCATTCATGGGCGGCCCTTTTTCATGTCCATCCCAAAAAGAAATGTCAACTTGCCCGATGATCCCCCCATACATATGATTTATGTGATTTAACCTCAGTATCATAGTACTTGTGTAAATAAAAGATTTCAGCGATGAAAGATACCGAGAAAGACCAGACCATTATCTTAACTACCCCTAATCAGGAGTATGCTTCAACCTGTGCGCTGGTCTTAACAGCAGTGAACATTCCCCATAATGTCGAGCATGAAGATAACCTCTTTGTCATTCGAGTTCCACACGCCAACGCAGCAATGGCAAGCTATCACCTGCGTTCCTATGATCAGGAAAACAAGAATTGGCCACCACCCCAGGAATATACGGAACAGAGCTCTTCATCAATTCAGCCACCAACTCTCCTGATTATCGGTGCACTGGCACTCTTTTACTCCATCACCGGACCCTGGAACGGACAATCCGAATGGTTTGCCTTTGGTGCTGGTGATTCTACCGCCATTCTAACCCGAGGTGAGTACCACCGTCTCATTACTCCGCTTACCCTTCATGCTGACATCACTCATCTTCTAGGCAACTGTCTGATGGGAGGTTTTCTCCTGCATTTTTTCTGTCGCAGTGCAGGTCCAGGTCTTGGTGTTTTTGCCACCTTGATTGCTGCAGTCCTAGGAAATTACATAAATGTTTTGCTCCATGGAAATGGACATCTTTTTGTAGGTTTTTCTACGGCAGTCTTTGCTATTATCGGTATGCTTGCCATGATCAGCTTTCACAGTAAGCGAAAACTAACGAAGCTCCAGGTGTTCCTGCCGATAATGGCCGGAGCGGGACTTTTGGCTATGACGGGAAGTTCTGGAGAAAGAACAGATCTGGGAGCCCATTTTTTTGGTATGTTGAGTGGCTTTGCAATTGGTAGATTGCTCATAACCGAATATCTCATCAAAATACGTAGCTCTTCTGCCTTGCAATTATTTCTATTTATTTTCACTGTAATTATAGTCTATATGAGCTGGGATAACGCCATGATGAGAGTCTATTAATATAAATCCAGGCCTGTCACAGGGATTCTTCACTTTTCATCATTTACAATTCATGTTAGCCTGCATATTATTCATCTTTAAATTTGCAAAACCAAATATAAATACTTAACTTTCTAGTCGATTATTAAATTATTGGCCAGGATGGTTTCTTGAGAAACCCCGATGCGTCAACATTGTTGTTGTACGCGGCTCAAGAGATTAACCTGGTAAAGTAAATCAGGAGATATGTATGTCCAATCAAGACCAGCAGCCTCCATGGGGGAAAAAGAAACCCCAAACACCCGAGGAAATGGTTTCCCAGATTATTAAAAAACTACAGGATTATTTTTCTGACCAGAAAAAGCCAAGTGGTGGTGATGGTGAAGATAAGCCACGCGGCTCGTTTAATCCGTTTTCAGGAGTAGGAAAGATCCTGGCAATCATTCTGGTTGTCATCCTCATTCAAGGGATTCTCTCTTCAGTTTACAAAATTACCCCGGGAGAAGTCGGCGTTATTTTGCGATTGGGCAAATATAATAAGACAACAGAACCTGGTCTTCATCTCAAGATACCTTACATTGATCATCTTTTTAAAGTCGATGTAGAGAGTATCAGAAAGGAGGAGTTCGGTTTTCGTCTGCTTTCACCAGGACAGCGCTCCACTTTTGCCAGGCGTGACTATGATATGGAATCACTGATGCTCACCGCTGACAAGAACGTCATCAATGTTGCCTGGATTGTCCAGTACAGAGTTAATAATCCAGGTGATTTTCTCTTCATGGTCAAGGATGTCCGGCAGGCGGTTCGTGATCTCTCGGAGAGTGTCACCCGGAGAATCGTAGGCAACATGGACTTCGATTATGTATTAAGTAATCGTGATCTTCTCGCGGCCTCAGTAAAACAAGAATTGCAGTCTGAGCTTAACTTTCTTAAGGCGGGTATCGGCATTGGTACAGTACAGTTCCAAGACATCAATCCACCGGATAAAGTCAAACCAGCATTTAATGAGGTTAACGAAGCGGATCAGGATATGAAAAGGCTGGTCAACGAGGCTGAGGAAACATACAACAGAGTTATTCCAAAGGCACGAGGTAGTGCCAAGCAGGTTGTTGAAGAAGCATATGGTTACGCAGCCCAGAGGGTTAATAATGCACAGGGTGAGACAAAAAGATTTCTGGACATATTAAAGGAATATAAAGATGCACCTGAAGTAACCCGCA
>CAZWVC010000030.1:0-22501 GCA_964637245.1 uncultured Desulfocapsaceae bacterium
GTTCATTGACTTTCTTTTTTGTTTCATCGAGATCGAATGTGGTAAGCTGTTTCTTTTCCACCACAAGTTTTCCCTCAACAATGACCGTATCAACATCGCAACCCTGTATCGCATATACCAATAAATCCTGATTGTAAAAGGGGGTAAGATGTGGCGCATTTTGATTAATCAGGACGAGGTCGGCTCTGCTTCCGGGATATATGGAGACGGGAGATTCAAAACCAAGTATGGAATTATTATTTACTGTTGCTGCCTCTAAGACCTTATCTGCTGCAAAAACGGTGGGGTCATGGTGGAAAACTTTCTGCGATTTGGCCATCAGGTCCATTTCCACAAACATATCCAGGCCATTGTTGCTGGCACAACCATCGGTGCCAAGCCCCACCCTCAAACCATTTCGGGCAAGGTTAGTAGCTCTGCTGATACCCGAGGCTAGTTTGTAATTTGATTGCGGACAGAGAACCACGTGTGCTCCAGATTTTCCTAAAATGCTGAGATCCTTATCGTCTAGCCAGATGGAATGAATAAGTACACAATTTGAATCCAGAAGACCAAGGTTGTGCAGATGACGCAACGGGCTGTTTCCAGCAGGTGATATAATGGCATGCTGTTCATCTCTGCTTTCTGCGAGGTGGATGAAAAAACGTACCTCATTGTCATCTGCCAGTTTTTTGGCCTTTTGGAGGGTTTGAGGTGAACAGGTGTAGGGTGAGTGAGCAAAGACAGCTGGTGTAATCAGAGTTGATTTTTCTTTCCAGCTGTTAATGAAAACCTCTACGGTTTCAATGTTCTTTTCAGGATCTGCAACTCCAGGAGCTGCGAAATCGACAATGCCATGCGCTACAACCGCACGAATTCCTACCTCAGCAAAAGCTCGGGCAGATTGATCAGAGAGAAAATAACCATCAGCAACACAGGTGGTACCGGAAAGAAGCATTTCCGCAGCCGCCAGTTTTGAGCACCAGTAGACCATCTCCTCTGAAACATGGGCTGCCTCTGCCGGGAAGATATGGTTGTTCAGCCAGTCATTCAGCTCAAGGTCATCAGCCATTCCGCGAAAAAGGGTCATAGGGCTATGATTGTGGGCATTGATTAAACCTGGAATGACAAGCTTGTCCGTTCCATCAATGATAGTTCCATCACAATTGGGCAGACTATCTGCCATGGAACCGGTAGCTGCAACAATACCGTCTTCGATGAAAACGAATCCGTTTTTTTGCATGATTGTAGGTTCTTTTACAATATCACAATGAAGAATGAGGATACTTTTTGGCATGTCAGCTATGGCGTATTTGAATAATGGTATAATGTAATTAAAATAAGACCATTTACTAAGATCGCGGAGTATAGTACATACTTTTTAATCTTTTGTCCGCATTTACGAGTTCTCCTTTGGTGTGAATAATAAAAGGTGTGCAGGGATGAGTAAATCTTCAGCAAGTGGTGAAGGTGAGAACAAGGAATATCTCTCACCTTATCCGGTCAGTCGGCTTGATCCACCTTATACACTGGTTGATCTGGCAAAAGAGATAGCCAGAGCAGATGATATGCTGTCCGTTCAAACAAACGGCAAGTTGCGTCTTCTGGCAGAACAGATTAGAGGATTGCAGGAGGAAGCACAAAAAATACTGATGGAAACGCGGAGTAATCAAGAGCTACACCGTGCAGAGTGCAACTTTAGCAAGAAAGCAGGGAAAATTTATCACCTGTATAAAAAAAAAGACGATTCTCTAATATTCTCTCTTCTTTCTCCGCAGGAATGGGGAGAGAAGAAACCTTATACATTTGTGGGTTCCTATCGGCTTGAAAATGATATGAGCTGGACAGCTTTAACTGAGGGCTCCCCTGGCGTTTAGATATTACAATGGACTTGCTCAACATAATTACACAATGAAAAAAAACAGATTTGTTGAACAGTTACAGGAAGGTGAACGTTTTGATGATGTTTTTTTAGTGAAATCATCAAGATTGTCTGAAACCAGAGCAGGAAAACCGTACCTCATTCTTGAGGTAGCTGATAAAAGCGGAGATATTGGCGGACCGGTTTGGGATGATGCGGAAAAGCTTTCAGATATTTGTAGAGCTGGCAGCTTTATCCATCTCCAAGGCCAGGTGCAATCCTATCGGGATAAACTGCAACTACGAATTGAAGATATCAAGCCTGTTGATAAGACGGCAATCTCCTTGCAGGATTTCGTGCCTTCATCTCAGTTTGATATAAGTGAGATGGCCACAAAAGCAGATGAAATAATTTCTTCAGTGGAAAATAAATGGGTGCGAAAGCTCCTTAAGCGTTTCTTCCAAAAGGATGATATGTGGGAGAAGTTTCAACATGCACCTGCTGCTAAGGGAATCCATCATGCCTATACTGGCGGTCTGCTTGAGCATTGCCTTTCCATGGCTACACTCGCAGATATATTGGCCACTCACTATAAAGGGGTTGATAAGTCAATACTTATGGCTGGAGTCTTCTTTCATGATATTGGTAAGTTATATGAATTGAAAGATGAAGGTGGACTAATTGATTATACTGTATCAGGTAGATTGAAAGGCCATTTGGTCATTGGTAGTGAAATGGTTGCAGTGGAAGCTGCAAAAATAAAAGACTTCCCTGGTGATTTGCTGGTACAGATACAACACCTTATCCTCAGCCACCATGGCAGGCTTGAATTCGGATCGCCAACTGTACCCATGACTCCAGAAGCATTTATTCTCAGTTTCATTGATGATCTTGACTCTAAGATGAACCTCATTGATCAGTTGCGGCGTAAACGACGAGACGAGGGACCACAATGGACGGATTATCAACGGACCCTAGAGCGGTATCTTTTGCTTGAGCCATATGAAAAACGACCTAGTGAAGAAAATCCCGTAGATCAGCTCCATGTTCAGAAAAGATTATTTTAGCAGGAAATAATGTTGCTTACCGATATCGACACCCCGTTTTCTCATTTGCTTGGTCAACAGCGGGCTGTTTCAATGCTCACCAGATCATTACATTCGAAAAGAATAGGGCATGCATATCTATTTCGCGGACCATCCGGTGTCGGTAAAAAACTCTTTGCTGAAGCCATGGCAATGGCACTAAATTGTAGGAAAGCTGGACCTGCCAATGCCTGTCGAGAATGTGTTTCCTGCAGAAAATATATTTCTGGGAACCATCCAGACTACGTGGTTGAGTACCCTGATAAAGGAGCCATCAAGATTGACCAGGTAAGAAAACTGTGCAAATCTCTTAATTACCCACCTTATGAGTCGAGGCAGCGCATTGTAGTACTTGAAGAGGTTCACACCATGCGGCCGGAGGCGGCAAACAGCCTGCTCAAAACCCTGGAAGAGCCACCTGATGGTAATGTTCTGATTCTCACTGCTGAAACTTCGAAAAAAATCCTGGCGACCATACGCTCTAGATGCCAGGTAATCCCTTTTTTTCCACTAACGCAGGTAGAAACAGAGCACATTTTACAAGAAAAGCATAACATTGCTGAAGAAGAGAGTGGAATACTTGCGAGAATATCAGAGGGAAGTCCCGGTCAGGCATTAATGTACCATCAGACAAAAATGATTGAGATCTGGCAGGAGGTCATACATGTGCTTGGTGATGTTAGTTTCAAAGATGACAGTAAGAGTGGTGATGTGTTACAGCTAGCCCAGAAAATGGCGGATTTGAAAGAAAATCTGCCTTCGCTGTTTGGTCTTTTACGTATCTGGTTTCGCGATAAACTTGTTGAATATAACGCATCCACTGCGCATAATTATCAGCATACTCGCCTTACAGAGACTATATTTACCAAATTGGAATCAGTTAATCGGGCAGAACAGCAACTAACCCGCAATTGTAATCGTGCATTAGTGTGCGAAATTCTTCTGTTTCGGTTACAATAAGATGTTAATGTGTTGAAAAGGTAGCAATAGATGGCAGAAACTGAAAAACAAACCCAAACTTCCAGCACTGAAAAGGGTGATGAGAAGTTTTTTTATAGAATTCGTTTTCGTATTGATGGGCAAGAATTCACAGCAGATTCTCTGATCAACGATCTCAAACGTGACGACATTGTTATGGCCAAGACTGATCACGGCCTTGAGCCAGCTGTTATTTATGGTATGGCACCTTCCTGTCGGGGTTGTGGTGCAAAACGGGGGGCAAGTTACCGTATTGTAAGGCGATTGACTCGCGAAGAGATACATAGATTCCATAATCTTCCTAGTGCCGAGCAGCATGCGTTTAATATCTGCTCAAACTTCATAGACAAGCATTCATTAGAGATGAGTCTTGTCAGGGTGCAGAAGTTTTTTAACGGCAGTAAAATGATTTTTTATTTTACTGCTGATAACCGGGTTGATTTTCGGGAACTTGTCAAAGATCTGGTCCAAGAGTTTCGTACCCGGGTTGAGATGCGGCAGGTCGGAGTTCGTCACGAAACCAAGATGCTGGGTGGTATGGGAATATGTGGAAGAGAACTATGCTGTTCATCATTTATGAAAAAATTTGATTCTGTCTCTATCAAAATGGCAAAAGAACAAGACCTTCCACTCAACCCCTCGAAAATATCGGGAGTATGTAATAGGCTGTTATGCTGTCTTACTTATGAATTTCAGATTTACCATGAACAGCGCAAGAAAATGCCTAAAATCGGTAGCTGGGTAAAGCTTGGAGGTAATGAATTCAAGGTGAAAAGGCAAATACCTCTGCAACAGCGGCTGGTGCTGATCTCCAAAAATGGGGAAGAACAAATTCTCGATAAAGAGAGTTGGATAAAACTCGAGCGAATGAAAAGCGAGAAACAACCAAAAAAGAAAGGTAAAAAGCAGTAGGAACGATGCAATCAAACAGTAGTGTCAGTTACTTGGCTCTATGGTAGAAAAGGAAGATGACAGCATATATAACAACACCAATTTATTACGTAAATGCTCAACCGCACCTGGGACATGCCTATACCACTATTGTGGCTGACACCTACAGCAGATTTCGCAGATTATGTGGAGATGATGTCCGCTTTCAAACGGGAACTGATGAGCATGGGGATAAAATAGCCGAGGCCGCAGACAAAGAAAATATTGAGCCCAGGGCGTATGTCGATACCATTAGTGCGCTTTTTCAAAAAACATGGGTGAATCTCAAAATCACGCCAGATAATTTCATCCGTACCACCGATGCAGAACATATTGCAGTTGTTCAGAACATTTTACAAAGGGTGTATGACAGCGGTGATATTTATTTTGATGAATATACTGGTCTTTATTGCAAAGGATGCGAGAGGTTTCTCACGGAAAAGGAGCTGATTGACGGAAATTGTCCCGATCATCAAATTCCGCCAGAGGAGATTTCCGAGCAGAACTATTTTTTCAGGATGTCGAAATATCAGCAAAAGCTGATTGACCATATCAAGGAAAATCCTCAGTTTATTACTCCAGAAAGATATAAAAACGAAGTACTCTCTTTCCTTAGTGAACCACTTGAAGACCTGTGTATTTCACGACCGACGAGTAGATTAACCTGGGGAATACCTCTTCCTTTTGACACTAATTTTGTCACCTATGTGTGGTTTGATGCCCTGATCAACTATCTTACCGGGATAGGTTACCCCGATGGAGAAAGATTTGAAGATTACTGGAATGTTGCCGAACACTTGATTGCCAAAGACATACTCAAGCCCCATGCCATTTATTGGCCAACCATGCTCATGGCAATCGGTTTAAAACCATATGCCAAATTGCATGTACACGGTTACTGGAATGTGGATGATACCAAAATGTCAAAGACCATTGGCAATGTGGTTAGACCAGCGGAACTTATTGAAAGCTATGGTAGGGATACTCTTCGATATTTTATTCTGCGGGAGATGTCTTTTGGTCTTGATGCCTCTTTTGGTCATGATGCAATAATTGCTCGGAAAAACTCCGATCTTGCCAATGATTTAGGAAATCTATTTAGTAGATCCCTGGCAATGCTGCAGAAATATTGTGATGGTATAGTTCCTGCCCCAAGCGGAGAGGATGAGGAATCAGATAGGATTTTACAAGAAACAGCCGAGAAAATGCTTGTTCGCTATGAAAATAATATGCTGCATTTTGAGTTTCATAAGGGCTTGCAAGCTGTATGGGAACTGATTAGCCAAGCAAATAAATACATTGTTAAAAATGAACCATGGGCACTTGTAAAGGAAGAATCGAAAAAGGCCCGGTTGGGCACAGTACTCTACAATCTCGTTGAGTCTTTACGTTTAATCACTCTGACAATATCTCCTGTGATGCCAGAGACAGCTGAGAAGATGATGAATGCCTTGGGTTTGCAGCAACTTGAAAATGGTTTGTTAAATCTTAAGGAAGCAGGTAACTGGGGAGGCTATCCCAAGGGGGCGACCATAAACGAAATTGGGCCTCTATTTCCTCGAGTTGAGGTGAAAAAAGAGAAGAATAACAAGAAGCAAGCTCAAACTCGCAAAAAGAAAAAAGAGTCTGAATCCTCTGAAGGACTGATTAGTTTCGATCAATTCAAAAAAATTGATCTGAGGGTTGCGGAAATAATTTCTGCCAGTAAGGTTGAAAAATCCGAGAGATTGCTGCTACTCAAGGTAATGGCGAAAGAGGAACGAACTATAGTGGCTGGCATCGCCGAACACTACAGTCCAGATGAACTTGTTGGTGCGAAAGTGTTAATTGTTGCCAACCTCAAACCTGCCAAAATTATGGGCATGCGTTCTGAAGGGATGTTGTTGGCTGCAAAGACTGGGAATGGAGAAGAGGAGCGTCTGGTTTTAGCTACCGTTAGCAAACCAGCAGATAATGGCAGTAGAGTAGCGTAGGGAAGGAGATATTTATGTTTGTGGCCCAAAATTTTTTAACCGCTGTTGCTCAAATACTTGATTTTATTCTTACTGTGTATACTTGGATAATTATTGGTAGAGTAATTATATCCTGGGTTAATGCCGATCCATATAACGCTATAGTACGATTTCTTTATGAGGCTACTGAACCACTGTTAAGTAGAATTCGACGTGTACTACCGCTGAGTATGGGGGGGATTGATTTTTCGCCACTGATTCTCATCATGGGTATAATGTTTCTCCAGAGTTTTCTTGTCCCAACGTTGAAACAAATAGCAAGGTGATCTGGTATAGGAAAATATATCACTACTTAATTACTATAACTATGGAGCACTACCATGGCTATCACTCCGCAGGCTATTAAAGATCAGGAATTTCAGGTAAAGTTTAGAGGATATGATACTGTTGAAGTAAAGGCTTATCTGGAGCTCATTGCTGAGGAATTCTTTGAACTGCTCGAACAGGTGCGGCAGCAGATAGATGAACTTGATGTCATTGTTGAAGAGAGAGATACTCTACAGTCGGATAAAAGAAATCTACAAGGTGAATTAAAAACCATACGTGGTAGTTCCGAGGAAATTCAAACTGAATTTGCTGAAAGGGACACAGAAGTAGTTGAAATGCAGCGTCAAATCGATGCCTTGAAGCAAGAGATAGCCCAACTGGAAAAAAATCATGTGGCCAAGGATAAAGAACTTACTGAAGCGAAAGACCAGGTAAATAGTACAGAAAAGGTTGTGACCGAAGAGAAAACCAGAAATGACAAGCTGCGTACAAAGCTGGATAAGCTGGAGAAGCAAAATGAGGAGCTGCGCAGTGAGGAACTGGACTTCAAATCAACACTTGTAGCCGCGCAAAAGTTTACCTCTGATTTAAAGAAAAAAAGTGAGCAGGAATCCCTGGAGATAATCAGTAATGCCAAAACCGAAGCAGAGCGATTGAGGCAGGCTACTATGACTGAGCTAGCGAGCTATCCTGCAGAAATTGAAAGACTGAAGAAGAGGAGAAATAAGGTTAGGGAGGATCTTGAAGAAGTCCTCAAATTATGTCTTGATAACCTTGATATCTTTAGTGAGGAAAAGGATAGCGAGGAGTATGGGGAACTCTACGAGAAGATTAAATTTGATGACAACGGCTTACTTAATACTGATGACCTTGATTCAATAAGCATGGATTTTGACTTACCTGTTTCACCAACTCCAGAGGAAGAAGGTTCCGACGATGTCTTCTCAATGAAAGATGAGATAGATAATATTGGGGAGGAAGGTGCTAAATAAACAGATATTGGAGCAGCTTTTTGAAGCCTTACGAAACACCTCCATCAAGCTACTCGTCTAACCAAAAGCCCCAAAAGTGTATTTACTGATATCTATGACGATCGCTTGGAACTAGCAGTTGCTGCCCCCCTCGTTGATGGTAAGGCAAATAAGGACATTATATCCTTCCTGTCATCTTTTTTTGGTTTGAAAAAGAAACAGATCAAATTGCGACTGGTGAACGTTCACCTAAGAAGACCTGGGTCCTTGAAGATCTTGAAGAAAGAGTACTATGGGAGAAACTCTGCGATTTTAGGTGATTGGAAAACAACAACACAGTTTTAGGTGGGAATATGCAATACGTGATTGGGAATTGGAAATCATACAAGCGATTCGAAGAAGCCAAAAAATGGCTTGATGCATTTTCACAACTTTACACCCCTGTTGACAACATAGAGGTAATTATTGCTCCAACTTATCTCTGTTTAGAGAGAGTCAGTGAATATTTACAAAAACTTAATCTTCACAATATTGCTTTGGCAGCTCAGGACATCTCACCGTTTCCCAAAGGTGCCTACACTGGAGCCATTGCTGCAGATCTGCTCAAAGATCTTGCTGATTATGTAATCGTTGGCCATTCAGAGCGGCGCCGCTATTTTCATGAAACTTCACATGATATAGGTAATAAAGTAAGCGAGGCCGTTGATGCAGGGCTGACACCCATAGTGTGCGTTGATCAACCTTATGCTATGTCGCAACTGACATCTCTAAATGATATAGACACAGAGTCAGTTATCATCGCCTATGGACCTGTGGAGTCGCTCAACTTCAGAATCCCACAAAGCCCGGAAAAAGTTGGCGAAGCTGTTGATTTTATTAGTCAGGTTCATCCCAAATGGCCAATTGTTTATGGTGGTGCATTACATCCGGATAATGCCAGGGATTATCGGGATATACCTGGTGTTTCCGGGCTATTTGTCGGTTCTGCTAGCCTTGAAGCTGCATCTTTTCACTCAATTTTAACATCCTTTACGACCATGGAGTAACCTGAGTTAGTAGTTGCAGCTATAAAAAACTGCATTGGAACCATTTATTAACCTGTTAAACTGGTTAGTCATTTTCTGCAAATTGGTAAAATCCACTGCAGGTCTATTTTTTCTTTTTTGGCAGGATAAAGGATATTACAAAACCCGCAGAATAAATCGCGGAAAGAATAAGTCCTACAAGTCCTATGGTTTTGAGGTAACCATGTTCCTGGGAGATATGATCAGCCAGAATAAGTATTGAGGATCCAACGATAAGTGCAGAAATAATCATGGCAAAACCCATCAATCTACTTGCCAGATCAATTTTTGCCGCCAGTTGTTCTATCCTCTTTAGATCGAGATTAAGCGTAAAGCTGCTCTTCCGTATTTGATCAAGAAAACGTTGCACATCAAGGGGAATTCCTTCAAATATTTCCAGGTAGCTTCCCATTGTTCTAAACATGCGATTTCGAATCGCTTCAAAGCTGTATCTGCGTGAGACAACCTCACGTATCTGTGGTTCTACATGGCTGAGTACATCAAAAGTGGGATCGAAATGCTCGGCAACGCTTTCGATGACAGTTAGTGCCTTGGTCAGGAGAAGAAGATCTCCCGGACACTGGATATGGAAACGCTGCAGCATTGCAAAGAAATCCTGGAGCAAAGTGCTTATATCAATCCTTTCCAGGTTGCTGTCTTCCACATGGCTTACAAGATGCTGTAGCTCAGCTCGGAAATCTCGCCTCGAGGTAATGGCTGGATCGGCATCGGTCAATTCGACCACGACTCTGCTTAATTTATCTAGATTTCCCCGAATGATACTGGCAACCAAATCAATAAGTAGATCAGTTGTCTTTTTATCAAGCTGTCCAGTCATCCCGCAATCAATAAAGCAGAGCTTACTGCCAGGTAGGAGAAAAATATTTCCAGGATGAGGATCCGCATGAAAATAACCAAATTGCAGACATTGTTTAAAAACCGCATCAGTTCCTTTTTCCACAATACTACGGCGTTCATCCTTGGTGAGGTCGTTTGGCGATAGGGTAGAGAGTCTCCGCCCTTTTATTTCCTCTAAGGTGAGAACATTGCGGGTACTTGCTTCCCAAAAAACCTGGGGAAAGAAGATGTTTTCATCGTCCTCAAAATATCTGCGAAGCCGGTCAGTTGATTGACCTTCATAGATTAGGTTGACCTCCTTGAGGAGTTCTCTGGAGAACTCTTTAGCGACCAGCATCGGGCTATAGCCCAGATTGGAGAAATATTGTTCAACCAATTGCGCAAGTGTCTGCAAGAGAGATATGTCTTCTTCGACTAATTGCCGATTACCGGGTCGAATAACCTTGAGAACAACATCTTGGCCGCTGGTAAGCCGTGCTTTATGGACCTGAGCCATAGATGCTGCAGCAAGAGGTTCCTCATCGATTGAGCTGAAAATGAGTTCCAGTCTACCTGCAAATTCGAGAGCAAGCACTTGCTGGATGTTGTCAAAGGGAACTGGGGTGCATCTATCTTGCAGTTTCTTGAATTCTTCAGCCCATTCAGGTGGTATTAAATCAGGACGAGTGGAAAGGATCTGTCCCAGCTTGATGAAGGTTGGCCCTAGTTCTTCCAATACCAATCTGATCCGCACTGAACGAGGTAGGTTTTCCGCTTGAAACTCATCGGCCTCCTCTTTTTTAAGGTCCAACATTCGTGACAGACCGGAATCAACGAGGGCTTGACGAAAACCGAACTTAGTGAGAACAGAGAGAATATCAGCAAGTCGTTTTGTATTCTGAAAAGTTCTTTTGAGTGTATTTATCTTCATCGCATCCGTCTTTTTACTCAGGATGTAAAGATGCCCATTATACCAGTATCCTCTTCTTTACTTGTCTTTAATCTGTCAAACCAGACTGTAATTTCCTCGTTGGTACAAGGGAGTTGTAAACTGACGAATGTGTTAAATAGATCGGGGCAGATTTGTTCCATCAAAAGCTTATAATCTGCAACTACACTACTATCAGGTGATTGGGCAATGTGGGTAATAACATTTGCTATTTGGATAACTGAAGCTAACAGTGGAGCTACTTCAGCCTCATGGGGGCGATGGTGGAAACCAACAGCCTCAAGGAGACTCTCAGGAAAAAGCCAACGGTTAAGTATCCTGTGGGCAACTTCATCATGAGAAATAAAAAACAGTTCCTTTTCTTTGTCACAATTTTGCAGCCAGCTCTCATCGGTGATTTTAAGCAGATGAGAGTAGATGGTGGGAAAGGTAAGCAGCATTGCAAGTTTTCCGATATCATGAATCAAACCGGCGATGAACATCTGTGAAGGGGAGATATCGATTCGCTCAGCAATTATTTTAGCTGCAAGTCCACAAGAGAAGGAATGGTCCCAGAAATCTTCAAGCACAACCAAACTTAGGCCATTCAATTCCTTAAATGAATTAAAAACCGCTTTGCCGAGGACGATATTTTTAACCTCATCAAAACCGAGAACCATTACCGCTTTTTCAATAGTGGCAACTTCCCTGGGCAGACCGAAGAAGGCGGAATTGGCAATTTTCAGGATAGTTGCGCACATCGACTGATCGGGAAGAATTGCTTTCATCAGATCATTCGCCGAGCTTTCTGGGTCGCTGGTTACTTCAAGTACGTCATTGACGATTACCGGCAGTGATGGCAGTGCGTCAATTTGACCGTATATGGCATCAAGGTTATTTGTGGTCATGGTGTATTATTCTGGTAACTGTCACTGATTTTTTTTCTGGCGTTATTTAAAGTACTTTTCTCAACCTGAAATATACTGCTTTCTTCGATGACATCAATGAGTTTAAGTACAAGTTTAGGATCAAATTGTTTGCCGGCATTAGATAGAAGCTCATCTAAAATTTCATGAGGTTCAAGTTTTTTTCTATAGGGTCTATCGGCATTCATTGCAGCAACAGCATTTGCCAGGCTGAAAATTCTCGCACCAATTGGTATTTCCTCACCCTTTAATCCCTCTGGGTAGCCAGTACCATCAAATCTTTCTCCGTGATGAAGCAAAATAGTTCTTTCTTTAGCAAAATAATCAAAAAGTTCAGTTATTTGTGCTAATTTATAAGGAAAATCTGAGATAATCTCCCATTCGTTATCTGAGAGTGTTCCTTCTTTATTTATCATCTCATTATGCATTAGGTAGCGGATTGAGCTAAGCAGCATAATAGCATTTTTAAAGGTTTCGATCAGCAATGGTGGAAACCGCATTTCTTTACTGATAAGTTCCGCAATGTATTGTGCCTGGCTGATCTGCTCATTTTCTTCGCCTTCCATAATTGCCTGAGCAAGAAGCTGAAGGGAACGCATGGTTGATATCTTGGTCTTATCTAGAATTCTGGCAACAGTATCCTGAAGAATTTTAAAATTCTGCTCTGATGTACCATAACTGCTTTTATCTAAAGGTGAATGGGAGATGCAGCGATTGCGACCCTCAGATTTGGCAAGAAAAAGTGCTTGGTCAGCCATATTGATGAATTCTTCATGCGATTTTGGGCTATGAGAACGCAGTGCTGCTACTCCGACTGAGATTGTGACAGTTCTGATATAATGGCCATTGTCATACGATTTATGTTCACTGGTAACACGTATTTTTTCGGCTCTATTAATTGCTACGTTTTCCGGAGTGGAGGGCATGACAATGGCAAAATCCTCGCCACTTAAACGAAAGCATATATCTTTTTTTCTGCTAATACGAGTTAATCTAGCAGAGAGTTCATTGAGCACAAAATCGCCAAAATCCTGGCCACATGACTTATTTATTTCGCTGAAATAATCGATATTGAGAATAAGAAGTGCCAGGTCATCACTACTATCTTTGGTTTTACTGAATAAGTCTTTTATAACACTATTGAAATGTCTCCTATTATAAAGGCCAGTAAGTCCGTCTCGTCTGGATATCAGCTCCAGGAATGAGTTGTGGCCATCAACGGATCGGTGAAGATCAACGATTTTTTCTTGCAACAGAACTACTTCATTTTGTGAATTCAGCAAATCATCGGACTGTTGACTCACCTTGAGGAGAAGATGGATCCGGTGCATTAGTTTTTCTGGAGAATGCGGTGGAGAGATGAAATCGACGATTTGTTCATCACCAAAGAGATGAATATACGAATAGTGACTGTCTGTAGTCTCCAGAATAAGCACAGGTAATTGCTTTGGTATTTCCAAGTTAAGTGGTTCCTGCAAGTCCGCGAATGTGGGATTGATGAAAAGGAGAAGTGTGAACTTATACTGATGCAGCAGTTTGTTGGCTCCAGGAAGACTTGTTTCGATGATTAGATTGAGATCCAGTCCATCGACAAGCTCGATTAAATCCCTGTTGTCTCTAATATTTCTAGTGATGACGAGTATATCTGACATTCAGACGTTAGTATGAAATGGGGTCAGTAGGTTGTGCTATCAGTTGCCAAAGAAAATACTATCTCTTACTGGGGGACATATTCAAGTATATATTTTCTCCGAGGTGAATTGCAAATTTTTATGGGCAATTCGCGCCGTTTTCCTATGAGAACCGGGCTTTATATCAGGAGGAATCCAAAGTTATATCTGATTTAGTCTGGCAATCCTTTCTTGGACTGGGAGGAGAATAGAGAAGAGTTTAGCAAGTTGATTTCCTGTCAATGGTTTGACATCAATGGGTTGACGACGATTAAGGTGTTCAGTTTTCTACAGCACGGAAGTAAGTAATTGCGAGTTTCCGCAGGTAACTGCTCCAGTTGCGTATGCATGGAATACTCTACTTCGGGAGATCAACGTTAAAAGTTCATGAGTTAGGTGGGCAGAGAAAATTTGCCGTCCATTAGAACGAATATTACTCTGTCTGTTTGATGCAATGACATGAAAAAGAAAAGCTCCACCATGCCAAGTGAATTGCACCAGATGCTATAGCTCTATAACATTTTATATGAGTGATGCTGTGGGGATAAGTGCACCCAGTAAGTATCTCTTCGTATGAGGCTCTTTTATGAGTACAAACAGAGAGTTCATTTAGGGGTTCCTTTTAAAATTGAAAAACGTGGAATACTAAGCATATAGCATTGAGAGATGTGGTCACTATCTTAGAAAGTGGAACTATCAGATACTTTTCTGCAGCAGGTAACTGCTAGGTGTATTAAAATGTTGCGCCAATTGTATTCAGCGTTATGATTTCGACTGTACCGAAATATTATACGTCCATTTGAGTTGAAGGCTACCTGCATGGGATTTATTGACACCCGTCAAGATATAATTGCTTCAATAAAAGAGCAAACAGACATAACTAGAATCATAGGCGAGCATGTGGAACTAAAACGCAGCGGTGTTCGCTATTTGGGGCTTTGCCCCTTTCATGGTGAGAAGACGCCTTCTTTTTCTGTAAATGGAGCGCAGCAATTTTATTATTGTTTTGGCTGTGGTGAATCAGGTGATGTGTTCTCCTTTTTGATGAAATATCACAACCTTGATTTTCAATCTGCACTTCAGCAGCTTGCTGACCGGCTTAACATTGAATTACCACAAAAAAAGGTAACAGAGCAGGAGAAAAAACTTGAGGTCATGCGTGACCGAATGTACGTGGTTACTGCTAAAGCAGCCAATATCTATCGAAATTTTCTTGAGAAAGACAATGCTGCTGAAGCTGCTCGTCAATATCTTAGTCGCCGGGGAATTCCCAAGGAGGTTCAGGCAAAATTTGAGATTGGCTATGCTCCCTCAAAGGAGGTCACAGGCTGGGATTATCTTGCCCGACAGTTTTCTGCTGAAGAGGCTGAGATAGCAGAAAAAGTCGGTCTACTGGTAAAGAGAGATCGTGGGGGCAGATATGACAGATTTCGCGACCGTGTGCTTTTCCCTATTTATAACACTAGAGGAAAAATCTGTGGTTTTGGTGGTCGCATTGTTGGCGAAGGTCAACCAAAGTATATGAATTCTCCAGAGAGTAATATCTTTAATAAAAGCAGGACTCTTCTTGGTTTATACCAGCAGAGTGAAGAGATTCGTCGAAGTCGGAATGTTGTGATTGTTGAGGGTAATTTCGACATGATATCACTTGTTGTGCATGGCTGTAAAAATGTCGTTGCGCCATTGGGAACAGCTCTTACAACATCGCAAATTCGTCTGTTAACAAAATACGCTGATCGTGCTGTATTGCTTTTTGATGGTGATGAGGCAGGAAAAAAAGCAGCCTTCAGAGCTGCACCCCACTTCTTGGCAGAGCAATTGCCAGCAAGAGTGGCACTCCTTCCGGCAGGACATGATCCTGACACCTTTATACGTGAGCGAGGACTTCATGAGTTAGAATCTCTATTGGAAGAAGCGAAAGAACTGCCAGAATTTGTAGTGGATGAACTTATCCTTGAGCATGGTTTGACCCTAGAAGGTAAGAGTGTAATCGCCGAGCAGATCAAACCATTAGTTGCAGCGGCTCCATCAGATTTACAACGGTCTGTTGTTATTGCTCATTTTGCTGAAAAGCTGGGAATTGAGGCTGTGCAGCTTGAGAGTATTATGCAGACAGCTGCTGCGACTTCAGTTAAGCAGGCAAGCAGTGCTTCTTTACATAGACCTGAAGGGAAAAATGCTTCAAAGTTAAGTGCAGCACAAAAGCGACTAGTTGAATTCATGATCATGAATCCCCATCATTTTGAGAAGCTGGAGGAGAAAAATATCCGTGAAATATTGCATGGTGGAATGGGAGAAATTCTCTTTTTACAGGTGAAATTATTGCTTGCCGGAGGTAAGGAGGTACAGCCAGAAGAGGTTTTGTCGGCCCTTCCAGAGGGTCCGGAGAGAAGTTTTGTCGCTGATGTGTTGCTTAAGGCACCGCAGGTTGGGACACTTGAAGAGCGGGTCCAGCATGAGAAAGAAGAACTTGAGGAACTTCTCGAATGGCTTGAGATTCAGGAGATGCGCACTATGTCAAACAACTTGAGCAGAAAGATCGAAGAGGCTCAACAAAGTAGTGATTACCTGACCTTGACTAAACTGTTACAGCAAAAACAGGATGTCGAGATTCAACTACGAAAATTGAGAGAATAACAAGGTATACTTTATGGTTCTGTTTTTTAACAAATTCTTAAGTGTTTATTGCGCATTATATTTTTTTTGCTATAGTGGGTTCATAGTAATATTTTCAGGCGTACTGCCGCAATCATACCCATTTTTTGGAAGGTTTCCTCAAGGCTGAAATGCCTGGGAGGCAAAGGGGAACGATATGGCCATTGACAGTCAGGATAGCAGAGATCAATTAGACAATGATTATGATGAGTTATATGACGTCTCTGAGGAGGAATCCGATGTTGATGACTTAACCGGCATCTATAAATCAGAAGAGGAAGAGCCTGTTTACCTGCCCGAAGATGTCAATGAGGACCGCAGATCCAAACAGAATGATCGCCGCAAAGGCTATAGCACAGATAGAAGAAAAGGAGACAGGCGCAGGATATCACGCAGTTCCGGGAAGGAAGGCAAGCACTCGGTTGATCCGATGAATATCTATCTCCGGGAAATGGGTTCTCTCACGCTGCTCAGCCATGAAGAAGAATTGAAGCTTGCCAAAAAAATGGAAGATGGCAAGCGCAGGGTGCAACGAGTAGTATTCTCCACAGCACTTGCCATACCTGCTTTAAAACAAGTGGCGGAAGAGCTAGTCGATGGTAAGAAAAAAATACATCAGATAATCAATGGTGTACCTGACAACCAGCCGTCAATCATTAAGAAAGAAAAGAAAGATTTTTTACAGGCTGTTGATAAAGCCGTCGAACTCGATAGTAAGCGTGAAAAGCTTCGCAAGGAGTTTATCTCACTATCACCCGAAGACATTAAAAAAATTAAAAAAATCAACAAGCAGATAGTTTCCATAGGTGAAGACATTGCAGATCTCTTTAAAAAGAAGATAATCTGTTCATCCTGTGTAGATGCAGTTGCCTCTGGTCTTGAGGAACTATCGCGAAGGTACAGAATAGTTTTAGTTGAAGTCTTACAGGAATATAAACTGCGTACTCAGGACATTGGTGGGGAAATCAATCATCAAAAGCTTGAAGATAAGGTCGATCTTCAATTTCTCGAAGAATCATGCATCAATTACCAGACTCTGCGGGAAATACTTCATGAAGTAGAAGATGGCAAAGAGATAAACAAACAAGCCAAAGAAGCTTTGGTGCGGGCCAACTTACGTCTGGTGATATCTGTTTCTAAAAAATTTGTGAACCGAGGATTGCAATTTGCAGATCTGATTCAAGAAGGAAATATTGGCTTGATGAAGGCTGTGGAGAAATTTGACTATCATCGGGGCTACAAATTCAGTACCTATGCGACCTGGTGGATCAGGCAGTCTATCACCAGGGGAATTGCTGATCAGGGACGTACTATCCGTTTACCTGTTCACATGATTGAGACTATCAACAGATTACTTCGGGTTTCCAAGGATTTTATGCTTGAGGAGCACCGTGAACCGACTCCTGAAGAAATGGCTGAATTGCTTGGTACCGAGGTAAATAAAGTTAAATCAGCACTCAAGATAGCCAAAGATGCCATTTCTTTGGACACGCCTGTGGGAGATGATGGCGAGACATTTCTTGGTGATTTTATTGAGGACAATGGCAGGCTTAGCCCACATGAGGCTTCAATGGTTACCAGCCTGCAGGAATGTTTAAAGTTTGTGATGTCCTCTCTCTCTCCACGCGAGGCCAAAGTGTTGAGGATGCGTTACGGAATTGATGTTGACTGTGACCATACTTTGGAGGAGGTGGGTAAATGTTTTGCGGTTACCAGAGAACGGATCAGACAAATTGAGGCTCAGGCAATTCAAAAACTGAAACACCCGTCTCGTATCGATGAATTGCGGGTTTTTATGGTAGATCATTAACAGAACTACCCATCAGGTTTCAAATCATCACCTTTATCGTGTAGTTGGCGGATCAGCTGGAATAATTGGTCCGCCGATTTTTTTTAGTCTCCTCTCCTTGATAACATAAAATGGATGACACTTTAGCTTGGATGACCTTAAGTCAGGTGCCTGGTATAGGCTTAGCGAGTTTCTGGTCGATTGTGAATAATTATGGTGATCCTGAAAGAGCTTTGCGCTGCAATGTCAAAGATCTCAGGTTGGTATCGGGAATAGGAAAGAGACAACTCGCAGGATTTTCCGAAAAAGATAAGATTCGCAAATATTGCAGGCAGCAGCTTGAGGATTTACATAAAAAAGGAGGTTTTAGTCTTCCCTTTACCCATGACCTCTATCCGGAGATCCTCAAAGAAATAAGCGATCCTCCGCCGGTGCTCTATGTTCTTGGTGATCCTACAGTGCTGAATGAGACACTCATTGCAATTGTTGGTTCACGTGCCTCAACCAGCTATGGTAATCGAATAGCATTTGATTTAGGAAAAAAATTGGCCTATTCCGGTGTTTCCGTTGTATCAGGTTTAGCCTTGGGGATAGACACGGAATCCCATCGAGGCGCCCTTGCAGGCTCTGGCAAGACAATAGGTGTTTTAGGATGCGGTGTTGATGTTGTGTATCCTCGGCAAAACCTGCCCCTGTTTCAAGAAATTGTCCAAAATGGAGCAATAGTCAGTGAATATCCTCTTGGAACAACACCTGAGGGATTCCGCTTTCCTGCAAGAAATCGTATAATAGCAGGAATGAGTAGGGGAGTTGTCGTGGTTGAAGCGGCAAAAAAGTCAGGATCGCTTATAACAGCCCAGCTGGCTCTTGAAGAGGGCCGAGAGGTTTATGCCGTACCGGGGCAGGTTGATTCCTATAAAAGTGAAGGGTCTCACTGGCTGTTGAAGCAAGGGGCAAAGCTGGTCCAGTCCGAAAAAGATATTCTTGAGGATTTGTCCATTGCCTCCACGCTTGCTGCAAAAGCTAGCGGAGAATTGCATAATGGGGGAATGAATGCGCTCGAGCCCCAGGCAAAACTTCTCTTAGAGCAGTTGGATTCGTACTCGCTATCGCGTGATGAGCTAATTCAAAAGTCGGGATTGCCGGTCTCTCAATTAAGTGAGATCCTTCTTATTCTTGAGTTAGAAGGTTTTATTGAAGTTTTGCCTGGTGATGAAATCCGCAAGATCAATTGAAGGGAATGGGTGCTGAGCAACAGACTTTTCAGCAGTAAAACAGCATGAAATTTTTTATGGTTGTGATGCATAGACTAATGGGATGATAAGAGGTAGAGGAATGCAAGATATTTTAATAGCTCCATCAATACTTTCTGCTGATTTTGCCAATCTTGGTAGTGAAGTACGCGCTGTGGAATTGGCTGGTGCCGATATTATTCATGTAGATGTTATGGATGGGCATTTTGTACCCAACATAACCATAGGACCACTGGTAATTGAAGCAGTAAAACGGGTGACCGAAAAGGAATTGGATGTTCACTTGATGATTGCTGATGCGGACCGTTATGTGGATGGGTTTGCTCAGGCTGGTGCAGACTGGATAACTGTGCATGTGGAGGCATGCACTCATTTACACCGGACCGTTGCGAGAATTAAGGAACTAGGCAAAAAAGCAGGAGTTGTGCTCAATCCCGCAACTCCATTGGCGACCATCGATTATATTTTAGAAGATGTTGATTTGGTTATGTTAATGAGCGTCAATCCGGGCTTTGGGGGGCAATCTTTTATTCCTTCAACTTTAGAGAAAACCTGGCAATTGCGAAACCGAATTGATACCTTGGGCTTATCTACAGGAATAGAGATTGATGGTGGTATCGCACCATCGACCATAGGAATGGCTGCAGAGGCTGGTGCTAATATATTCGTTGCAGGATCGGCCATATATGGGAGCGATGATTATGCGGCTACCATTGCAGAGCTGAAGAGACTTGCTCAAGAAGGGCTGGAAAAAAGAAACAGCGCCACAGTTTAATAGCACTCAAATTCCATCACAAAGGGGATGCTATGCGAGAAAAGGTTGCATATACAGATACTAAGGCTCACCACAAGCTTAATGCACTGAAAAAGACTCCTTTTGATTTGACCGCCCTAAACGCACTGCAACAGGATAACAGATTAGAGGACTACATCTGTGCCTCCAGTTGTTTTTCTCTCCATTATTGGGCCCAGAGGGTAGACGATACCATCCTCGATGCTCTGCAGGAACTCGCCGATGAATGTGACCTTGTGGGGCAGTTCAAACAGATGAAATTCGGCGAGATAATGAATAACATTCATGGTGTTGAGAGTGAGGAACGCCAGGTATTACACACCGCCTGTCGCGATATCTTTGTTGAGCAGGCCTGTGAACAGTCAGCCACTGATAAGGCTGTACGAGAGCTAGCAAAACTCAAGGAGTTTCTAGAGCAGCTTGACGGTGGTCACATAACTAATAAACAGGGCAAAAATTTTAAGAGCCTTATCCATGTGGGAATAGGTGGTTCGGACCTGGGCCCACGATCTGTATACGAAGCATTGCGTCCCTATGGTAAGCAACAACGTGAGGTCTTTTTCATATCCAATGTAGACCCCGATGATGCCGCCGCAGTTCTGGAAAAGATAGATCTCAGTACAGCACTGGTTAATATAGTTTCCAAGAGTGGAACTACTTTAGAGACACTGACTAATGAAACTCTCGTCCGCCAAGCCTTTCACGCTGCTGGACTTGATCCGGTGCATCATTTTATTGCGGTTACCGGACAGGGCAGCCCAATGGATAACCCGGAAAAATACTTACGTTCCTTCTATATGTATGATTTCATCGGAGGAAGATATAGTGTTACGTCCATGGTTGGTTTAGTGATGCTGGGCTTCTATCTAGGTTACGAACAGATCATTGCCTTTTTGCAAGGAGCATCCACAGTTGATTATGAGGCCGAGGAACGGGATATCCGCAAGAATCAAGGCTTATTAATGGCTATGTTAGGGGTATGGAATCATTCTTACCTGCAAATGCCCACTCTGGCAGTACTGCCATACAGCCAGGCACTTCATCGTTTCCCAGCCCATTTGCAACAGTGTGATATGGAAAGCAATGGCAAATCAATTAATAGATTGGGAGAAGATGTCGCATATCAAACTGGTCCGATTGTATGGGGCGAACCCGGTACAAACGGACAACACGCCTTCTACCAACTTCTCCATCAGGGGACAGAAATAGTACCCTGCGATTTCATAGGTTTTCGTCAGTCACAATATGGTCGGGACACGCTTACCCTGAACACCAATTCGCAACAAAAGCTGGTAGCGAACATGCTTGCTCAAGCAGTTGCCCTGGCAGTAGGGCAAAGAAGCGACAACCCAAATAAATACTTTCCTGGGAACAGGCCCAGCTCTATGCTGCTGGCAGAGCAATTAACACCTGAAACGATGGGCGCTCTTCTGGCTCTTTATGAAGCAAAAATAGTATTTCAGGGATTTACCTGGAGTGTCAACTCATTTGACCAAGAAGGGGTGCAGTTGGGCAAGAAAATTGCCAATCATTTTTTAGCTGAAATGGCAACACCTTCCGACACAGCTGATTCCCTTGAGAGCAAGATATTGAGAAGAGCTGGAATGGCATAGTTTCCGCTCAATTGAGGTGTGAATGGCTATTCATTTTCTCGACCTTTCCGGTATTGTTTTTTGTTGACAAAAAGCTTATACAAAGATATTCTCAGCCGCTGAACGATTATTCACAGGTTTATTGTTTCGAGGTGTTTTAGGACTATAGAGGTTGTCTAAAGATACTGTAAGAACAGGTAGGTGAATGCTGATAAGTATATTTCAGCTCTCTCCCCACCCACCATTCAAGAAACGAAATCCGTTAATAAGAATATTTTTTTTGGTAAAGGTTGTAGTTTAAACAGTAATTCAAAGGAGGAAATCATGGCAAAACATGAGACACCCTTGTTGGATCAATTGGAGTCCGGTCCATGGCCGAGCTTCGTTACCGACATCAAAAAACAGGCGGAGACCAAGCCTGAATGTTGGGATATCCTTGGTATCCTGGAGTTGTCCTACAAGGATAGAATCACCCATTGGAAACACGGCGGTATCGTAGGTGTTTTTGGATATGGTGGTGGTATCGTAGGTCGTTATGCAGATGTACCTGAGCAGTTTCCAGGTGTTGAGCACTTTCACACTATTCGTGTAGCCCAACCAGCATCAAAGTACTACAGCACGGCAAACCTTCGTCAGCTCATGGATCTTTGGGAAAAGCATGGTTCCGGTATGACAAACTTTCACGGTTCCACCGGCGATATTATTCTGCTTGGTACCCGAACTGAGAATCTCGAGCCATTTTTCTGGGATCTGACCCATGACATGGGACAGGACCTTGGTGGTTCTGGTTCCAACCTGCGTACCCCAGCAAACTGCATTGGTGAGTCTCGTTGCGAATGGTCTTGTTATGATACAGAAGAGTGTTGTCATCATCTGACCATACATTATCAGGATGAGATTCATCGTCCTGC